>DATMJK010000019.1:0-19731 GCA_035553915.1 Candidatus Limnocylindrales bacterium | reverse complement strand
GTACTGCGACAGGCCCACGCCGTGGTGGGTGCCCCGTCCCCAAGTCCCAGCATGCCGCCCAGTCCTTCGCCAAGCGTGTCACCTTCGCCGAGCCCAAGCCCGACGCCGACTCCGACGCCGCTGTTCAACTTCTACGGCCGGGGCACCCACCACGGCGTGGGCCTGTCGCAGTACGGGGCGCGCGGCCGCGCCAACGACGGCCAGACATTCGACCAGATCCTGATGCACTACTACACCAACACCCAGATCGGGACGATCGACGGCCAGGCGCTGATCCGCGTCCAGCTCGCCGCCAGCTACAAGCCGACCGCGAGCAAGCCGGCTCGCGTGACGACCATCGCCGGTGGCTGGACGAACGCGCTCTTCCCCGGACAGACGTTCGGTCCGGGAACTTATGTCGAGATGTGGCAGCCGGCCCTCGCGCCAGCGGCGCCACCGACCCCCGAGCCGAGCCCCGATCCGTCTTCCTCGCCGAGCGCCTCACCAAGTGCCCCGCCCTCGCCGAGCCCGACGCCGACGCCGATCCCTGCCGGCCACTGGGTTGCGGTCGTGTTCACCAGCACCGGCACCGAGATCGCCCGCGCCACCGGGCCCGAGCTGTACATGGAGGCGACGGACGCGAGCACGGTCCTCAATACCTCATTCAAGGACAGCCACCCCGCGTACACCCAGTTCCGCGGTTCGATGCGCCTGACTGTCACCTCGTCGGGCGGGCTGCAGCAGGTCAACGTGCTGCCGCTCGATGTGTACCTGCGTGGCGTGATCCCGTCGGAGATGCCGGCCAGCTGGCACATCGAGGCGGTCAAGGCGCAGTCCATCGCCGCGCGCAGCTACGCCTGGCCGCGCATTGGCCGCGCCGGCAGCTATGACATCCTGCCCACCTCGGCCAACCAGGTCTATCGCGGCCTGATGGCCGAGCACCCGCGCTCGAATCTGGCCGTCGATGACACGGCCGGGATGGTCCTACTGCACAACGGCAAGGTGATCACGGCCTACTTCCACGCGGCCTCCGGCGGCCACACCGAGAACAGCGAGTACGCCTTTCCGGGCACTGCCGGCAAGCCGGGCTCGGTCGTGGCGTATGTCCGGGGCAAGCCGGACGTGGACGCCAACGGCCTGGCCTACGACCGAAGCTACGGCAAGTTCGAATTCACCAGCGCCTCATTCACGATGGCCCAGCTGAGCACGATCATGAGCAAGAACAGTGCCACTGACGTGGGCAACATCACCTCGCTCAGCTTCGAGCGCGGCGTCTCCGGGCGGGTCTACCGCGTGACGATGATCGGCAGCAAGGGCACCAAGGTCGTCTCGGGCGGGATCTTCCGGAACACGTACAACAGCCATCGCCTGTCGGGCGACTCGGTCAACAGCACGATGTACTGGCTGCAGCCAATCACCCCGTAGCCGGGACGCACCCTCTGGCATGATCGGCGGCGATGAGCGTCCGCCGTGAGCCACCCGCCGGTGAGTTCCGCTACGAGCACCCGATCGAGGTCCGCTTCGTCGACACCGACGCGCTGGGCCACGTCAACAATGCCGTCTACCTCTCTTACTTCGAGGCTGCCCGCGCCGGCTACTACGCCGCCGTCGCCGGCGCGCCGTTCGGCACCGGCGAGCGGGCCGGCGAGCGGACCTTCGTCATCGCCGAGGCCAGCCTCGTCTACCGCCGGCCGGCCTTCTTCGGTGAGCAGCTGTGGGTGGGTTGCCGCTTTGCCTGGACGAGTCGCTCGTCGTTCGGGCTCGAGTACCGCGTCCGGGCCGGCGCGTCAGCGCTGGGCGAGGCGCGGCTGCTGGCTGACGGCACATCGACGCAGGTGATGTTCGACCTCGCGCGCAACCGGGTGATGCGCGTGCCCGCTGACCTGCTCGAGATGTTCGAAGCGTTCGAGGGCCGGCCGATCCCGCGTCGTTGAGCGCTTACTCCTGGAAACGGCGGAAGACCGCGACCGCGTTCTGGCCGCCGAAGCCGAAGCCGTTGATCATCGCCGTCTCGACGCGGCGCTGGCGGGCGACCAGCGGCGTGTAGTCGAGGTCGCACTCCGGATCAGGGTGCTCGAGATTGATTGTCGGCGGGATGATCCCCTCGCGGATCGCGCCCACGGCAGCGATCGCGCCGACCACCCCGGCGGCGCCGATCATGTGGCCGACCATCGACTTTGGGCCGCTGATCGCGACCTTGTAGGCGTGGTCGCCGAGCGCGGCCTTGATGGCGCGCGTCTCGGTCACGTCGTTGAGCGGCGTGCTCGTGCCGTGGGCGGCGATGTAATCGACCTCGTCGGGCGCCACGCCGCCGTCAGCCAACGCCTTGGTCATGGCCATCGCCGCGCCACGGCCGGTCGGCTCGGGAGCGGAGATATGGAACGCGTCGGCGGTAAGTGCGGAGCCCACCACCTCAGCCTGGATGCGCGCCCCGCGACGCAGTGCGTGCTCGGCCGATTCGACGACCATCACCCCGGCGCCCTCGCCGTAGACGAAGCCGTCACGCGTCCGATCGAACGGCCGCGACGCCTTCTCGGGCTCGTCGTTGCGCTTCGACAGCGCGCCCATGTTGGCCAGGGCGGCGAAGCCCATGGGCAGCAGCGGGGCCTCCGTGCCGCCGGCGAGCACGACGTCGACCTCTCCGCGCTCGATCATCCGCAGCGCGTCGTGGAAGCAGATGATCGACGTTGCGCAGGCTGCTGACTGGGTGATCACCGGCCCGGTCAGGCCGTACTCCATTGACAGCATGCAGGCGCCCATCGAACACGACAGGGCGGGGAACGAGAACGGGCTGACCTGCCCGGGACCGCGCGTGGCCAGCACGTCGGCGCCGGTCGTCACCACCTCGATGCCGCCCCCGCCGGTGTTCACGGCAACCGCCACCCGGTCACGCCTCTCAGGCGACCACTCGGCGAAGTCGAGCCCGGCGTCCGCAACCGCCTCCTTGCCGGCGGCCATCGCGAAGTGCACGAAGCGGCTCATCCGCCGGGCCATCTTGCGGTCCATCGCCACGGTCGGGTCGAAGCCTTTGACCTCAGCCGCAATGCGCACGTCGAAGATGCTCGCGTCGAAGGTCGTGATCGGACCGGTGCCTGACCTGCCGGCGACGAGGCTCTGCCAGGTAGTTGGATGGTCGTTGCCGATCGGCGTGACGGCACCGATGCCCGTCACCACGGCACGGCGCGACAGGTCATTGTTGGGCAAGGGGACAGCTCCTGACTGCTCGGGCACGAATTGTAGCGGCGCTCAGCGGGCACGCCGCCGGGCAGCGCGGCGCCAGGCCGCGTTCGCTTGCGGCAGCGAGCGCAGGCGGGCGGGCACGACAGCGACCCAGGCGCGGACGGCCAGGCCAAGCAGCCGGGCAAGCCGGTCGCGGCCCGGACCCCACTCGATGCCGAACTCGGCGCGCAGTCGCGGCGGCAGCAGCGCCAAGCCGGGTAGTGCCAGCAGGTCGACCATCAGCCCGGGCACAAACGGCAGCGGCGGGCGCAGGATAAGTGGCGCCAGCCGGCGCGCCCTGTCGGTCACCGTGATCGGCCCGCCGGGCGCGAGCATCGAATCCCAGTAGCCCAGCAGTGCCGGCCAGTCGGCCGGGCTGACTGACAGCGGGATGCCCAGGCGCACGCCCACCGACCGTGCTTCCTGCCAGAACTGCTCCTTCTCGGCTGCGCTGAGGCGGCCGACCCACCGCTCGTAGGCGCGCACGCTGGTGACGATCAGCGTCACCTGCACCCACAGCAGCAAGGCCGGATCGAGCGCTCGGTAGCCGTCACCGCGGATGCCGGCATGGATGCCGTTCAGCCGCCGGACAGCGCGCTCGGCTGCCCGGCCGTCGCCGAAGACGAGCGCCATCGTGGTGTTGATCGTGCCGTGCAGGCGGCGGAACGGGTCCGCCTCGAAGTCGGAGTGCTCGGCCACCCCGCGAGCCACGGACGGATGCGCGATCTGGAGCAGCAGTGCCGTTGGGCCGGCGCCGAGCAGCACCGCCTCGCGGTTGATCCGCCACATCATCGAATCCGGGCCGTAGAACCCGAGCACGTCGTGGGCGCGCGGTGGGGATTCCATCGCCACCGATGGTGGCATAGCCTGAGCACCAGCCATGTCAGAGCGATTGGACCTCGTCATCGTCAACGGCACCGTCGTCACCGCCGCCGGGCGGCGGCAGGCGGACGTGGCCATTCGAGATGGCCGCATCCATGCCCTCGGCGAGCGCCACGAGTTCGACGAGTCGGCGGCCGAGCTGCTGGATGCCGGCGGGCTTTTCGTGCTGCCCGGCGTGATCGACGGCCACGTCCACTTTCGCGAGCCCGGGCTGGAGCACAAGGAGACCTGGCTGACCGGTTCCCGGGCGGCCGTCCACGGTGGAGTCACGACCGTGCTCGAGATGCCCAACACCGTCCCGCCGACGCGCTCCGTGGCAGACGCCCTGGCCAAGCTCGAGCTCGCGGCGGCAAGCTCCTACTGCGACTTCGGGATCTTCGGTCTGGTCGACCCGCCCTCGATCGCGGGCCTGCCTGAGCTGCTGGAGTCCGGGCTGATCGTCGGCCTCAAGGTCTTCCTCGCGCCGTCGACGGGCGGGATCGCGGCGCCGACCGATGAGCAGCTGCTGCGCGCGCTCGCCCTGGCGCGGGCGGTCGGCATGCGCACTGCCTTCCACGCCGAGGACGGACGGACCATCCAGGCCTCCGGCGGCGCGCGGCCAATCGAGGCCGAGGTGCGGGCGATCGACCACGCCGCCGGGATGCTATCTCGGTCCGGTGCTGCGGGTCACATCCTGCACCTCAGCTCAGAGGCGGGCATCGAGGCAGTCCGGCGCTGGCGCGCGCGCGGCGTCGACCTGACCTGTGAGGTGACGCCCCACCACTTGCTGCTGCGTTCGCCAGATGAGGCCAAGGTTTATCCGCCGCTTCGCGGAGAGCCGCACACCGAGGCGTTGATGGCCGCCCTGGTGGACGGCACGATCGATTGCGTGGCGTCCGACCATGCCCCCCATTCGCCAGCAGAGAAGTCAGGTCCGGATCCCAGCCGTTTAGCCGCCGGCGCGCCCGGCGTGGAGACCATGGTGCCGCTGATGCTGACGCTCGTCGATGCTGGGCGGCTGTCGCTCGAGCGGATGGTCGCCGTGACCTCGGAGGGCCCAGCCCGAACGTGGGGGCTGTGGCCTGCCAAGGGTTCGCTCGACCCCGGCGCCGACGCCGACCTGGTCGTGGTCGAGCTGGCGAGCGAGGGCGTGATCCGCGGCGCCGAGCTGCACGGCATGCACCCGATGACGCCGTTCGAGGGCAGGGTGATCCACGGCAGGGCCATCGCCACGCTCGTGCGCGGGCAGGTGGTCGCGGGCGGCGAGCAGCCGCGCGGCGCGCCCGGTTGGGGCCGGCCTGTCAGCCGTCAGTCGCCGTCGTAACGCTTGAAGATGACCGCCCCGTTGTGGCCGCCCAGGCCGACGTTGTCCGAGATGGCGTAGCGGATCTCCATTGGCCGCGACTGGCCGTGGACCACGTTCAGGTTGATCTCAGGGTCCTCGTCGCGGTAGTTGAGCGTCGCCGGCGCGCACTGGTTGTGCACGCTGAGCACGGTCGCCACGCCCTCGATCGCTCCCGACGCGCCCATCAGGTGGCCGGTCATCGACTTCGTGCCGCTGATGGCGATGTTCGGGGTGTGGTCGCCGAAGACGGCCCAGAAGGCCTGTGCCTCGCGCAGGTCGCCCAGCGGCGTCGATGTTCCGTGCGGGTTGATCAGGTCGATCTCATTGGCCGGGACGTTGTGCCGCTCGAGCGCCTGAAGCAGTGCCCGGCGCACGCCGTCGCCCTTCTCGATCGGCTGGATCAGGTCCCACGCGTCTGCGGCCGAGCCATAGCCCACGACCTCGGCGTAGACCTTTGCCCCGCGCGCCTTGGCGTACTCGAGGTCCTCGAGCATCAGCGCGCCAGCGCCCTCGCCCAGCACGAAGCCGTTGCGCGTCTTGTCGAACGGCCGTGACACAGTCTCGATGCCCTCACCCGGCCGCGGCAGGCCCATGCCGCGCATGTTGCTGAAGCCGATGTGGGCCAGCTCGTGGAGCGGATTCTCCGTGGCACCGGTCAGCGCGGCGATGTAGTCGCCACGCCGGATGCCCTCGGCCGCCTCGCCGATGTTGTGCGTGCCGCTCGAGCAGGCGGTGACGATGCACATGTTCGAGCCGCGGATGCCGGTCTCGATGGCGATCTGGCCCGACGCGGTGTCAGGCAGCATGTTGGCGATGAAGAACGGGCTGACCGTGCGGTGGCCCTTGCTTTCCCAGTTGTTGCGCTGCTCCATCAGCAGCAGCGGCCCGCCTGCGCCCGAGCCGAAGATGACCCCGATGTCGTCGCGGTTGCTCTCGTCCACCTTGAGCCCCGAATCCTCGAGCGCCTGCTTGGCGGCCGCGACGCCGAGGACGACGTTGCGGTCTGTGCGCCGGATGGCCTTGAAGTCCATCCACCTCGTGCCGTCGAAGTCGTTGATCTCGCCGGCCACCTGCGCCTCATATGGCGTCGGATCCCAGCGGGTGATGCGCTTTAGGCCGCTGACGCCACGCGACAGGCTGTCCCACATCGTCTCGATGTCTTGGCCAATCGGGCTGATCACGCCGAGGCCGGTGACGGCGACGCGGCGGGCGAAGTCTGGGCGACGCATGGCGAACAGGGGCTCCTTGACTTGGTGGCTCAGGCCGGTGACGGGGCCTGGGCGAACGATGGTAGTGCGAGGTGGCCGTCTGCGGACGAATCGTCGACCGCGTGGGCGAGCGCGCCGGCCGCGATGCGGCGGATGAGCCCGCTGAGCACCTTGCCCGGGCCGACCTCGACGAACGCGCTGATACCGGCGGCACTCATCGACTCGACGGCGGCGACCCAGTCGACGCCGCGCGTCAGGTGCTCGATCAGCTCGGCGCGGCAGGCCTCGCCCGTCTCGAGCGGCCTGGCGTCGGCGTTGGCCAGCAGCGGCGCGCGCGGATCGGCGAACTGCACGCCGGCCAGCGCTTCCTTCATGCCGTCGGCCGCGCGGGCCATCAGCGGCGAATGGGCCGCCACGCTGACCGGCAGCATCAGCGCGCGCTTGGCGCCCATGGCCTTGGCAGTCTCGGCGGCGGCTTCGACGGCCGCCCGCTCGCCGCTGACCACGACCTGTCCGGGCGAGTTGCGATTGGCGACGGTGAACACCCCGGCCGCGCTGCCGGCGGCCTCGAGATCGGCCAGCCGCTCGTCAGGCAGGCCGATGATCGCGGCCATTGCCCCGTCCTCGGCTGAGGCCTGCATCAGCCGGCCGCGCTCGCGCACCAGCCGGGCCGCATCGGTCAGCTCGATGACGCCGGCCGCGACGAGCGCGCTGTACTGGCCCATCGAGTGGCCGGCGAAGAAGCGTGGCTGCAGGTTGAGGCCGCGCTCCTGGAGCGCGCGAAGCAGCGCGATGGAGCAGGCCAGGATTGCAGGCTGGGCGTTGACGGTCAGGTCGAGCGTCTCGGCCGGGCCATCCCAGATCAGCGCCGAGAGGCGCTCGCCCAGCGCGTCATCGACAGTCGCGAAGGCTGCCGCCGCGCCCGGCGAGGTGTCGGCCAGGGGGCGGCCCATGCCCACGTACTGCGAGCCCTGGCCGGGGAAGACGAAAGCAACGGCACTCACGACCGGAGACGTTACAGCGCCCGCGGCTGCGGCACCGCGCATAACATGCAAGCATGCATCCTTCTGACGACGATCCGCAGCGTGATGACGGGCTGAGCCCGGCCGTCATCGCGGCTCGCGACCAGCTCCAGAACCCGCGTCTGCTGTCCGAGCGGATCGCCATCGGGCGGGCGCTGTGGCGCGACCTGGTGATCGGCTTCAGCGCGCAGCTGCATCGCCTGGGCCTCGGTTTCACGCAGCTGGCCGCGATGTACGCCATCGGCGGCACGCAGACGCTGACCATCGCCGACCTGGCAGAGCAGGTTGGCCGCTCGCACTCCGCGACCAGCCGGCTGGTCGACGGGCTCGTCCGGCGCGGCCTCGTCGAGCGTGCCGAGGAAGTCGCCGATCGTCGTCAGCGAACGCTCGATCTGTCAGTCGACGGCCGGGCGCTGCTGGCCCAGATCGACCGCGCGCGGGCCGACGAGTTCCTGTCGATCGTGCGGCCGCTGCCGCCCGCCGAGCGGGCGCTGATCGCGATGGGCGTCGCCGCCCTGTCGTCGCGCGCGCTGACGCGCCGCGGCCGGCTGATCAAAGACCGGGCAGGCACTCCCCCGGACTGACCCCCTCGGTTCGCCCGACCGCGCGACCGACCGAATCGGCGACGGCCACGGGCGAAAGCGCATAGCCGATCGAGGGATCCTCGCGCGACTCGGAGAAGGTCACGCCGCCGACCGTCCCGTCCTCGAGCAGCACGGGCCCGCCGCTGTCGCCGGGCGCCACGTCGGCGCGCATCTCGATCACCTGCCGCGGCACCATCTGGCGGCCGTAGATGTCGCGGCCCAAGGCCTGGAGCGAGCGCGTCACCGCTGCCGGAATGGCCCGCTGGCGCCCGCCGCCGGTGAAGCCGATGGCCGCGGCCGCCGAGCCGCGGCCCGGGTCGTCCGCGGCCAGGGTCAGTGGCGCGACGGTGAGGCCCGGCGCGTGGAGCAACGCCGCGTCGAGCTGAGGGTCGAAGGCCACGAGGACGGCCGAGTGACGGTCGAGCGAGCCATCGAAGGACAGCCACAGCCTGTCCGAGCCGGCGACGACGTGGGCGTTGGTCACGAAGTAGTCGGGCGCGATGGCGAAGCCGGTGCCGGTCATGAAGCGCCCGCAGGCGATGCCCTCCACGCGCAGCGTGCTCCGGCGAGCCACGTCGGCGATCCGGTTGGCGGCCTGCTGGTCGGGGCTGTCGACCGGCTCCGCGGGCGGCGGCGGCAGCTCGGCGAAGACGTCGGGCAGCCCGGCCTGCTCGATCGCCCGCCCGAACTCCGCGGCCAGGCTGAGCGGGGAGGGCAGGTGGGTGTCGATGACCCGCAGGGCGAGCGAAGTCCGCGCCTCGGTGGCCAGCACCGGCACGGGCGCGACAGCCAACAGCCCGCCGAGGAGCCACACCAGGAATATGCCGCGTGCCACGCCGAACAGCCCGCCCGCTGCGCGGTCGACGCCGCCGAGCAGCCCATAGCCCAGCCGGCGGCGCAGGGATGCGCCGACCTCCGATCCGACGCCCTGCGCGAGCAGCACGACGGAGGCCATCACCAGCAGCACCAGCAGGCTGCGCAGCGGTGGCTCCATCTCGTCGACGAGCGGCGCGGCGTAGGGCGCGGCCACGACCAGCAGCACGACGCCGGCCGCAAACCCGGCCAGCGCGAGCGCCTGCACCACGAAGCCCGAGCGTGCGCCCATCCAGATCGCGAAGAGCACGATGACCAGCGCGATGAGGTCGATGACGTTGATCACACTGCGGCCCAGCTGGCCGTGCGCTCGACGGTCAGGCGGATGATCGGCCGGCGGGCCAGTTCGTGGCCGGCGTACTGCGGGTAACGCTCCTCCAGCAGCCGGACCGCTGTCTCGTGCTCGGCCGAATTGGCGGCGTCGTGCGGCTCGAGCAGCTCGGCCCGCCCGTCCAGGCGCAGCCAGCCCAACGCCGACCAGTCCTCGCTCCAGCGATCGACGAGTACGCTCGCCTGCGGTCGAGCGGCGATGTCGCGAGCCCGCGCCAGCCGGCGCGGGTCGGAGATCGACTTCCGCTTCTGGTCAAGCGGTGAGTAGATCCGCCCCGCGGCGACGTCGGTGGCGTAGACGATGGGCACCAGCCGCGGGGAGCCGTCGGGCCGGATCGTGGCCAGCACGGCCCGTCGGGCACCGTCGAGCAAGGCGAGCTCGGCTGGTGCGAGATCTGACAGCGACATCAGGCCCAGCCTAGCGTCGGCCCGCTGGCCGGCTCATTCCTCGGCGATGGTCACGCGGTCGATCGTCACCGGCTCGAGCGGCCTGTCCTGCGCGCCGGTCGAGGCGGTCGCGATGGCGTCGACCACCTCCTCGCCATCGGTCAGCTTGCCGAAGATCGTGTAGCTCGGCGGCAGGCCGTAGTCGGAGTGCATGACGAAGAACTGGCTGCCGTTGGTGTTCGGGCCGGCATTGGCCATCGCCAGCGTGCCACGCTTGTACGGCCGCTTGACCGGCTCGTCCTCGAACTTGTAGCCCGGGCCGCCACGGCCGGTGCCCGTCGGGTCACCGCCCTGGATCATGAAGCCCTTGATCACGCGATGGAAGATCACGCCCTCGTAGAAGCCGTCACGGGCCAGTGTCACGAAGTTGTTGACCGTCCTGGGAGCCTCGGCGGCGAAGAGCTCGGCGGTCATCGTGCCGGCGCTCGTCTCGATGGTGGCCGTATAGCGGCGCGCGGGATCGATCGCCATCTCCGGCGGCTGCGTGTACGTCTTGGGCACGGGCAATCTCCTCGTTCGTGTGGGGTCTTGCCCAGCCTAGCAGTGACTGTCGGACACGGCCCCGGCCGAATGCCGGACACCCTGCCCTGGCGAGTTACGGCCCCAGCGTTGATCGCCACTACCTTTCACATGGCTGGGGGCGCCGGTCGATATGGACGTACGCGGCCCGGAGCTGGCGCGAAGGCATCGCGGCGCCGTTCTCCCGCCCACGACCGGCGCTCGCGGAGGCTTTCAAGGCCGCGCGCCCGCCGGCACCAGCGTCCCGTTGAAAGGTAGTGCTGATCAGCACTGCGCCGTCGGTCGCTGTTCGGTCCCCGCAACGGCCGGATCATCGGGCCGCTCGTCAGCGCAACGGCCGCGAGGCGATCATCCCTTCATGGCGAACAAGCAACGCGACCCTGCCCGGCAGACGCCCCCACGGGAGCCACTCGAGGAGACCAACCCGGCGCACAGCCTGGACGAGAAGGGCTCGTATGCAGGCAAGCCTGACCAGGAGGTCAAGAAGACGACCGGCGCGGGTGCCGGCGGCGCGACCGAGTGGGGCGGCGGCAACAAGAACCACCCGGCTCGGGTCAACAGCCGCCCTCCCGGCGGCTGAGCGCCAGTCACCTCCGCCGGGCGGCGCCGCGGCTGATAACCTCGCGCTCCCATGACCGAGGCCTTCCGCGCGACGATGACCGAGGGCTACTCCCTCGACCAGCCCAGCCTGTTGCTGGGCAGCCCGATGCTCGACGGCGGGGTGCTCGACGGCGTCCACGTGCGCGTCGCGCTGTCGATGCTCAACCGCCACGGCCTGATCGCCGGCGCCACCGGCACTGGCAAGACCAAGACGCTGCAGCTGATGGCCGGCCAGCTCTCGCGCCTGGGCGTGCCGTCGTTCGTGGCCGACATCAAGGGCGACCTGACGGGCATGGCCCAGCCCGGCCCGACCGACGATACGCGGATCAACGAGCGGATGGCCAGCCTCGACTTGGCCTACGACCCGGTCGGCCACCCTGTCGAGTTCTTCTCGCTGACCGGCCAGCGCGGCGCCCAGGTCCGTGCGACGGTCAGCTCGTTCGGGCCGCTGCTGCTGGGCAAGGTGCTCGACCTCAACGACACCCAGACCTCCATCCTGGCGCTCATCTTCAAGTACTGCGACGACCACGACCTGCCGCTGCTCGACCTGAAGGACCTCGTCACGACGCTCAAGTTCCTCTCATCTGACGAGGGCAAGCCGTACCTCAAGGACTACGGCGGCATGTCGGCATCGTCGGTCGGGGTGCTGCTGCGCTCGATCGTCGTGCTCGAGCAGGAAGGCGCTGACATCTTCTTCGGCGAGCCCGAGCTTGAGGTCTCGGACCTGCTGCGCACGACAGACGACGGCCAGGGCCTGGTCAGCCTGCTCGAACTGGCCGACGTGATGGACAAGCCGCGGCTCTTCTCGACCTTCATGCTCTGGATCCTCGCCCGGCTGTACGAGACGCTGCCGGAGGCGGGCGACCTGCCCAAGCCAAAGCTGTGCTTCTTCTTCGATGAGGCGCACCTGTTGTTCAAGGACGCGTCGAAGGCGCTGATGGAGCAGATCGAGCGCACCGCCCGGCTGATCCGCTCGAAGGGTGTCGGCGTCTACTTCGTCACCCACGCCCCGACGGATGTCCCTTCGCCGGTCCTCTCGCAGCTCGGCAACCGTGTGCAGCACGCGCTGCGCGCATTCACGCCTGAAGACGCCGACGCGCTGCGCAAGACGGCGCGCACCTTCCCCACGACCGAGCACTACGACGTCGAGCGGCTGCTCACCTCGCTTGGCATTGGCGAGGCGGCGGTGACCGTCTTATCACCGCGCGGCATCCCGACGCCGCTTGCCGCCACGCGTCTCGCCGCGCCCGATTCGAGCATGGCCCCGCTCGATGAAGTCCAGTTCCAGGGCCGCGTCGCCATGAGCCCGATGACGGCCAAGTACGGCACGACGATCGACCGGGACTCGGCTTACGAGCGCATCAACGCCAAGCTGGCCGCCGCCCGCGAGGCCGCGGCAGAGGCCACGACGCGCGAGCACATGCCGCCCACGACCAGCGGCGGGCTGAACACGATGACCCCGGCACAGCAGCGCGCCGAGATCCGGCGCCAGGCGCGCGAGATGGCTGCTGCCCAGCGAGCTGCCCAGCGCGAGCGAGCCGCCCGGGCCGCCGAGGAGCGACGGGCTGCCCGCGCCCGTCAGCGCTCGATAGACAACGCCGTCCGAACGAGTGGCCGGGTCGTCTCCTCGCGGCTGGGCCAGGACCTGCTGCGCGGCGTCTTCGACACGCTTCGGGGTGGCCGCCGCAGCTGAACGTTCGCGCCGCTTCCTTCCTCGAGATTGAGTAGAAATACTCAACGTCATGAGCCCGCCGCAAATCGCCTTCGGCCGCCTCAAGCGGAGAATCTGGCATTACGCCTCGCCAGCCGTGACGCCAGACCCATGCTCGTCAAGGTCGATCTACTTGATCATCAGGTCCACCGGCAGGTCAGCCGGTTCCGGGAACTGGGGGTCTATCTCGGTAAGCGTCTCAGCAAGGATGGTCGAGACGGCTAGGTCGCGAAACCAGTTGCGGTCGGCCGGGATGACGTACCACGGTGCGCTGTCGGTCGAGGTCTTCGCCAGCGCGTCCTCGAAGGCGCGCATGTATTCGTCCCAGCGTGCCCGCTCCTCCAGGTCGCCGAGCGAGAACTTCCAGCGCTTGCGCGGATTGTCGTAGCGCTCCTGGAAGCGCTCGCGCTGCTCGTCGGGCGACAGGTGCAGGAAGAACTTGAGGATCGTCGTGCCAGTCTCGCTGAGCAGCTGCTCGAAGTCGCGGATCTGGCGGTAGCGGGCGCGCCACACCGGCGCGGGGACCAGCCCCTTGACCCGGACCACGAGCACGTCCTCGTAGTGCGAGCGGTTGAAGATGCCGATCTCGCCCTTGCCCGGCACGCGCCGGTGGATCCGCCACAGAAAGTCGTGGGCCAGCTCCTCCGGTGTCGGCACCTTGAAGCTCGAGACGGTGCAGCCCTGTGGGTTGAAGGCGCTCATCACCCGCCGGATAGTGCCGTCCTTGCCCGAGGCATCGATGCCCTGCAGCACGATCAGGACCGCTCGCCGACCTTCTGCCCACAGCCGCTCCTGCAGGTCGCCCAATCGCTCCAGCTGCGCAGCTGTGTGCGCGATGCCGTCCTCCTTGCGCCAGCCGAAGGTCGCGCGCGGGTCGTGCTCGGCCAGCGCCAACGCGCCGCCCGGCTGGGCGCGCAGGCGTGCGCGCAGCTCGCTCAGCGCAGCTCTGGCAACCATGCACGAACGGTACATGGGGGCGCCTAGAATTTGCAGGCAATGACCGTCACCGCTCCCGGCCCCCATCCGATCTTCGTCGCCGGCCGCTGGGTGCAGTCGCCCGACCTGCTGGAGGTGTCCAACCCGGCCCGTCCTGATGAGCCGGCTGGCGCAACCTACAACGCCACGCCGGAGCAGTTCGAGGAGGCGGCCCAGGCCGCTGCAAGCACCTTCGAGACGACGCGCGCGCTGCCGGCGTATGAGCGCGGCCGGATGCTGCGCGAGATCAGCGCTGGCATCGCCGAGCGGCGCGAGGAGCTCGGGCGGCTGATCGCGCTCGAATCGGGCAAACCCATCCGTGACGCGCTGGTCGAGGTCGATCGTGCATCGCTCACCTTCCGTCTCGGCGCTGAGGAGGCCGAGCGGATGACGGGCGAGCTGATCCCGCTCGACCTGATGGCCAGCTCGAAGGAACGGGTGGGCATCACGCGCCGCTTCCCGATCGGGCCGGTGGCCGCCATCAGCCCGTTCAACTTTCCGCTCAACCTGGCCGCCCACAAGCTGTCGCCGGCGCTCGCCGCGGGCTGCACGATCGTCCTCAAGCCGCCGTCCAAGACGCCGCTCACCATGCTGACCGTGGCTGAGATCATCGAGCGTGCGGGGGTGCCCGAGGGGGCGGTCAGCATCATGCCCATGACCCGCGCGCTGGGCGATCGGCTGGTTGCGGACGAGCGCTTCAAGCTGCTGACCTTCACCGGCTCGCCGTCGGTCGGCTGGCGGATGAAGGAGCGCGCCGGCAAGAAGAAGGTCGTGCTCGAGCTGGGCGGCAATGCCGGCGTGATCGTAGACGCATCAGCAGACTTGGACTGGGCAATCAGGCGCACGCTCGTGGGCGCCTTTGCCTACGCCGGCCAGGTGTGCATCAGCGTGCAGCGCATGTTCATCCAGCGCGCGCGATTCGATGAGTTCGTGGAGCGCTTCGTCGCGGGCGCACGAGAGGTCGTCGTCGGCGATCCGCTCGATCCGCGGACGCAGCTCGGCCCAATGGTCGACGAGCAGGCCGCGGCTCGGACCGAGCGCTGGGTGCGCGAGGCCGAGGAGCTGGGCGGACGAGTGCTGCTCGGCGGTCGCGCAGCGGCCGGCTACTTCCCGCCGACCGTGCTCGTCGATACTCCGCCACAGGCCCAGGTCTGCTCCAACGAGGCCTTCGCGCCGCTGGTCGTCGCCTTTCCGTTCGACGACTTCGGCGAGGCCATCCGTGCCGTGAACGACAGCTTCTACGGCCTCCAGACCGGCGTGTTCACCAATGACCTCGGTCACGCATGGCGCGCGTTCAACGAGCTCGAGGTGGGCGGGGTGGTTATCAACGACATCCCCACGTACCGCATCGACCACATGCCCTACGGCGGCGTCAAGGACTCGGGCCTGGGCCGGGAAGGACTGCGCTGGGCGATCGAGGACATGACCGAGCTGCGGCTGATGGTGCTCGCCCAGCCCGCCTGATACGCCCTTTGGCGGGCCGCGCGACACCGACCGGTGGGGGGTCGCTCAACCTGTCGTGCCGGGCTAGCGCGCACTCTTCAGCACTGGACCGCACCAGCCCGCGTACCAAGGTACGGGCCCGAATACCCCAGCCGTGTGGTTTCGGCCCGCCGTCGCCGCGCTGAGCATAGATCTCGGCAGCACGGGGAGCTGCCTCATGGAGCGCCCCGGGGCCGCGCAGAACGGCCCCGCCAGATAAGGGAAACGAAACACATGTTGAGTCTTCTCGCAGAGGTCAAGGGCCGGGTGGCGGTTCTCGCCATCACCGGCCTTGCCACGATCAGCATCGGCGCCGGCGTGATGTCGTTCGCCGCCTTCACTGACGATGCCGACGTCACGACCAACGGCTTCAGCACCGGCACGGTCAGCATCAGCACCACGCCGAGCAGCACTCTGTTCAACGTCTCGAACATCATGCCCGGCTTCACCTCGACGCAGGCGCTGACAGTCGCCAACGACGGCAGCGTCGATGTCGAGTACACGATGACCACGTCGGCCACGAACACTGACACCAAGAGCCTGCGCGACCAGCTGACCTTGACGATCAAGACCAAGGACACAGACACCGCCGGCTGCGCCAACTGGAACGGCACGCAGCTGTACGACGGCTCGCTGGCCAGCGGCGCCATCTCCAGTGCCCGTGCCGTCGCCGCCCAGGCGAGCGAGGTTCTGTGCTTCCGGGTCACGCTGCCGAGCAACACCGGCAACGCCTACCAGGACGCAACCACGGCCGCGACCTTCACCTTCAACGCCACGACCCCGTAGCCCCGGACGGCCCTCCCTTTCTCCCAGGCGCTCCGCAGGCGATGGTGGCCCGGCCGAAAGGCCGGGCCACCATCGCCATAGATGACCAGACGAGGCACGAGAATGCGCACCCTGCTCCTGAGCTTCGCCCGCCACCTGCTCGGCGTTGCCTGGCTGGGGCTGGTGCTGGCGCTCCTGGGCGTGTCAGCGATCAGCCACCTGGCCGGTCACCTGGACCGCCAGGTGTTCATCGTTCGCGGTGGATCAATGGAGCCGACCCTGCCCATTGGCTCGATCATCTTCGTCGCGCCCGTGGCGGCAGATGAGCTCAGCGTCGGCGACATCGTGACCATGCGCGGCGACCCGGATGGCGTGCTGACCCACCGCATCGTGGAGCTGCGGCCCGATCTCGCCGGGCAGCTCGTGATGCGCACTCGCGGCGATGCAAACCAGGCCAACGACGCGGGCCTCGTGCCCGTCTCGATGATCGTGGGCCGTGTTGAGTCGTACGCGCCAAAGCTCGGGTTCGTGATTGCGTTCCTGGCAATGCCCACTGGCCTGGTGGCCGCGCTCGCCGCGTCGGGAACGTTGCTGCTCATCCGCTGGGCCGTTGACGACGCGCTTCGCCGCTCTCGCCGTCGCACGGAAGCCGTGCGCGCGCCACAAGGTGCCGCTGCGGCCGGCGTTTGAAGGCGCCTGTGCGGTCAGGTGCGGTCAAGAGCGGCAGGGGTACTTCTTTCCCACATGGCGGAGCGTGGATTGGCGCTATCGCGTCAGGGACTTTGCCCGGGCGCGAAGCCACGATCCAGACGTTGACTCGATCGGCGGGCCCATGGATGGCCGCCGTCGCACCCGGACGAGGCCAACGATGACCCGCTCGCGCCGCAATCTCAGGGGGGCCGCCCGTGGCTAGGGCGATCGGCCTGCGCCGCCGCGCCCGGCCCACCCTCAGCCGCTCGGCCTGGCTGGTGCTGTTCGCCGGCGCGCTAGTGGTCGGGTTGCTCATCGGAGCCGCGATCCAGTGGACCCTCGCCTCGTTCACGGCGCAGAAGCCGCTGCCCAACGAGCTCGGCTCGGCGCTGATCTTTCGCGGCGAGCGCGTGACGCCGCCGTTCTCGGTCAGCGACCACTCCTCGGGCTCGGCCGTGGACGGCTCAAGCCCCTTGGCCTACGCCGGCGATGGCCGCTACCTGGTCAGCCGTGCCCTGCCATCGGCCTTTGCTGCCGACCGCTACCTCGAGTTCGACCTCAACGGGCCGCTGCCGGGCGGCCTGGCGATCACCGGCGGCCAGCTCAACCTGCGCTTTGCCTCTGACACAGCCGGCGCCACGGCCTGCTACTGGGTGGAGCTGCGGCGTGCCTCGAGCAGCGCCGTGCTGTCGACGCACGGTTCCTCTGGCAGCCCGCAGGCATGCGTCACGGGCACCACCTTCGCGACCGGCACGATCAGCCTGGGCGCGATCGACGTGAGCGGGACGGCGAACGACCTGCGCGTGCGGGTCTACGCCCGTGATTCGGCCGCCGGCGCAGCACGTTTGGATGTGCTGACCGTGTCGGGCTCGACGCCGCACGCATCCTTCACGCTGTACCCGCTGCTCAGCCGCGACGTCAACGCCGCCGACGTGCAGCTGATCCCATGGAGCCTGAGCGTCCCATGAGCGGCTTGGTGGCCGCCCTGTTCTCGCGTCCCGGTCGGCGTGCCCGGCTGGGCGCACTCGCCTCGGTTCTGCTGTTCACGATCAGCACGACCATGCCCTGGGCCTCATGGGCCGATCCGGCCCCGTCGCCGGAGCCGTCGGAGGCCCAGGCGGCGGCCTCGCCTGGGCCTGCGCCATCTGCGACCCCTGAGTCGCCGCCGCCGAGCGCTCAGTCACCGCCACACTCGACCGATCCTGTGCCCGCCACCCCCCAGCCCGCCGCGACAACGGCGGGTGCGCTGCCGTCTACAGAGCCGGCCCCCAGCTCGTCCCCCGTCGTCCCCGCGCCTACCGAGCCATCGGCGTCGCCTGCACCGTCACCGATGCCCAGCGAAAGCCCGGAGTGGACCGCGGAGCCCCAGACATCAGCCGCTCCAACGCCTGTTCCGCCTGGTGGGCCGACAGCCGGGCTGCTCGTGACGTTCACCTCCGACGCGACCTTCGCCCAGCGCCGAGTGCTGCTCGAATCTCTCGGCGCCGCGGAGCGGGATGCCATCGCGCAGCTGCGTTTGGTCGCGGTTGACGTGCCGGCCGACGGTGCGGCCGCGGCGCTGGCCGCGCTGCGTGGCAGCAACTTGGTCCTGCGCGCCGAACCTGACCGCGAACGCAGCGTCGATGCCGGTCCGTCCGACCCGCGGTACGGGGAACAGTGGGCACTGCCGCGTATCGGCTGGCCGGAGGTTTATGGCACCCGGCTGAACGGCGGCGCCATCGTGGCGATCCTCGACACCGGCGTCGACTCGTCGCATCCCGATCTGGCGGGACAGCTGGCCGCCGGCGCTTCGTTCGTCGAGGGCAGCGCATCCGGCAGCGACCCGAACGGCCATGGAACGGCGATGGCCGGTATCGTCGCCGCCCAGACGGACAACGCCATCGGCATCGCCGGCGTGGGCTTTGCCGGGGTACAGGTCATGCCGGTGACCGTGCTCGCCGCCGACGGCACCGGCCGCGACAGCGACATCATCGCCGGCCTCGTGTGGGCAGTCGACAACGGCGCCGACGTGATCAGCATGTCGTTCAGCAACCCTGGCTACTCGGCCGCCCTCCAGGCGGCCATCGACTACGCCTGGGATCGTGACGTGGTGGTCGTCGCGGCAGCCGGCAACGACGGCAGCGCGCGCGTGACCTACCCGGCTGGCAGTCGTGGGGTCATGGGCATCTCCAACACGGACCGGCTCGATAGGCTTCACGAGAGCTCCAACCACGGCGAGGCGGTGTTCCTCGGCGCGCCGGGCACGGCAATCAGCGCGACCGCGCTCGGTGGCGGATACACGCAGGTCTCCGGAACGTCTGCCTCAGCGGCGCTCGTCTCGGCGAGTGCCGCGTTGCTGCGCGCCGCAGGTCCCGGCTTGACCAACGGCCAGATCGTTCACCGCCTTGCGGCGACGGCCGACGCGGCCGGCGGGCGCGACGAGGTGGGCAACGGACGCCTGAACCTCGCCCGCGCGATGGCCAGCGAGTCGACGGATTCACTCCAGCCAAACGGCGCCGGGCCTCTGGGCGACGGCGGGCCGATCGTGGGGCCGTATGTGGCTGCACTCGCATGCAGCTCTGTCAGCAGTGGCTCGTGGGACGAAGCGGCGAGGTGGAGCTGCGGCCAGATACCCAACGCCGCCGACGACGTCACCATCGCCGCCGGCCATGCCGTGACGATCCCCGCGGGCTACGCTGCCGCGGCCCAGTCGCTGACCATCAACGCCGGTGGCACCTCGCAGTCGCTGGCCCTGCTCGATGCGACGTCCTCGCTGGCGGTAGGCGGTAGCGTCACGGTCAACCAGCCCACCAGCGGCAACAACAGCCAGCTCATCGTCGACGCCGGCACGGCGACCATTGGCGGCAGCCTGACGCTGCACAGCACAGCAACCAACACCAACCGCTGCATCCGAGTGCGCACCACGACCGGCACGCTCACCGTGGTCGGCGATCTCGTCCTCAACAACCCGGCTCAGACATCCAGCGGCTGCGGCAGCAACGGCGGCTACGGCGCGCCGTCGTTCATGACCCATCTCGACATGAGTGGCGGCGCTGGCGTGCTCAACGTCGGCGGCGCGGTGACGATCGCCAACCCGGGTCACGTCACGCTCGGCCTCTCGGCCCACGCCGATAGCTACTTC
>DATMJK010000018.1:0-3178 GCA_035553915.1 Candidatus Limnocylindrales bacterium | reverse complement strand
CAACTACATCACCGGCGCCGGCTTCCCCGACGACATGGCCGCCTTCGAGCGCTGGTGGCCGGCGGACGTGCACGTCATCGGCAAGAACATCACGCGCTTCCACTGCCTCTACTGGCCGGCCATGCTGATGAGCGCTGGGCTGCCCCTGCCGCGGCAGGTCTTCGCCCATGGCTTCATGCTCGATCGCGGCGAGCGGATGAGCAAGACACGCGGCAACGTGATCGATGCCGACGAGATGGCGGCGACGTTCGGCATCGACGGCGTGCGCTACGCGGTCCTGCGCGAGGTGCCCTTCGACCGCGACGGTGACGTCTCGTATGACGGTTTCGTGCGGCGCTACAACGCCGACCTGGCGAACGACTTCGGGAACCTCCTCAACCGGACGCTGAACATGACCGCCCGCTACCTCGACGGCGCCCGTCCGGCGCCGCCGCCGGCCGACGATTCCGCCCTCGGGCGGCTGTGGCCGGACATCTGGCACCGCTACGGCAAGCGCATGGAGTCGCTGCTCCTGCACGAGGCGCTGGCCGCGATATGGGAGTTCGTCAGCGCGGCCAACCGGCATGTCGACGCCGAGCAGCCGTGGGCGCTCAACAAGCAGGCCGCGGCCGGGGACGAGGCTGCGGCCGCAAGGCTCGAGCGCGTGCTGGCCGAGCTGCTCGAGGCGTGCCGCCTGGCCGGCCTGGCAGCGGCAGCGTTCCTGCCCGGCGCCGCGCCGCGCATCTTTGGGCAGCTCGGCATCGAGTACCCCTACGCCGCCGACGGCAGCGGCGGCCCGCCGGTCGACATCCTGGCGCGCTGGGGCGGCGCCGGTGGAGGCGGCCAGATCGGCCGGGCGGAGATCCTGTTCCCGCGCATCGAGGCGCCAGCGGACAGCCAGCCGAAGGAGGACTGACATGGCCCACGGACAGATAACCCACATCGAGCTCCCCGCCGACGACCTCGGCCGGGCGCGCCGCTTCTACAGCCAGCTGGCCAGGGCTGGTACGCGGTGATCACAGATACCGAGGGCAACGAGCTCGGGCTCTTCGAGTCATTGCCGCCGGCGTAGGCTGGCGCCGGCATGCGGCTGATCGATTCGCACGCCCATCTTCAGTCCGAGGCGTTCGCCCTCGACGCGGCCGAGGTGCTGGCGGAAGCCCGTGCCGCGGGCGTCGAGCGCGTCCTGGTCCCGGGCTGGGATCTCGACTCGTCGCGGGCCGCGGTCGCGCTGGCCCGGGCGGTTGGCGTCGACGTCTCGGCAGGCATCCACCCCCATGTCGCCAGCGGCGCCGATGATGAGGCGTGGGCGGCGATCGTCGAGCTGGCCGACGATCCGGCGGTGCTCGCCGTGGGCGAGACGGGCCTCGATTACGACCGCGGCTTCTCGCCGCGAGCGGCACAGCTGGTCAACCTGCGTCGGCACCTGCTGCTCGGGCGCGCTCTGGGCAAGCCCGTGATCCTGCACTGCCGCTCCAGGCCAGGCGAACGCGACGCGCAGGACGACCTGCTGCGTGAGCTGGCCGCTGCCGGGGCTGGTACGAGCCGCTGGTCCACGCCGGCCGGCTCCTCGCCGGCGCTCCTGCACTCATACTCGGGGCCGGCCGACTATGGCCTCGCGGCGCTCGAGATGGGGCTCGCGATCAGCTTCAGCGGCCTGGTCTTCCGCCGCGGTGAGGAGGCGAGCGCGGAGGTCGCGCGCCGTGTGCCCGCGGAGCGGCTGCTGGTCGAGACCGACTCCCCGTACCTGTCGCCGCCGGGCGCGCCGCGGCGGCGCAACGAGCCGCACTGGGTGAGCGTCACCGCCGGCTGGCTGGCGGATGTACGTGGGGAACCGCCGGGCGCCCTGGGTGACTGCCTTGTCGGAAGCTACGAGCGGCTCTTCAGCCGCCCACCAATCTAACCCCGTCAGTGTCCAGGCTGGCGCGCAGGACCTCGCGGCCGTCGGCATCGCTGAGGCGGTACGACCAGCTGCCATCGTCCGGCCAGGCGCGGCCGAGGAGCTCCGTCCCGGGCGCTGCCGAGAGCACGAACTCCAGCCGGTAGCGCCGCGGCAGGGCGGCCGTGGCGTCGCCGCCCGGGCGCGCAAGGTGCTCGTCAAGGTAATCGAGATAGGCGGCGTTGTTGACGTGGCCCAGTGGATCGAGCTCGCTGCCGCGGACCGCGAACTCGCGCCAGGAGGCCGAGCGAGGCGCCTGTGACAGCTCGACGCGCAGCGGCGAGAACGTGCCCACGTCGCCGGCGAAGCGCTCGGCGATCGCCTGCGGCACGCGCACCGGCACGCCCCGCTCGTTGATCAGCACCCAGTCGGTCAGCGAGCTGGCGACTGTCTTGCCGGCCGCATCGCGAAAGGACGTCCGCCGACGCGCCCAGACACGCCTGAAGCCCGTGATCTCGGTCAACACGTCGGCCGTCATCCCGTATGCCAGCCGATCGACGATGTCGAGCTCGGCCGCCCGAATGAGCCACGTGAGGCCCTGCTCGGCATACCAGTCGCGGTCCAGGCCGGCCGCCTCCGAGTGGCGCCACGCCATGTCCTGCGCCCAGCGCAGATAGCCAGAGGCGCGCAGCAGGCCGTCCGGCCCGGCCTCGTCGAAGCGAACGCGATAGGGCAGCTCGAGCCGCGGCTCGATGGGCATCAACACTCGGTCACCGGCTGGCGAGTGTACGCCGCCCTTGACACGGTGGCCGGCCTGGAATAGATTGCTGGCACTCTCCCCCAGAGAGTGCTAACCAAGGCAAGACGGACGTGCAGGCGCGCGCGCGGCACATGCCGCCGGCGCGGCCGCACGACACCGTTCCAGTCACACAGGGAGGAATTCGCTTTGGCCACTGCCACTGCGACGAAGCTGCGGCCGCTCGGCGACCGTGTCGTCATCCAGCCCACCCCGCGCGAGGAGATGACCAAGAGCGGCATCGTCCTGCCGGACACCGCCAAGGAGAAGCCGCAGGAGGGCAAGATCCTTGCTGCCGGCCCCGGTCGCCTGACCGAAGAGGGCAAGCGCGAGCCGATGGACGTCAAGGAGGGCGACAAGGTCCTGTACGCCAAGTACGCCGGCACCGAGTTCAAGGTCGAGGGCGAAGACCTGCTGATCGTCAGTCAGAAGGACATCCTGGCCATCGTCGAGGACGGCGAGTAGCCGTCGACGCGCGGCCGGCCGATCTCCGCTCACACTCCAAGGAGGGATTCCAGCAACCG
>DATMJK010000017.1:0-24342 GCA_035553915.1 Candidatus Limnocylindrales bacterium | reverse complement strand
TGGAAGGGCCGGAGTGCTTCGAGGAGGCGGATTGCGAGACCGCCGGCCTGACTCTGCCCGTGGCCTGGTACCCGACCGGCGCTGACTGCGCAATCACCGGCGGTTACGTCTATCGCGGCTCGGCCATGCCCGAGCTCGATGGGTTCTATCTCTTCGCGGACTATTGCTCTGGCACCGTCTGGGCGCTCGACGCGGCGGGGGCTCAGGCCGCAACCGAGCTGCCCGTGGAGGTCCACGAGATGGGCAATGCCGGCATCAATGTCACCGGCTTCGGCGAGGACATGCGGGGCGAGCTGTACCTGGTCGGTGCCGGCGGGGAGGTGCTGCGCGTCGTCGCCGGCGACTGAGCGCTACTCGGCCGGCCAGCCTTCGCTGATCAGGTTGGCGACCAGGGCGGTGGCGCTTGACGAATCGGCGCCCAGGCCCTCGTTGGTGTCGCCGTCGAAGAACTCGCTCAGCCGTCCAGTGGCCTGCCAGTCTGCCTCGACCATCGACACGACGCGGCCGCGCAGGTCATTGGCGAAGAACGGGTCGACTTCGGCGAGCGCGCGCACGAGCAGGTAGTTCATCGGCACCCACACTGGCCCCAGCCAGTTGGCGTTGACGCCGCGGTCGGCGTGGGCCGGCAGATACAGCGAGCTGTCAGCGGACAGGCTGCGGATGCCGCCCGGCGAGAGGAACATGCTCTCGTCGCGCAGCTTGGCCAGCACGGCCGGCATGCGCGAGCTGGGCACTACGCCGGCGATCAGCGGCACCAGGCCGCTGTACGACTTGTGGAGCACGAATCCGCCCTCGGCGCTGCGGTCGTAGTAGAAGCCCGTCTCCTCGTCCCAGAGGTGCTCGTTGATAGCCTCGGAGATCCGCCCGCGATCGATCCAGTAGCGCTCGGAGGCACTGACCTCGCGCAGCTCGCTCGCGATGCGGACCATGTCGCGCGCGAAGAAGGCCATCCACGCCGACGCATCAGCCTGCGGCTGGCCGGGTGATCGCGGCAGGTTGTCCATGCCCAGGAAGCCGCCGGTGAATAGCGCCTCGCTCGCGCCGTGAGCCTGCCACCAGTAGTCGTAGTTGGCTTGCAGCGCCGGGAAGACCTCGGCCAGGAAGTCGATGTCGCGGTTGACCTCGTAGACCCGCCACGCCGCCCAGGCGAAGATCGGTGGGCACTCCTGGTCCATCACCCATTCGCCGCACGGGATGTGGCCGTCGGGCTGCTGCCAGCGCGGCGATAGCAAGAAGCGCAGCTGCTCCTCAGCCAGCGCCGGATCTATCAGCGTGGCGGTGACAGCGTGGAACGCGCTCTGCCAGCTGCTGACCCACGGCGATTCCCACTTGTCTGGGGTGATCAGGATGTCGCGCGCGTCGACCCTGCCCGACCACTCGGGGCTCACGCCGCTGGTCCCGTCCCAGCTGTAGTAAGAGCGGTTCCAGAGCAGGGTCATCAGCGCCTGGCGGTACAGCTCCTTGTGCGCTGAGACATCGCCGGCGAACATCTGGCGGGCCTCCGCTCGGCGGTTGGTGGCAATCGTCCGCGCCTGGCGCAGCAGGCCGGTAGCTGCATCGATCGCCGCCATCCGCCGGCCCTGGTCCCCGATCTCGGCCAACGGCACCTCAGAGAGCACCGCGCGCACAGCGCCGCTCTGGCCAGCGGCGATTGTCAGCCGGTGGCTCAGCGCGCCGATGTGGCCGCCCTGGTCGCCGAGCAGCTCGCCCCGGCGGAGGTTGATGTCAAGCGCGTCCTTGGCCGAGGCGATCTGCCAGTCGCCCGGCTGATCGGTCAGCACGAGCAGCGCCGTGTCGCTGCCTGGCAGGACCAGCCCATCGTCTATCGGCTCGACTCCGGCGGTCGGCGCCAGCCACGCCTTGATCACGACATCAAGGCGCTGCTCGCGGTCGGTCAGGTTGGTTGCCGTCGCGAGCATGACCTGCCGGGCGGAGTCAATCTTCGCCTGCTCGAGCACGATCTCGAAGGCCGGCTCGTCCGCCGGGTAGCGGTAGGTCAGCCGGCTGTACGAGCCGGTCGGCGAGTTCTCGTGGAAGGTTCGATCGTCGATGATCGCCTCGCCGGAGACGCCCTGCGGATTGGTCGCGCCGTAGAAGCGCTCGCTGATGTGTGGCTGGCGCCCGTCCCAGAAGGCCCATGAGACGCGGAACTCGTTCTTGCTGTCCGTCAGGCCGGCGATGCCATCGTCCGAGTAGCGGTAGTCAGTGTCGATCGCGCCACGCCACGACAGGCCCCAGCCATCGGCGCCGAGGGCCTCGCGCGGCGTCCCCCACTCGCGCTCGGACAGGTACGTGCCCCAGCGTGGATCAAGCTCTGTCGGCGGCGTCAGCGCAGCCGCCGGGCTGGGCGCGGGCTGGGGCTCGAGAGCGACGGCCCCGAGCGCGGATGCGGCCAGCAGAAACACCCCGAGCAGCACGGTCAGGCTGGCCAAGGTGCGCTGCCGCGAAGACCAGCTTGCGCCGAGCGGGACGGGTGTGCCCGGCAGACTGCTGTCAGTCACGCTGCCAGCGTAGCAACAAAGCGGCTCGGCCAGCCACGAGGTGATGGGCGCACCGGCCAGCCGAACGCTGGCCGGACTATCATCGCCTGGCCGTCCGTCACTGCCGCGAGGGTCCCGTCTGTGTTCGCTGCCTGGGGCAGGCTCGTCTACCGCCGCCGCCGCTGGGTCGCGTTGCTGGCCGTGCTGGTCGCCGCCATGGCGATCGCCTATGCCAGCCAGGCGCGGGTGATCCTCAACTCCGGCGGCTGGCTGATCGAGGGATCCGAATCGGCCAGCGTGACCGAGCGGCTGACGAGAGAGTTCGACGCCGGCGGCTCGAGCCTCGTGATCGTCTACACCAGCGAGCAGGGCGACGCCGCATCCCCTGCCGTCCAGGACGCCGTTGCGAGCAGCTTGTCGCGGCTTGCCGACGACCCGGTCGTCAACGAGGTCATCGGCTACAGCCAGAGCGGTGGCGACCCGCGCTTCATCAGCCGCGACGGCCGCTCGACGTACGTCGTCGCCCAGCTCGACACCACCGAGGAGGGCTCGATCGACCAGGTCGAGCACCTGCGCTCCCTCATCCAGCCACAGTCCGGACTGAGCTACAGGCTGACCGGCTACGGTCCGCTGGCGCTGGCGGTCAACGAGCAGTCGGAGGCCGACTTGCAGCGCGCGGAGCTGGTCTCGCTGCCGCTCGCGCTGCTGATCCTGGTGCTCGTCTTCGCCTCGCTAGCGGCGGCGGTGATGCCGCTGCTCGTCGCCGGCCTCGCGATTCCGACTGCGCTGGCGCTGGTCTACCTGCTGGCCCAGCAGATCGAGATGAGCATCTACGTGGTCAACGTGGCGACGATGCTCGGCCTTGCGCTGGCGATCGACTACTCGCTCTTCCTGGTCAGCCGCTTCCGCGAGGAGCTGGCCAAGGGACGCCCGGTCGGTGACGCGGTCGAGACGGCGATGGGCACGGCCGGCAAGGCGATCACGTTCTCGGGCCTGGCCGTTGCAATAGGGCTGCTCAGCCTGCTGTTCTTCGAGTCGTCGGCCCTGTCGTCCATCGGCATCGGCGGCTCGCTGGTCGTCGTCGCGTCGCTGGCATTCGCCCTGACCTTCCTGCCGGCCGTGCTGGGCATGCTCGGAGGGCGGGTCAATGCGCTCAGCCTGGGCGGCGGCTTCAACGTGCTGCGCGGGCGGCTTGGCATGGCCCCGCCTGAGGGCGGCACGCGACACGGCCGCTGGGAGCGCGTCGCGCACTGGGTCATGCGCCGGCCGATCCTGGTGCTGGTGCCGACGCTGATCCTGCTGCTCGCCGCGGGCACGCCCTTCCTGCGCCTCAACCAGGCAGTGCCCGACGCGTCGGTGCTGCCCGCCGGGCTCGAAGCACGCGACGCCTATATCGCCCTGCAGCGAGATTTCCCAGGCGGCGACCTGACGCCGTTCACGATCCTGGCTGAGCTTGAGGGCGAGCCAACGAGCCTGGCCAGCATCGGCGCAGTGATCGCCTACGGCGAGCGACTTGACGCGCTGCCCGAGATCGAGTCCGTGGAGAGCCCGTTCCGCCATCCGCTGCTCGTCCAGCCGGCAAGCGGGGAGCCGTTGCCGGCCGAGCAGGTCGCGCAGCTCTTCGCCGCTCCAGGGGAGGCATTGCCGCCGGCGCAGCAGCGCCTGCGCGCGTACCTCGAGACGTACATCAGCGGCTCGACGGTGCGGCTCGAGGCGCAGACCAGGCTCCATCCGGTCGAGCCCGCGGCGTTGGCCCTGACCCAGCAGCTGCGCGATGTCGAGGTCGAGGCCGGCATGGAGGCGCAGGTCGGTGGGTACATCGCCTCGAGCCACGATTCGCTGTCGTCGATGCGGGCCCGCACGCCCTGGGCCGTGGCGCTGACGATGGTCGTCGTCGCCATCGTGCTGTACCTGCTCTTCGGCTCGGTGGTGCTGCCGGTCAAGGCCGTCTTCATGAGCCTGCTCTCGCTGACGGCCAGCTTCGGCGCGCTGGTCTGGATCTTCCAGGAAGGCAACCTGGCCGGGCTGCTCAGCTTCGAGCCGCTGGGCTACACCGTCGCCGGCATCCCGGTGATCATGTTCGCGGTCCTGTTCGGGCTGTCGATGGACTACGAGGTGCTGCTTCTGTCGCGCGTGCAGGAGGCCTACCGGCGGACGGGTGACAATACCGCCTCGGTGGCGGAGGGCCTGGCCCGGACGGCGGCGGTGATCACCGGCGCGGCGGCGATCATGATCACCGTCTTCGCCGCCTTCAGTCTGGCTGACAACATCACCATCAAGGCCATCGGCGTGGGCATGGCGATTGCCGTCTTCCTCGACGCTACGATCATCCGCGTGCTGCTCGTACCGGCGACGATGCGGCTGATGGGCCGCTGGAACTGGTGGGCACCGGGCGTGCTCGGGCGGCTGGCCGATCGCGTCGGCTTCAGCCACGTCGAGACGACCGACGCGCTGGCCGATGACCCGGGCGCCCGGACAACCGAGCCCGAGCCCACGCGCGGCTGACGTGAACGCAGTCGTCGAGCGCTATCACCTCAACGCGCGCGACTACGAGCGGTACTGGGCACCAGTCCTCGAGGCGACTTCGGCGACGCTCATCGAGTACGTGGAGTGGTACGCCGGCGGCCTGCCGGCGGGCCATCTGACCGTCGTCGACGTTGGCACCGGCACGGGCACCCTGGCGCGCGCCGCTCTCGAGCGCTGGCCGGAAGCCCAGCTGATCGCGACCGACGCCGCGGCCGGCATGCTTGACGTCGCGCGCGAGCGCACAGCGGGCTTCAGCGGGCGGGTGACGACGGTGCTCGGGCAGGCTGATCAGCTGCCGCTCGAGGAGGGCAGCGCTGACGTCATCCTCTCGTCCTTCGTGTTCCAGCTGGTGCCCGACCGGCGGGCCGCGCTGCGCGAAGCCTTCCGGCTGCTCCGACCGGGCGGGCTGCTGGCCTACGTGACGTGGCTCGACCGCGACCTGCGCGAGCCTTTCCGGCCGATGGAGGAGTTCGACGAGGCCGTGCTCAGCCTGGCCCTCGACGAGCCGGAGGTCGCCCCCGAGCGATGTGCCGGCGACGTGCCATCAGCGACTGCCGCCGCCACACAGCTGCGCCGAGCCGGGTTTCGGGACGTGGTCTGCCGCGAGGACGAGCTCGACTACCACTGGACGCGCGACGAGTACCTCGAGTACAAGCTCGCCTACGACGAGCGCACGCTGGTCGCCTCCCTCGGCGACGAGCAGCGCCAGCGGCTCGAGTCGGCTGCCCGCGCGCGACTGGAGCAGCTGCGCGCCGAGGACTTCTTCTGGCATCCGCCGATCGTCTTCGCCGCCGCCCGGCGGCCCGCGGCGGCCGCCGCTGGCTAGGGCCGCTGCCAGCGCAGCGCGAGCGAGCCGGCGGACGAGTCGTGCGACTGCTCGATGCCGTGGACCGTCGGTTCGGCGTTGTGCGGCCAGATCACCAGCCGCATCTCACGCCGGCCATCCGCCCGATAGGCCCACACCTCGGCCGGGAACGTGGCGAGGGGTGCCTCGGCCCTTGGCTGGCGCAGCTCGAGCGCGCTGATCGCCGCCCGCTCCGGCAGGGTTGGCAGGGTCAGCTCGAGCACCCAGGCGCACCAGTCACGGATCTCTTCGAGCGTCCAGCCGGACCGGTTCTCGAAGCCCGGGTTGATGTCGCCGCTGCACGCGGCCTGGAGGAGCGCCTGGTCACCAGCCGCCGCCGGCGACGTTGCCGGGCGCAGGAGCCCAGGGCCGGAGGCGATCACGACCGCCGCGGCCACGACCGCGATGAGCGCGATGGCAATGCCCAGCGCCCGGCGGCGCCTCACGCTGCCCGATGCGGAGCGGGCACCGGCCGGCACACGCGGCAGGCGCGGAAGCCCGCGCGCAGCGCCTCATCGACCGAGCGGAACGAGACCCGGTGACCGGTTGACGTGCGCCGGGCGTGCCGGCACGAGGGGTAGCAGTAGATGCGCGTCGTGTCAGAGCCGGTGTAGCGGATGCCCTCCGCCGGCAGGCGCGCAAGCTCTGCCGGGTCGAGACCCTCTGCCTGCAGCAGGGCACGCTTCGACTCGGGCCCGCCGGCGCCATAGTTGCCGATCGTGCCGTCAGCGCGGACCACTCGGTGGCACGGGATGACGAACGGGATCGGGTTGCGGGCCAGGGCATTGCCCACCGCACGGACGGCCAGAGGCCGGCCGATCTCGGCGGCGACCCACGAGTACGGCCGGACCTCGCCGCGCGGGATCTCCGCCGTCTTCTCGAGCACGCGCCGCTCGAAGTCGGGCAGCCAGCTGATGTCGACGCGCGCCGCGGCCGGCGGCCGGCCACGTCCCCAGACCCTGGCCTCGACCAGCCGACCGATGTGAGCCGGTGGCGCCGCCACGCGGTGCAACGGGCGGCCGAAGGTCGAGCGGAACTCCTCCTCGAACTGGCCAGGGTCGCCGGCGCGCGAGACGAGCGTGATCGCGTCGCGCGTGAACGAGACGTACAGGCGCCCGATCGGGCCGTCAACCTCGGCGTAGGCATCGACCGGTCTGAGCCGGTCGGCGACGGCCGCGGCCAGGCCGGCCGGGGCCGGCGTGTTCAGCTCGCGCAGGCCGCTCAGCGCACCGCGCGCCGCAGCCAGGCTTCGATCGACCAACTAGACCGCCTCCTTTCGCTCGAGGCCGGCCTGCCGCCGCTGCTCGGCGTCATACGCGGCGCGAAGCAGCGCCACCCCGCGGTGGACATCTGACTTGACGGTACCGGCCGGCCGGCCCAGCGCCTCGGCCAGCTCGGGGTATGACAGACCATCGACGTGGCGCAGTGCCACGGCCTGCCGATAACGATCTGGCAGTCCGGCCAGCAGCCGCGCCCACAGGTTGCGCTCCTCGCGTCGCTGGGCGAGGCTGAGTGGTTCGTCAGCCGCCGGCGCGTGCGGCTCCGGCACGCCGTCGATTGCGTGGCTGGCCTTTCGGTCGCGGAGGGCGTTGCGCGCCAGGTTGAGGGCGATCCGAGCCAGCCACGGCCGCAGCCGCAGCTCGGCGATGCGCGCCGTCGGGTAGCGGCCGAGGGCGCGATAGGCGTTGACGAACGCGTCCTGGGCGACATCCTCGGCCAGCTGTGGATCGCGAAGCACGCGCAGGCAGACGCCGTAGACGAGGTCCTGGTAGGCGCTCACGACGTCGCCGAAGGCAGCGCGAGCGTCTGCCGCCAGCCGGGCGGGGAGGGCGTCAGGGCCATCCATGTACACACCGGGATAACACAGTCGCGCCGCACGTGGTTGCGTCTGGCGGCCGGCGAGCGTCGCCCTAGTTGAGCAGGAAGCCCTCGCCGAGCGGGTCGCGCTCGTCAACGACCAGAGTGCCGTAGCCGGTCACGAAGGCCGTGCCGGCGATGCTGGTCACGACCGCTGGCTCGCCGCCGAGCCGCGTCTCGGACTCGATCCGGCCCAGGAACTGCTCGCCGGTGATGCCGGCGTTGATGATCTCCTGGCCGACCTGCATGCGGCCGCGGCCGTGGAGCTGGGCGAGGATGGCGCTCGTGCCCGAGCCGCATGGCGAGCGGTCGAGCTCGGCGTCGGCGAAGACCGTGGCGTTGCGGATGTGGGCGTCGCGGGCCCGACCGTCAGGCGATGTCGAGGGTTCCAGGTCAACGATGATCGTGCCGTAGACGAATGACAGGTCGTCGTCAGTCGGGTGGGCCGGCGTGTGGTCGCGGCGCAGCGCCTCCGTGATGGCAGCACCGGCATGGCGCAGCAGCGACGCCTGCTCAGGCACGACCCGGAGGCCCAGCTGGGCCGCATCGACGATGCCGTAGTACGCCCCACCGAAGGCCAGGTCGACGGCCAGGTGCCCGGCGTCGGCCGCCCGGCCGTGCAGCTCGAGGCCGTCCGGCCGGACCGACAGCGAGCGGGCGGCGAGATACGACGGCACGTTGGTGAAGCGCACGCCAGCGACGGCGTGGCCGCCGTCGGGCAGCGCGCTGACGGTCGCGCTGGCCGCGACCACGCCTGCCGGCACCTCGTAGCGAATCGTCGTCACCGGCTGGCTGGCCGGGTAGAGGCCCTCCTCGATCAGCGCCGTGGTGACCGCGATCACACCGTGGCCACACATCGTGCTGTAGCCGGCGTTGTGCATGAACAGCAGGCAGATGTCAACGTCGGGGCTGTATGGCGGCAGCAGCACCGCGCCGTACATGTCGCGGTGGCCGCGCGGCTCGTTGACGATCGCGCGCCGGATGTGGTCGGCGTTCTTGGCGATCCAGCGACGACGCTCGAGCACGCTCAGAAGCGGCACCTCGGGGAAGCCGCTGCGCACGATGCGCAGCGGCTCGCCGGCACAGTGCATATCCAGCACCTGAACTGCCAGGACCTCGTTGCGACCGGCGGTTATGGCCTCCGGCTGCTTCGCGAGCGGGCGCGCCGGCTCGGGCGGCTGGACGCTGACCGGCTCCACGGGCTCAGCCGGGAGCGCGGCGGGTTCGACGGGTACCTCCCCAGCCTCGGTCAGCGCCTCCGCGGACTCGGTTGGCTCGTCGGGCGCGACCATCGCATCGCCGCGCAGCTGGAAGGCGACTGTCAAGGTGTGGCCGGACGCGTCCTCGGCCCAGCGGTGGGAGATCGGCACGTAGCCCTTCGACTGCGCCTGGGCCGCGTCGGCCCGATAGGCGGAAGCCGCAGCCTCGGGCGTTGGCCCGCGGTAGGTACGCATGATCGGCTGCTGCACGTTGGACCCCCTCGGACGCGGTTGGGGCGGCTTCCCGCTCAGGCGCGGGCGCGACCGTAACGGGCGATCAGCGTACCAGCGCCGAAGCCGCCGGCGATGACCAGCAGGTAGGCGATCATCGGCACGCCGCCGGCGGGAGTGGCCAGCAGGTCGTCAACCATGTCAGTCGGCACGAGGGTCACGCGGAAGTGGGCGCGCGCACGACAGCCGGTGTCAGTGTCGATCACGACCGCCTGCCACAGCCCCTCGTCCCCGCTCTTGGAGCCGATTGGGATCTCGAACGGATCGGCGTCGCCGAGGCTGAGGTCGAACGTCACCGGCTGCGCGCTGCCGCGCTGGAGGATCAGCTGCTCAGGCGTGTAGCCGGTGCCGCTGAGGATGAACTGGTCGCCGGCGGGAGCCTCGGCCGGCTCGACCGTCAGCACGCACTCGTCCTGGGCCGCCGCCGGGGCCACGGCCACGACGAGCAGCAGGCCGAGAGTGAGGATTGATGCCATCGAGGCGCCGATCAGTCGCTTCATGTCCGGTTCTGACCCCGTTCGCTTCATTTGAGCGGCTCGCCGCCGAAGGTACTGCCGGCGAGCCATCCGGAAGTCCTGGTCGATGGGGGTACCTTAGCCCACCCTCGAGCGTCTGAGCACGTTTTGGGGGCCAATTCGCGCTGCGAAAGCGTTGCCGCTGGTCAACCTTCTCGCACGCCACCGCACCAGACCACCGGCAACCGCCCAACGACCCCGCTTCAGTCCGCCGGCGCGTCGTCCCTGGAGCTGGCACCGAGCAGTCGCAGCACGGCCGGCTGACCTGCCAGGCGCAGCATCCGACGGACCGTCGCCTTGGGCAGCCGGCTCAACGACCGGGCTGAGGCGGCGAGCTCGTCCTCGGGCAGCGACGCGAGCAGCTCGACTAGTCGGTGCATCGTTGCCTCGTCTATTCGCCCAAGCGCCCCAAAGAGCCTTTCGAGGTCCGCTGAATCGGTGCGCACGACGGTCCCGATACCGCGGTCGAAGAGGCGCACGAAGACGACCAGCCGATCAAGGCGCTCGCGCAGGTCCGCTGAGCCTGACTCGGCGGCCCGGCGCAGGCACTCGTCGATCAGCGGCATCACCGGATCCGTCTCGCGTTCCTTGCGCACGGCGGCGACGCGACGGAACCACTCCCAGTTGTCGCCCACGGGCACCCATGCTCGAGCAGCCGGCCCGCGCTGGCCGACGCGTCGCGGCTCAGCCGCCTCGATCAGCCCCCACGACTCGCAGTCGGCGAGGGCCAGCAGCGTCGCGCGGTGCGACAGGCCGAGCGCCTCGCGGATCTCCGACTCGGCCAGCGGTCCGCCGTGCGCGAGCAGGTAGCCCTGCACGGTCGCGGTCGAGGGCGCAACCCCCCACGCGGCGCCGATCCGCCCCCAGCCGACGGCGAAGTCGCGCCTGATCTGCTCAGCTTCGTCCACAATGCGTTCCTTGACAGTAACGAGTTTATGCCAGATACTGGCTACGCAAGCATAACAAGTATCCGTGATGTGGGGCGTTGAGTATGAAAGTCGTGATCACCGGTGGTTCGGGACTGATTGGCCGTGCGCTGGCCGCGGAGCTCGTGAGACTGGGCGACGAGGTTGTGGTGTTGAGTCGCTCGCCCGGCCGCGCGGCCCGCCGGCTGCCCGCCGGGGCCGAGGTCATGGCCTGGGATCCGTCGGCCGGCGCGGCGCCATTGGCGAGCCTGCTCGACGGGGCTGATGCGGTCATCAACCTCGCCGGCGAGAGCGTCGGCCGCTGGCCGTGGACGCGTGCCGTCCGGTCGGCCATTCGCGGCAGCCGCATGCAGGCGACCCAGGCGCTGGTTGACGCGATGGGCATTCTGCCCGCCGAGCGCCGGCCGACGGTGCTGGTCAGCGGCTCCGGCACGCACATGTACGAAGACCTCGATGCCGAGCCGGCGACCGAGTCCAGCCCGACCACGGACGACAACTTCCTCGCCAGCGTGTGCCTCGACTGGGAGCAGGCGGCCCTCCGAGCGCGCGAGCTGGGCACCCGCGTGGTGGTGCTGCGCACGAGCCTGGTCATCGGCCGCCGGGCGCCGGCGCTCGAGCGGCTGCTGCTGCCGTTCCGCCTGTTTGGCGGAGGGCCGCTGGGCTCCGGCAGGCAGTGGGTCAGCTGGGTGGCTCTGGACGACGCGGTCGGGCTAATCGTCCACGCCCTGCGAGCCTGGGATGTCGGCGGGCCGTTGAACGTCGCTGGGCCGGAGCCCGTGCGGCAAGCCGAGTTCGCGCGCATCGCCGGGTCGGTCCTGCGCCGGCCGGCGTGGCTGCGCACGCCAGCGTGGCTGATCCGGCTGGCCCTGGGAGACCAGGCGACGCTGGCCATCGGCTCGCGCCGGCTGGTGCCCGAGGCAGCGCTGCGCAGCGGCTACGAGTTCCGCGTGACGTCGCTCGAACAGGCACTGCGCCAAGCCGCCGGCTGATGCGCCGCTGGCTGCGTCGGGCGGCGACACCGGCGCGGTATTCGGCTGACTGATCACCGGGCCGCTGGACCGGAGGTGATCCGCCCAAGCGGAGGCTGACGCGCTTGCCGCGCGTGCCATAGGATGCGCGTCGCTGCATGTACGACCGTCTGATGCCAGCTGCCCGGTGGCTGGCCGCGCACCCCAGGCTCACTGCGCTGCTCGCCGCGGGATGCGTGGCCGCGTCAGGGATCATCTATCGCTTCGCCGACGTGACGGCTGATACGGCAACGTTCTTCCGGGCGTTCTACGGGCTGCCGCTGCTGGTCGCCGTGGCGCTCGTCGAGCGGAGGCGCTCATCCCCCCTGCCGCTCCGGGCACGGCTGCTGGCGGTGGCCGCCGGCACGTTCTTCGGGCTCGACCTGTTCCTCTGGCATCACGCGATCGACGCAGTTGGCGCCGGCATGGCGACGGTGCTAGGCAACCTGCAGGTGGTCGTCGTGGCCATCGCCGCGTGGCTCTTCTTCGGGGAGCGACCTACGGCCCGCACTCTCGCCGCGCTGCCGCTCATCCTCGCCGGCGTGGTCCTGATCGCCGGCGTCATCGGCGCCGGCACGTACGGCGTCGACCCGCCGCTTGGCGTGCTGCTGGGCATCCTGACCGCGCTCGCCTACGCGGCGTACCTGCTGATCATCCGGCCGGTCGCCCGGACGCGGACAGCCGAGCCGGTGGCGATCGCGACCGGCTCGACGGCGGCCGTCGCCCTCGTGCTCGGCCTCGGGACGGGCCAGCTGAACCTCGTCCCCTCGTGGCCCGAGCACGGCTGGCTGCTGCTGCTTGGCGTAAGCGCCCAGTCAGTGGCGTACCTGCTGATCTCGATCTCGCTGCCGCGGCTACCGGCGGTCACCACCTCGATCATCCTCCTCGCCCAGCCGGTTGCGGCCGTCTTCCTGGCCATGCTGCTCGTCGCCGAGGCGCCATCGTTTGCCCAGCTCGCCGGCGTCGGCCTGGTGATCGGCGGCATCGCGCTTGCGACCGTGCCCTTCGCCCGGCTTCGTCGGCGGGTCACGCCGGTGACCATGCCCTAGCCTAGCTCGTCCCCCACAACCTTCGACAAAGCCCTCCTCACGGGCCTGCCTCCGCGATCCGTGGCAGCATCGGCTGCAGATGCCCGTCCTCACCCTCCACGAAGTAAGCAAGGTCTATCCGGCTGCGGTGCCGGTGACCGCGCTCGACGGCGTCTCGCTGGCCATCGAGGCGGGCGAGTTCGTAGCGATCATGGGCGCCTCCGGCTCGGGCAAGTCGACGCTGATGAACCTCCTCGGGCTGCTCGACCGGCCGACTGCCGGCAGCTACCTGTTCGAGGAGCGTGACGTCGCGCGCCTGTCTGACGGCGACCTGGCGCGCATCCGTCGCGAGCGGATCGGCTTCGTCTTCCAGTCGTTCAACCTGTTCGCCCGAAAGTCGGGCCTCGACAATGTGGCGCTGCCGCTAACGTTCGCCGGCGTGCCGCGCAACGACCGCCATCGGCGGGCGCGGCTGATGCTCGAGCGTGTCGGCCTCTCCGACCGAGCGCATCATCGGCCCTCCGAGCTGTCGGGCGGGCAGCAGCAGCGCGTGGCCATCGCCCGGGCGCTGGTCAACGAGCCGGCGCTGATCCTGGCCGACGAGCCGACGGGCAACCTGGACAGCCGGACGGGCGCCGAGATCCTGGATGTCCTGCGCGGGCTCAACGAGACCGGCGTGACGCTGTTGGTGGTCACTCACGACGAGCGCGTGGCGTCGATGGCGCGGCGGATCATACGCCTCTCCGACGGCCGGGTGGTGGCCGACGAGCGCACACCCGGCGACCGGCCCCGCGCCGCCGTCGCACCCGAGGCGGCGGCCTGATGCGCCCGCTCGACTACCTCCGCGAGGCAGGCACGGACCTCCGCTCGGCCAAGCTTCGCAGCCTGCTGACCTCGCTCGGGATCATCATCGGCGTCGGATCGGTGGTCATGCTGCTGTCGCTCGGCGAGGGCGTGCGCGACACGATCAGCCGCAACTTCGCGGACCTTGGCTCGACGCGCATCACGGTCAGCCCGGGCGCGCCTGGCCGGGGAGTGGGCGGTGGCGCCTTCGCGCCGATCACCAGCACACTCACGCTGGCCGACGTCGCGGCCATCCGCGCGCTCGACGACGTGGTGGACGCCGAGCCGGTGCTCCAGGCCGTGGCGCCGATCGTCACGTCGCAGGGACCGAGGCCAGCCGCCCTCACAGGCACGGGCCCGGGCTACGCCGCGCTGACGGGCCTGGAGCTGGAGGCCGGCCGCACGTTTGCCGCTGAGCGGGAAGCGATGCTCTCGCGGGCTGCCGCGGATCGCTACTTCCCCGATCGGGAGGCCGTCGGTGCCACGCTGACCGTGGGCGGCCAGGATTTCGAGGTCGTGGGCGTGGTCGAGAACCTGACCCTCGGCCTGGGCGCCGGCCAGGCCGGTGGTGGCGGAGCGCCGCCGGGCGGCCAGAATGACGACGATCGGCCGAGCTTCCAGGTCGCCATCTACCTGCCCGCCCAGTTCGTGATGGATCTCGTTGGCACGGACAACGTGTCGCAGATCATCGCCGCCGCCGCCGACCCGGCGACGGTCGAGGCGACGGTCGAGCGGGTCGAGGCGCTGATGCTCGAGCGCCACGGCGTGGAAGACTTCCGCGTCGACTCCATCGCCGAGCTGCTCGAGTCGTTCGACCAGATCTTCGGCGTGCTGACAGGGTTCCTGGCGGCGATCGCCGGCATCTCGCTGCTCGTCGGCGGCATCGGCATCATGAACATCATGCTCGTCGTGGTCACTGAGCGGACGCGCGAGATCGGCATTGCCAAGGCGATCGGCGCGACGCGGCGCGACATCGTCCTCCAGTTCCTCGCCGAGGCGGTGTTGATCAGCCTGCTCGGCGGCATGCTCGGGCTGCTTCTCGCCTGGGTGGGAGTCGCGCTGCTCGGCGAGGCGCTGGGCATCGAGGCTGGGCTGTCTGCCTGGATCATCAGCCTCGCGCTCGGGGTCTCCATCGCCATCGGCGTCTTCTTCGGAGTGGCGCCCGCCTGGCGGGCGGCGCGGATGGACCCGATCACCGCCCTGCGCCACGAGTAGCCGCCCTTATCATCGCGGCCATGGCTCGCGTGTCGCGCAAGGCGGAGTCCTTCACCGAGTCGGGTGATCCGCGAGATGACGCGCCTGGCGATGGCCCACGGCGCGGTCAATCTGGCCCAGGGGTTCCCGGACTTTGCCTGTCCGGCCGAGCTCAAGGACGCCGCCAAGGCGGCGATCGACGCCGACATCAACCAGTACGCGATCACCTGGGGCGCGCGCGACTTCCGCGAGGCGATCGCCGCCAAGACGGCACGCTTTCATGCCGATTGGTCGGTCGACCCCGATACGGAGCTGACGGTCACCTGCGGCGCCACCGAGGGGATGATCGCGGCCATGCTGGCGCTGCTCGACCCGGACGACGAGGTGATCGTCTTCGAGCCGTTCTACGAGAACTACGGGCCGGATGCGATCCTGTCCGGCGCCGTGCCGCGCTACGTCACCCTCCACGAGCCGGACTGGCACATTGACGAGGCTGAGCTGCGCGCTGCCTTCGGGCCGCGGACGCGGGGCATCGTGCTCAACACGCCGCACAATCCCACCGGCAAGGTCTTCTCGCGCGGCGAGCTGTCACTGATCGCGCAGCTGTGCGTCGAGCACGACGTGATCTGCTTCACCGATGACATCTACGAGCACATCGTGTACGAGGGCGAGCACGTCCCGATGGCCACCTTGCCCGGCATGCGCGAGCGCACGGTGGCGGTCAACTCGCTGTCAAAGACCTACTCCGTGACCGGCTGGCGAGTCGGCTGGGTCGTCGCGCCGCCCTTGCTGACATCCGGCATCCGCAAGGTGCACGACTTCCTGACGGTCGGCGCGGCGGCGCCTCTGCAGGCCGCCGGGGCCGTGGCCCTGGCCCTGCCGGATGCGTACTACGAGGCCCTGGCCGAGGGCTATCGCCAGCGTCGCGACGTGCTGGTCGAGGCGCTCGAAGGAGCGGGCTTCACCACCTATCGGCCGGACGGCGCCTACTACGTGATGACCGACATCGGGCGCCTGACAGATGAGGACGACGTCACCTTCGCCCGGCGGCTGACCGTCACGCCCGGCGTGGCGACCGTGCCCGGTTCGTCGTTCTACTCCCGGCCTGAGCTCGGCCGGACCAAGGTCCGCTTCGCCTTCCCAAAGAAGATCGAGACGCTGAACGCGGCGGCTGAGCGGCTGCGGCGGATCTAGGCCGGACGGGATGACTCCCGAATTGCGCAGTTGTTCGCGCCCGACGAGGTAACGGCCAAGAAGGGCAGGCGATTTGCCGCCGAGAACCATCTTCCTGTGGCTTGTTCGCTGGACGCGAACGTGCAGCACTAGAGCCTGCCGCGCAGGTCCCGTGCGCGGCCAAGAGTGGCCGTTACTTCGCGCCGGGCGAACAAGCTCACAGCAGCGCCACGCCGTTGCCACCCGGATCGCGGCCAGCGGCGAGGGCCGCCATCACGCGTCGCGTCCCGAGCGGGAACGTCGCTCCAACCACCTCCGCCGCTGTCGCCAATGCGCGCCGATTGTGCTGCGTTGCCTTGATGACCAGGATCATCCGCTCGACCTCGCCATCGCGCTGCTTGAGGTGCAGCTGCCGCAGCTGGGCCTGGCAATCGTGGAAGCGACTGATCACCTCGACCGCACTGCGGCAGCCGGGCGGCAGCATCAGCAGAGCGTCGAAAGCGCGCTGGTCCGAGGCATCGGAGGTCACCGGCTGCTCGGCCCTGAACGGCACATCTGGCGCCAGGCGCTGCCGGAAGGCGGCCAGCAGCGCGACCGAGGCCGCGTCACGCAGCGGCTCGCCATCTGGATAAGCCTTGATGCGCGCCCGCATGCCGACGGCCGCTGCGTGGCGAGCGAGCAGCGTCGGGCGAGGTCCCGGCTGCCGCCCGCGCTCGGTCGCGAGGACGACCGACGCCGCGATCCCAACTCGTGCACCGACCTCGCGCAACGTCAGCCCGGCGCCGAGGCGGGCCTCGCGAAGGTCGCTTCCGAGCTCCTCCAGCTCACGGCTCATCAGCCAGGCCGCCCGGTCAAGCCGTCGTACACGCGCCGCCGACATGCGACCACCTTGCCAGCGGCGACTTGCGGCGGGCTTACCGGCCGCTTTGCCGCCACTTGTTCGGGTGGGGCGAGCTAACCGACGACTAGTGCGTTGCGATTGCCGCGATCCGCCTCAACTTGACCGCCTGTTCGCCGGGCCCAAACAAAGGGCGCTGCACGAGGTCGGATGGGTCGTTTTCACGGGACAACTTGTCGGTTACCTCGCGCGGGACGAACAGGCCGCTGGCCAGCCGGACCTTAGATCGTTGTCGGCCCTCATCGCGGGCGCAGTCTCGGCCGTGGGACAAACAGGACGAGGCAGCCGCCATCAGGCCTCAGTCGCGGCCGCCGCGGACTCCTCGCCCAGCAGCCCCGCTCGCACGCCGGCGGGGAACAGCTCGTCGAGCCGCCTGATCCGTGCCCCAGGCGTGGGATGCGTGGCCAGCATGTGCCAGCCAATGTCGTCGCCCGGGTTGAGTGGGCTCGTGAACCACAGGTGCTGGCTGCCCCGGTTGCGGATGCGCAGTGGCGGGCCGCCGGCACGCAGCTCGGCCAGCGCTCGAGACAGCCCGACCGGGTTGCGCGTCAGCTCGACCGACGTGGCGTCGGCGAGGTACTCGCGCTGCCGGCTTACGGCGGCCTGGACGAGCAGCGCGGTGATCGGCGCGAAGAGGCGCAGAAACAGCGCCACGATCAGCAGCAGCAGGCCGAACCCCACCCCCGCGGCAAGGCCGGCCAGGGCACCCCTGGCATCGTCGCCGGCCTCGGCGCCCTTGAAGAAGGCGCCCTCGCTCCAGGCCCGGATGACCATGCGCAGGAAGCCATCGGTGACCAGCGCGACGAGGCCGACCAGGATCGCCACATAGACTCCGTAGCGGCTGTCGAGGTTGCGGATGTGGGCGATCTCGTGGCCGATGACGCCCTGCAGCTGCTCGCGGTCGAAGGAGTCGAGCATGCCGCGCGTGACGGCCACCGAGCCGTTTGATCGGCTGGTGCCGACGGCCATCGCGTTGACACTCGGGTCGTCGATGACGTACGTCGCCGGCGGCGGCATGTTGGCCGCGATCGAGATCTCGCGAACGACGTTGACTAACACCGGCTCCGCCGCTTCGCTGGCCGGCCGTGCGCCGGCTGACGAAAGGACCAGGCTGGACCCGCGTGCGTGGGCGAAGCCTGCCGCCGCAAGGCCAACGAGCGCCGACACGCCCGCTCCGCCCAGGGCGGCGTATGCGTCGAAGGTGACGCTCGCCACGATCACCTCGCCCAGCACGGTCAGCAGGCCGACCAGGGCGATGATGAACAGGACCGAGATGCGCCGGTTGGCTGCCTGCTGCTGGTGGAACGTGCCGCCGCTGCCGCGCCGCGCCAACAGCGCCGCCAGCAGCAGTGCCACGAGCGGGATGGCGGCGATGGCCACGTTGGTCAGCCGTGGCCACTGTCGGTCCGGCGGTGGGATATGGCCGGCCGCGCTGAGCGCCAGCCAGCTGACCGTCCCGAGGACGGTCGCGACCAAGGCGAGGAGCACCACCCCGGCGAGCAGCGCGACCAGCAGCTGGACGCCACCGCTGATGGCGCCTGGTCCTGCCCGGCTGGGGTCGTCCGGACCCTGGGGCGCGTTCGTCATCCATACCCCTCGCTACGACGCTGCCGGCCGATTGTAGGCTGGGGGCATGCCCGCCCGACCACGCCAATCGGCCAATCCGGCAGTCCGCGCAGAGCCGCGCGGAATCGGCACGGCGCGCGCTCGCGACCCGCTGGCCCGCGAGGTCAAGCTGCTCGGCGCGCTGCTCGGGCAGGTGATCGTCGAGCAGGAGGGGCTGGCCGCGCTGGAGCTCGTCGAGCGGGTGCGCAAGTCGACGATCGCCATCCGGCGGCGCGGCCCGGACAGCGCCGCCGGGCGGGCGGAGCGGCAGCGGCTGGCCGCCCAGCTCGAGGCGGTCGATCTGCCCACGGCCGAGGTCCTGATTCGTGCCTTCAGCCTGTACTTCCAGCTGACCAACCTGGCCGAGGAGAAGCAGCGCATCCGGGCCCTGCGCCGCCGCTTGCGGGCCAGCGCGCGCGGCCGGATCGACGAATCGGTCGCCTCCGCGATCGCCGACCTGCGGCGCCAGGGCCTGGGCGCGGACGGCATCGAGCAGCTGATCCGGCGCCTATCGATCGCACCGGTCCTGACCGCGCACCCCACCGAGGCACGTCGCCGGACGATCCTCCAGGCGCTGCGCCGCGTCTACCGGCTGGTGGATCGGCTCGACGACCCGCGGCTCACGCCAGCCGAGGACGCCCACGCGCGGCGCCGCCTGCGCGAGGAGATCACGCTGCTGTGGCACGCCTCGCCGATCCGGCTGGTCGCACCTGGCCCGCTCGATGAGGTGCGCAGCGCGATGGCGATCTTCGACGAGACGCTGTTCGTGGTCACGCCGCGCCTGTACCGGGTGCTCGAGGAGGCCCTCGACCAGGGCGCTGCCGAGTCGGCGCGCCGGACGCCGGTGGGCCCGTTCCTGCACTGGGGATCGTGGATCGGCGGCGATCGCGACGGCAACCCGAACGTCACCGCCGACACGACGCGCCACGCGCTGCGCATCCAGGCCGACCACGTGCTGCGCGCCTACGAGGCCGTCAGCCGGCGACTGATGCAGACCTTCGCTGCCCGCGCCCAGGAGAGCGGGCCGCTGGGCGAGCGGCTGGCCACCGACCGGCGCGAGCTGCCCGATACGGCGCGCGAGCTGGAGCGGCGCTTTCCCGGCGAGCCATTCCGCCGTCGGCTGGGCTACGTCGCCGAACGGTTGCGCCGGACGCGCCTGCGGCTGGCCGCGCCGGACGAGGAGACCCAGGCACCAGGCGCCGGCGGTGCCTATGCGTCGCCCGTTGAGCTCGACCTGGAGCTGGCCGAGCTTGCTGACGCCATGACGGCGATCGGCCTGCACCGGGCGGTCGCGGGCGAGCTGCAGGCCCTGCGCTGGCAGCTGGCCACCTTCCGCTTCCACGGCCCCGCGCTCGAGGTCCGGCAGCACAGTGAGGTCCACGCGGCCGCACTGGCAGGCGATGATCCGACCGATGACACGCTGGCCACCTTCCGCGCCGTCGCCGAGCTGCAGCGCCGCTTCGGCGAATCGGCCTGCCAGCGCTACGTCGTCAGCTTCACCCGCTCGCCGGCCGACGTGCTGGCCGTGCTCGAGCTGGGCGGGCGGGCCAGCGCCGACGGGAGCCCTGGGCCGGATCTCGACGTTGTGCCGCTCTTCGAATCGGCCGACGCGCTGGTGGGCTGCGGAGCCATCGTCGGCGAGCTGCTCGCTGAGCCGTCGTATCGGGCCCATCTGGAGCGTCGGGGCAACCGGCAGGAGGTGATGCTGGGCTACTCCGACTCGACCAAGGAATCGGGCGCGCTGGCGGCGGCATGGATGCTCTACCGCGCCCAGGAGCAGCTCGTCGAAACCTGCCGTGGCCAGGGCGTCGAGCTGCTGATCTTCCATGGCCGCGGCGGCGCGATCGGCCGCGGCGGCGGACCGATGACGCGCGCCATCCTGGCCCAGGCGCCGGGCTCGGTCGACGGTCGGCTGAAGCTGACCGAGCAGGGCGAGGTGATCAGCGATCGCTATGCCAATCCGGCCATCGCGCTGCGTCACCTCGAGCAGCTCACCTACGCTGCGCTCGAGGCCTCGACGCCAGACCATGAGGCGCGCCTGCGCCGGGCGGCCGGGGAGGGCGCGGGCGTGATGGGCGAGCTCGCCGCTACCGCTCGCGACACCTACCGGGCGCTTGTCTGGCAGGAGCCCGGCTTCGAGGACTACTTCCGGGCGGCGACACCGATCGGCGAGCTGTCCGGCATGGGGCTGGGCTCGCGGCCGGCGGCACGCCCCACGAGCCAGTCCACGCTCGATTCGCTGCGCGCCATCCCTTGGGTCTTCGCGTGGGCACAATCGCGGGCGAACCTGCCCGGCTGGTACGGCACCGGGACGGCGCTGGCCGAGTACCGCCGGGCGCACCGCTCGGGCGGGCTGCGCCGCCTGCGTGCGCTCTATCGCGACTGGCCGTTCTTCGCCAGCGTCCTCGACAACACCGAGATGATCCTGGCCAAGGCGGACATGCCCATCGCCGAGCGCTACGCCTCGCTTGCTGGCGAGGTGGGACGCCCGATCTGGCGGCGCATCCGCGAGGAATACGCGCTCTCCGTCGAGCAGATCCTCGAGCTGACCGGCCGCTCGCGGCTGCTCGATGACATGCCCGTGCTGCAACGCTCGATCGAGCTGCGCAACCCCTACGTCGATTCGCTGTCCGAGATGCAGGTCCTGCTGCTCGGCCGGCTTCGATCGCTGCCCGCGGATGATCCGCAGCGCGACGAGCTGCTGCGCCTCGTCCACCTGACGGTCAGCGGTGTGGCGGCGGGGCTGCAGAGTACTGGCTGATCAGCGCCCCGCGAGGAAGTCCCTGATCTCGGCGGCCACCAGCGCGGCATGGTCGCGGTCGAAGAGCAGCGAGGTGTGCCACACGTCGAGCTCGACGTACCGGCTGTTGCTCGAAAGCCGGGCGAGGTCGCGCTGCAGGTCGTACTGCTGGTCTGAGCCGTAGGCGGCGACGACGAGCAAGGGCAGGCTGCCGTGGCCGCCCCATTCGCGCAGCTGGGCGGCGCTGACCGGCCAGGCCTCGAGCTCGTCCGCGGTGGCGTCGAGGTGGGACCGCCACAGCGCGACCGCGTGGCCCGCGGCGGCTTCTTCCGGTGGCAGGCCGAGAAGGCCATTCGGCTCGCCGAAGAGCCCGAACAGCCCAAGCTGGCCGCGCACGGCGCGGGCGCGGTAGAAGGTGGCGAACGCTTCGGCCCCGCCGCCGTCTTCGTGAGTCGTGTCGAGCAGCACGAGAGCCTCGACGTCCGCACGCTGGAGGTGAGCGAACATCCGCGCCGAGAACCCACCGTACGAGTGGCCGACGATTACGTACGGCGGCTCGAGGTTGGCCTTGCGCAGCGCTGCGCCGAGCGCCTGGGCAGCCGATCGGGCGTCGCGCGGCTCGGTGCCGCCCGTGCTCCAGCCCATGCCCGGCCGGTCATAGGCGACGACGCGGTGAGTCCGCGAAAGGTCACGAGCGATCCATGCCCACGCGGACGAGGGCAGGCTGGCGGCGGCATCGAGGATGATCACCGGCCCCCGGTTGTCCATGCCCCATTGGCGGATGTGCACCAGGCGGTCATGGCCAATGTCGACCAGCCGGCCCGGCGCCGGGTAGCGGTCGCGCTGCTCTGCCTCGACTCGATCGAGCGCGACAGCAGCCCCCAGCGCAAGCGCGGTCGTGACAGCGAGAACGGCAGCGGCGGCACGCGCCATGCCGGCCAGGGCGAACACGACCCAATCCTCCGGCCGCGGTGGCGCGGCCGGATATCGCCTGATGGTCCGCCGCTTCGCAATGAGAATGACCGGGCGCGGCGGGCCGGCGGGACGTACAAGCGCCACGTCCGTGGCGCACCATGCCGGACGCGGGGATAGACCAGGAGGACGCGTGGCCCAGGAAACAGAGAAGGAACGGATCGACCGCGAGATCATCGAGCTGCTCAACGAGCTGCGCGTGACGCTGCCCGGCGTGCAGGTGCTGTTCGCGTTCCTGCTCATCCTGCCCTTTCAGCCCGGCTTCGCCGACATGACGGGTCTCGAGCGGACGATGTACATGGTCGCCTTCCTCGCGACCACGGCCTCGACGATCCTGCTCATCACCCCGGCCAGCTATCACCGGCTGCGCTTCCGTGCCCGCGACAAGGAGCGCATGCTGGTCGTTTCCAACCGGGTGGCGATCGCCGGCATGCTCTGCCTGGCAATCGCCGTCACCGCGGCCGTGTTCCTGATCGCCGAGGTGCTGGTCGGCGATGTCGGCGGGCTGAGCATCGCCGCCGCAACGGCCGTGGGCTTTGGGCTCTTCTGGTACGCGCTGCCGCTCTACGGCAAGCTCCGCTCGAGCGACAGGTGAGCGCCCAGCCGGGGCGCCGCACGCAACCAGGGAGCACGGCCGCTCAGCTGCCGGCCAGCCTCGCTACGACCGCCGCCAGCTGATCCATCTGGTCGGGCCGGACGGCGTAGTAGTTGATGCCCCACCGCTCGCGCCGGCCGAGCAGCAGGTCCGCCATGGCCTCCGCGTCCCCCCACAGGTAGTGCGGGCTCGCGGCCATCTCGTCGGTGCTGATCGGGTGGCGCAGGACGGGCGAGGCATCGCCGCCCGGACGGAAGCCGGGGTCAACGCCGAAGACGATGATGTTGATCTGGAGCCTTGGCCAACGTTCGCCCGCGGCCTCGCGGACCCAGCCGATCTTCTCGTCGATCAATGGTGCGGTCACGTCGCGCCGGTCGTGGCCGCCCTCAGGCAAGGCTCGTGGATCGAGGCCGACGATGTCGGCCTCACGCGCGGCCAGGCTGAGCACCCGCCGGCCGCCGCCGCCAATGAGCAGCGGCGGGTGCGGCTGCTGGACTGAGCGAGGCACAGAGTCCAGGCTTATCTGTGGGTAGTGCTCGTCTCCAGGATGTTCCATCCGGCCCTCGGCAAAGGCCTGCTTGAGGAGCTTGATCGTCGCCTCGAGTCGCCCGACTCGCCTGCCCGGCCGGTCGAACGACATCGCCGCGCCGACATATTCGCTGACCGCCCAGCCGGCGCCAAGCCCGATCTCCAATCGGCCCTCGGTCAGCATGTCCAGGGTGGCCAGGTCCTGGGCCAGCAGCGCCGGGTGGCGGAAGTCGTTGTTCAGGACCAGCGTGCCGACGCGCAGGCGGCTGTTCTCTGCCGCGCTGAGCAGCATCGGCAGCGCCGCGTGGCGGCCCAGGTGATCAGTGCCAAGGATCGTCGAGTAGCCCTCGTCCTGCGCTCGCCGGACGAGCGCCAGCAGCTCGGCGCGCGCAACCGTCGCGCTCTCGACCAGCAGCCCAAAGCGAAACGGCGGCATTGGTCAGCCCTTGAGCGCGCCGGCCATCAGGCCGCGCAGGAAGAAGCGGCCGAGGATGATGTACACGAGCAATGTCGGCAGCGCGGCGAGCAGCGCGCCGGCCATCTGGACGTTCCACTCCACGATCTGGCTGCCGGCCAGGTTGTTGAGCGCCACCGTCACCGGCCATGAGCCCGGCCGGGTGAGCACGATGGCGAACAGGAACTCGTTCCAGATGTTGGTGAACTGCCAGATCAGCACGACGGCAAAGCCCGGGATGGAGAGCGGCAGCGCGATGTGGCGGAAGATGCCGAAGAAGCCCGCGCCATCGATCCGCGCCGACTCGACGACCTCGTTGGGCAGCGTCGCGTAGTAGTTGCGGAAGATCAGCGTCGTGACCGGTATGCCGTAGACGACATGGGCCAGGATCAATCCGGGCAGTCCGCCGCCGGGCAGCACGAGGTTGATGAACGACACGAGTGGGATGAGGATGCTCTGGTATGGGATGAACATCCCAAAGAGGAAGGCGGTGAAGATCGCGTCCGAGCCGCGGAACTTCCACTTCGACAGGATGTAGCCGTTCATCGAGCCGAGCAGCGACGACAGGATTGCCGCCGGTACGGCCAACTGGATCGAGTTGAGCAGGTGCGGGCCGAGTGCGCGCAGGGCGGCCATGAAGTTATCGAGGTAGATGCCCGACGGCAGC
>DATMJK010000016.1:0-53687 GCA_035553915.1 Candidatus Limnocylindrales bacterium | reverse complement strand
ACCTGGCCGCACGCATCGTCCGCGGCGAGGGCGCAACGTTCAGCGACTTCCTGGCCGGCATGCGCCGTCATGCTGGCGCGGCAGTGGGCCTGGGCGTGGCGGCAACGATGCTGGCCCTGGTTTTCACCGTCAACGTGTGGGTGGGCCTCGAGGTCGGTGGCGTGCCGGGCTGGGTGCTGAGCGCGCTGGCGCTGTACGGCAACGTAGGTCTGGCCATGTTCCTCGTTGCAGCATGGCCGCTCCTGGTCGACCCCCTACGCGCTGAGCTTCCCCTGCGACGGCGCCTGTGGCTGGCCGCGCTGGTCAACTTCGCCCGGCCGGGCAGGATGCTCGCGCTCACCTTCTTGATTGGCGCTCTGATTCTCATTTCAGTATTCCTGTTCGCAGCGCTGCTCACTGTTTCGGTGGCCTATGTCAGCCTGGTCGGGACACGCTACGTGCTTCCTGCCGCCGATCGGCTGGAGGGTCGCGCCACGGTCAGCCAGCCCGACTGAGATCGTTGATGAAACACCGCGAGATGATGCCCATGCCGGTAGCCGTCGGGCCGCCGACGGTGACCATCAGCCGCGACGACCGGGTGCTCGTGGCCAAGGCCGACGCGACGATCGATCCGGCTGCCGATGAGGGCTTCTTCGCGCGCGACACGCGTTTCGTCTCGCGTTACGAGCTGCTCCTCAATGGGCTGCCGCCGATGCTGCTCAACTCGGCGCCGACGCGCTTCTTCGCCGCCCGCCACGAGTTCACCAATCCGCCGCTGCTCGACGCTGATGGATCGATCCCGCGCCACTCGATCTCGCTGCGCCTGGACCGCAGCCTGGCCGGCGGGCTGCACGAGGACTACGAGCTGGTCAGCTACGCTACGCGGCCGGTCGGGCTGGTGTTGTCGGTGCGCATCGATTCGGACTTCGCCGACGTGTTCGAGGTCAAGGACCACGACATCGTGCGCCGCGGCCAGACCAACAGCCGCTGGTATCGCTCGCGCCGTGAGCTGCGCACGGCCTATGCCAATGACGGCTTCAGGCGCGAGCTGGCCGTCATGGTCGAGCGCCCGGCCAGCGCGCCGCAGTACGCCAACGGCCAGCTGATCTTCGACTTGACTCTCGCGCCCCGTCAGAACTGGCACGTCTGTCTCAAGTGGCTGCCCCTGACGCGCGCCTCGCGCCGTCCGTCGACCCTGCCCTGTTCCGCGCTGACCGAGGAGCGCGCGGGCATCAGCCCGCCGGCCCTGCCGTCAGTCTCGATCGAGACGCCAAACACGGTCGTCCGGGCGGCATGGTCGCAGGCAGTGCGCGACATGGAGGCGCTGCGCCTCGAGGATCCGACCGTCGAACGTGGCGTGCTGGTCGCCGCGGCCGGCATCCCGTGGTTCCTGACACTTTTCGGTCGCGACGCGCTGATCGTCGGCATGTACGCGATGGGTGGCTACCCTGAGTTCGCCGCCGGCGCACTGCACCGGCTGGCCGAGCTGCAGGCCACGGCCGAAGATCCCGAGCGCGACATGGAGCCGGGCAAGATCCTGCACGAGATCCGGCACGGCGAGCTGGCCCAGCTCGGGCTGCTGCCGCACTCCCCGTACTACGGCACCCACGACGCGACGCCGCTCTTCCTGATCACGCTCTCCTACCTCTTCCACTGGACCGGCAACCGCTCTTTGCTCGAGCGCTACCTGCCTAACGTCGAGGCTGCGCTGCGCTGGATCGACCGCTTCGGTGACCGCGACGGCGACGGCTTCCAGGAGTACGCCACGCGCTCCAGCCAGGGCTACTACAACCAGGGCTGGAAGGACGCCGGCGATGCGATCGTGGAGGCGGACGGCTCGCTGGCCGAGTTGCCCATCGCGCTGTGCGAGCTGCAGGGCTACGTCTACGACGCCAAGCTGCGTGTAGCCGAGATGTACGACCTGTTCGGTCGGCTGGCCGATGCGCGCCGATTGCGCCGCCAGGCGGGCGAGCTGTTCGAACGGTTCAACGAGCGTTTCTGGTGGGAGGAAGAGGGCACTTACTACCTTGGCCTCAATGGCGCGAAGCAGCCGATTCGGTCGGTTGCCTCGAACGCCGGCCACCTGCTCCAGTCGGGCATCGTCCCACCCGAGCGGGCCGCGCAGGTGGCCCAGCGCCTGTTGGCGCCGGACATGTGGTCGGGTTGGGGCATCCGCACGCTCTCGGCGGACCACCCCGCGTACAACCCCTTCTCATACCACACAGGCTCGGTCTGGCCGCACGACAACGCCATCGCGGCCGGCGGGTTGCGGCGCTACGGCGGGCGGGACGACGCGGCGCAGATCGCCGGCGGCATGTTCGATGCGGCGGCCTGCTTCCAGGCTATCCGGCTGCCCGAGCTGTTTGCGGGGCTGGCTCGCGAGCCAGGATCGTTTCCTGTCCAATACTTGGGCGCGAACGTGCCGCAGGCGTGGGCTGCGGCTTCGGTGTATCGCCTGGTGGCCGTGCTGTGCGGGCTCGATGCCCGAGCTGAGCCAGACGGCCGACGGCTCTATGTGGATCCGGCACTGCCCGACTGGCTGCCCGAGCTGACCATCCGCAAGCTGCGCGTGGGCCGCGGGTCGGTTGACCTGCGTTTCAAGGGGCGCGGCTTCGAGGTGCTGGCCAACGACTCGGGCTGGGACGTCGTCCAGGGCATAGCCCCGCCGTGGGCTGGATCGGCCGCACCGCCAAGTGCTGGTTCGAGCTAGCGGCTAGACCTCGGGCTCGACCCCGCGCCCGTCCGGCTTGTCAGCCGCTGAGGCCCGCGGCCTGGCCCCAGGCTCAGCCGCGAGATCGCCCTCGCGCAGCCGTTCCTCGTCGGTCGCCGGCTCGAAACTGCCCTCCGCCTGGCCGACCAGCGCGCCGGCATATGGCGACGAGCCGCCGGGCAAAGCGTTGCTCATGGTCACGTTGCGGGCGAGGAAATCATCGACGCCGGCTTCCTCACTTGGCTGCTGCGACTGATCGGTGGATTGTTGCTTGCTCATCTTCGGTCCTCCTCGCTCTCCGGCTGGCCAAGTTGGGTCGATCAGCGCGCCGCCATGTGGCAGGCGTCACCGACGAGGTCGGCAGCCCTTACTCGCGACGGGAGCTCAATGTCTCCTCGGGCCGTTGGGTGAGTTCGTCGGGCGCGGCGGCGGCTTGTGGCGCAAGATCGGCAGCGGCACGCCGCGCCGAGCTGAGGTTGTTGACGCCGATCGCCAATCGGCCATCGGCGAGCTGGTAGATCAGGTCAATGTTGACGCCGGCGGCCGCGATTCGTTGAAGCACGTCGGCCGCCTGAGCCGTCGAGCCGAGCGGCTCGGTCACCAGCAGCTCACGCTCCTCGCGGACCTCGATCCCTGCTACGCGAAGGGCGGCGCCCGCTTCCTCGGCCGAGACGACCAGGACGTGCAGGATCCCCTCGCCCGCCCAGGCCGGGAAGCCGGCCGCGCCGCGAAGCTCGATGCCGGCTCGGCTGAAGGCGCCAAAAGCCTCAGCCAAGCTCCCAACTCGGTCGGGCAGGATCAGGGTCAGGTCAGTGGTGGCTGACGCGCTCGTGTCGATGCGCCGATCTTAGCCAGCGGTTGCCGGCAATCGAAGGCTTGGTGGCCGAGTGTTAGCGATTTGCAATGCGCCGCTTGCGATGAGGCGGCAGGCGCTGCTAGGAGCGCTCGGCGGCCGGGATGTCGTCAGAGCCCGGCGGCTGATCCTCGTGCCGCGGGTCATCAGGATCCACGAGCGAGCCGGCGAATGGCTTGCTGTCGCCGAACGGCGTGATCGGCAGCGCTGCGCGCGGCGGCGCGTCGGCCCCGTCAATGTCCGCTGTTGGCTCCTCGTCGCCCGCGTTGCGGATGATCGGCTGGTCGGCTTTCAGGCGGTCCATGGACTGACATTACCTGCGGGCGGGCGCTGGCGCCATCACGCCGGCCGCGGTCGAATTGCAGCCTGCTCTAATTACCGGAGCCGGAAAATGGAACGCGGACGCAGCACGCGTCGCTGGCGGCGACGGCGCGGCGGTCGAGCAAGATCGCTGATCATGCGCGGCAGCATGGAATGCAGCGCCTGCGGCTACCCGCTCGGAGCGGCCACGTCCACCTGCCCCGGCTGCGGCGCGTCGGCCGACCCCGCGACCGAGACGATGCCCGCCGTCGCTCAACCCGACGCGCCTGGCATGGCCGCGGCTCCCGCTGCGCCCGCGCCGCCTGACGTGACGCTCGCGCCGCCACTCGGTCCGGCCGACGCCGCCCTTCGCCCTCCTCCGCCGGCGTACCCCCATGCCCCGTGGCCACGCCCGAGCGGCGACGGCAGCCGCGGTCGAGCAGTGGGTGCCGCAATCGGAGTGGCCGTGGCGCTGCTGCTGCTGGGTGGCCTGATCGTCGGCGGCAGCGACCTGTTCGGGATGCGCGACCCCGGTCGCCCGCTGGTGCCCGGCGGCTCAGGTGTAGGTGACGCGACCGCGGCCGGGGATGGCGGCTTCAACTGCGCGCCGCAGCAGCTGGCCGCGCCGGCATCGGGCTCGTGGACGCTGTTCCGCGCCAGCTTCGGCACGCGGCCGCGGTTCGACTACCTGACGCTCCACCTGCGCCGAAGCGGGCAGTCGGACGAGACAGCGACCATCCACGCAGAGCTGCTCCCGTCGGCAGAGGTGGCCCAACGCTACGGCGCCCACGCACCCGCAAGCAGCCGGGCGCTCGTCGTCGCCCTGGACGGCCCGGTGACCATCGCCGGCCCATTCGGCGCGCGACCGGGGCACAGGGCATTGCGCGAGTTCGAGATCGTGCGCGATGCTGACCGGGTCCTGGTCGTGGCTGCCGTCGAGGGCAGCGGCTGCTTCACGATCAGCGGCCAGGAGTGGGAAGACGATGACGGCGACGACCCGGCGCAGCTGACGCTCGAGATCGAGCGACCCTGAGCTGGCGCCTTGCCGTGGCAGCGGCGCGGATCGTAGAGTCGGGCCTACCGAGAAGCGAGGAGGGATCAAATGCGCACGCTGATCAGGAACGGGACCGTCGTCAACGCTGACGGCTCGACACTCGCCGACGTGCTCGTCGAGGACGAGACGATCGCCGCCGTCGGGCGCGGGCTGGAGGTTTCGGCAGAGCGCGAGATCGACGCCAGCGGCAAGTACGTCATCCCGGGCGCGATCGACGTCCACACCCACATGGAGCTGCCCTTTGGCGGAACGTTCGCCAAGGACACGTTCGAGACCGGTACGCGCGCGGCGGCCTTCGGCGGCACCACCTCGATCATCGACTTCGCCGTCCAGTCACGCGGCAAGTCGCTGCGCGAAGGGCTGGACGCCTGGCACGCCAAGGCGGAGGGCAACGCCACGGTCGACTACGGCTTCCACATGATCATGAGCGACGTCAACGACCAGACGTTGGCTGAGATGGACACCCTCGTTGAGGAGGGCGTGACCGACTTCAAGCTCTTCACCGCCTACCCTGGCGTCTTCTTCTCTGATGACGGCGCGATCTTCCGGGCAATGCAGCAGACGGCAAAGAACGGCGGCCTGATCATGATGCACGCCGAGAATGGGCTGGCCATCGATGTCGTGGCTGAGCAGGCAGTCGCCAGCGGCAAGACGGAGCCCTATTTCCACGGCGTCGTGCGCTATCCCATCTTCGAGGGCGAGGCGACCAACCGCGTGATCCGCCTGGCCGAGGCGGCCGGCGTGCCGGTCTACATCGTCCACCTCTCAGCGCGCGACGCTCTCGACGAGATCCGCGCCGCCCGCAACCGGGGCACGATGGCCTTCGCCGAGACCTGCCCGCAGTACCTGTTCCTCTCGCTCGACGACATGGGCAACGGCTTCGAGGGCGCCAAGTTCGTGTGCTCCCCGCCGCTGCGGCCGAAGGACCACTGGGAGGAGCTCTGGAAGGGCCTCGTCAAGGACGACCTGCAAGTCGTCTCGACCGACCACTGCCCGTTCGACTTCCATGACCAGAAGCAGCTCGGCCAGGGCGACTTCCGCAAGGTCCCGAACGGCCTGCCCGGCGTGGAGGACCGCGTCGACCTCATGCACGACGGCGGCGTGGTCGCTGGCCGCATCTCGAAGGAGCGCTGGGTGGAGATCGTGTCCGCGGCCCCGGCGCGGATGTTCGGCCTGGCCGGCCGCAAGGGCGTGGTCGCGCCGGGCGCCGACGCAGACCTCGTCGTCTACGACCCGAGCCGCCGGCACACGATCAGCGCCAAGACGCACCACATGGACGTCGATTACTCGTGTTACGAAGGCCGCGAGGTCCAGGGCGGCTCGGACGTCGTGCTCTCGCGCGGTCGGGTGGTCGTCGAGAACGGCGAGTGGCACGGCGAGAAGGGTTGGGGTCGCTTCCTCAAGCGGACGACGGCGCGCGACTACCTCGCCTAGGGCGTAACGCGCACTGGTCGCAGGCCGGGACACGGACTGTGACGAGAGCGCAATACGCAGTGCCTCGGACCGCTATTCGCCAGCGATCACCGCGCCGTACGTTACGGCCCAACTGAGAGCGGCTCCCCAGGCCGCTCCGGTGCCAGCTCCAAGGGGGGGCCAGATCTGTGTCGCTGCCTGCCGATATCGTGTGCCTGTCCCACCTGCGCTGGGACTTCGTCTATCAGCGACCGAACCACCTGATGGCTCGGGCGGCACGCGCACATCGCGTGTTCTTCGTCGAGGAGCCGGAGCAGCGCGGGCAGGGAACGCGTATCGAGGCGCGCTCCGTCGATGGCGTGACCGTTGTCAAGCCGCTGCTGCCTGACGGCGCGAGCGAGACACTGGCGACGGCGCTGCTGCGCGACGCCCTGGACAGGTTCATGGCCAGCGAGGGCATCACCTCCCCATGGCTCTGGTATTACACGCCGATGGCGCTGCCGTGGTCGGCTCACGTGCGGGCGAGCGCGATCGTGTACGACTGCATGGACGAGTTGTCAGGCTTCAGGTTCGCCCCGCCCAAGATCCGCGACTACGAGCGCCGGCTGATCCAGCGGGCGGACGTCGTCTTTACCGGCGGGCGCAGCCTGTATGAGGCCAAGCGCGACCATCACCCGAGCACGTTCTGCTTCCCGAGCAGCGTGGACATGGCCCACTTCAGCCAGGCTCGTGGCCGCACCGCGGAGCCGGCAGACCAGGCGGGGATCGGGCGGCCGCGGATCGGCTACTTCGGGGTGATCGACGAGCGCCTGGACCTGGGGCTCCTGGAGCACGTCGCCGATGCCCGGCCGGGCTGGAGGCTCGTCATGGTGGGGCCGGTCGCCAAGATCAGCGACGCTGACTTGCCGCGGCGCGACAACATCCATTGGTTGGGCCTCAAGTCCTACGCCGAGCTGCCGGCCTACCTCGCCGGCTGGGACGTCGCGATGATGCCCTTCGCGATCAACGAATCGACCCGCCACATCAGCCCGACCAAGACGCCCGAGTACCTCGCCGGTGGGCGGCCGGTCGTGTCGACGCCGATCCACGACGTCGTTCACCCATACGGCGACGAGGGCTTGGTCCATATCGCGTCAACAGCCGAGGAGTTCGAGCGCGCCATTGGGGCGGCGCTTGCCTCTGACCGCCAGGAGCTGCTCAGTCGCGCTGACCGCTTCCTGGTCAGCCAGTCGTGGGACGCGACGTGGGCCCAGATGGAGCGGCTGGTAGAGGAGCGGGCGCCGCGACGCGCGCAGCGCTGGCCGGTAGGCGGTCAGCGGGTGTCGGTACCGGTCGCCGCGAGCCCGGCGCAGGCCGCGGGTGCCTCCGGCTCGGGCGGCAGCGGGATCTCGCCAAGGTCGGTGCGCAAGTGAGCCGCGCATATGACTGGCTGGTCGTTGGCGCGGGCTTCTCAGGCGCCGTCCTGGCCGAGCGGCTGGCCAGCCAGACCGGCTCGCGCGTGCTGGTCATCGATCGGCGCGACCACGTCGGCGGCAACGCCTACGACTACCTCGATGACGCCGGCCTGCTCGTCCATCGGTACGGCCCGCACATCTTCCACACCAACTCGGAGCAGATCTTCAGCTACCTCTCGCAGTTCACGGAGTGGCGACCGTACGAGCATCGCGTGCTCGCCCGCGCGCGCGGCCAGCTGGTGCCCATCCCGATCAACCGCACGACGGTCAACCGGCTGTTCGGCCTCGGCCTGCGGACGGACGAGGAGACTGCTGACTTCTATGCCCGGCGGGCCGAGCCGAACGGCGTGCCGCGCACGTCCGAGGACGTCGTGGTGGGCGCCGTGGGGCGCGAGCTGTACGAGCTGTTCTTCCGTGGTTACACGCGCAAGCAGTGGGCGCTCGATCCGAGCCAGCTCGACGCCTCGGTGGCCGCCCGCGTGCCGACAAGGACGAATGAGGACGATCGCTACTTCACCGACCGCTTCCAGGCCATGCCGCTGGACGGCTACACCCAGATGTTCGAGCGCATGCTCGACCACCCGCTCATCACCGTCCGCACGGGCGTCGAGCTGGCCGATATCAGCCCGCGCTCGTACCGCCGGATGGTCTACACCGGCCCGATCGATGCGTTCTTCGACTATCGCTATGGCCCGCTGCCCTACCGCTCGCTCGAGTTTCGTTTCGAGACACTCGATCTCGCGCAGCTCCAGCCGGTCGGGACGGTCAACGAGCCCGATGAGTCGGTGCCCTACACGCGCACGACCGAGTTCAAGCACCTGACTGGCCAGCGTGCCGCGCGGACGACCATCGTGCGCGAGTTTCCGCGGGCCGACGGCGACCCGTATTACCCGATCCCGCGGCCGGAGAACGCGGCGCTGTACGCACGCTACGAGGCTCTCGCGCGATCGACGCGCGACGCCTGGTTCGTCGGCCGCCTCGCTACGTACAAGTACTACAACATGGACCAGTGCGTAGGCCAGGCGCTGGCAACCTTCGCCAAGATCAGCGGTGGTGTCAGCCGCGCGGCGTGAGCCTTTCACGCGGCCCATGCGACGATGGGGAGCATGGATCCGGATCGCGTGGCAACGCGCGTCGAGCGGCTGCTCTCCCGGCTGGCTGACCTCAGCGGCAAGGCGGCGAGCGAGCCACGGCTGGTGCGTGCGCCAGGCCGGGTCAACCTGATCGGCGAGCACACCGACTACAACCTCGGCTGGGTGCTGCCGGCGGCGATCAGCGTCGAGACCTGGGTGGCGTCGCAGCCCCGCGTCGACCGGCGCGTGCGCCTCCTCTCCCTCCAGGAGCAGGCCGCCTACGAGCTGGACCTCGACGCGCCCGGGCCGGCGCGCGGCGAGTGGGGCGACTACGTCGCTGGCGTGGCGACGACGCTGGCGGCCGACGGCGTGGCTCTCCGTGGCGTCGATGCCGTGGTTGACTCGGACATCCCGATGGGCTCGGGCCTTTCGTCCTCAGCGGCGCTCGAGCTGGCCGGAGCCTGGACGCTGTCCGAGGGCCTGCCCCCTGCGTCAGACGCGATGCGGGTGGCCGTCCTGGCCCAGCGGGCCGAGAACGAGTACGTCGGCGTCAAGTGCGGGCTGATGGACCAGTTCGCCTCGGCCAACGGGCGAGCCGGCGCGGCGCTGCTGCTCGACTGCCGCTCGCTCGAGTGGCGGCCGGTGCCGCTGCCTTCTGAGCTGACGCTCGTGGCGATCGATACCCGCTCCCCGCGCCGGCTGGCCGCGTCGGAGTACAACGCCCGCCGGAAGCAATGCGAGCGCGGCGTCGCGCTGCTCGCCCGGCACCACCCCAACGTGCGCTCGCTGCGCGATGTGACGCCGCAGATGCTGGACGAGGCGGCCCGGTTGCTCGACGAGGAGACGATGCGCCGTTGCAGGCACGTGGTGGAGGAGAACGGGCGCGTGCTGCAGGCCGTCGCCGCGCTCGAGGCGGGCGACCTTGACGATGTCGGCCGGCTGTTCGCCGCCTCACACCGCTCGCTGGCGGAGCTGTACGAGGTCAGCTCGCCCGAGCTCGACGCGCTGGTCGAGATAGCCGCTGCCGTGCCGGGGGTCGTCGGGGCGCGCATGACGGGTGCGGGCTTCGGCGGCTGCACGGTCAACCTCGTTCGCCACTCGGCCGTCGATGCTCTGCGGGCGTCGGTCACAGAGCACTACCCCAAGCGCGCCGGGCGCGCAGCCGGTTTCTACCCGGTGTCAGCCGTTGACGGCGCGGGCGTGGTGGGCTGATGGACGAGCGCGTCAGGCTCTTCGACGCGCGGCTCGCGGCGCTCCGAACGCTGCTCGAACGCCACTCCGCCGGCGCGCTGGTGCTGCGCAAGCGGCGTGACTTCGCCTGGCTGACGGTCGGCGGCCAGAGCCACGTGTTGCTTGCGACCGCTGAGGGCACCTCGCCGATCGTCATCACGGCCGGCGATGCGGTGGCCCTGACGCCGGTCAACGAGCACCGCCGGATCGTGGACGAGGAGCTGGCCGGGCTGCCGCTGCGCGCCGAGAGCCTGCCGTGGTGGGACGAGCGGGCCACGGATGAGGCGATCGCCGGCCTCGCCGGGGGCGGCCGAGTGCTCGAGGACACTGAGGTCGCCGGCGAGCTGACCGAGCTCCGCGCTGTGCTCGCCGGCATCGAGCGCACCCGCATGGCGGAGCTTGCGACGGATGTGCGGGCGGCGATGGGCGAGGGCCTTGGCGCGCTGCGCCCGGGAATGTCGGAGCACGAGGTCGGCGCGATGATCGAGAGCAGGCTGGCCGCCGCCAGCGCCCGCGTGCCGGTGCTGCTGGCCGCGGCTGATGAGCGCATAGACCGCTACCGCCATCCGCTCCCCACGGCAACGCCCGTCCGGCAACGCCTGATGGTCGTCGTCGTCGCCGAGCGCTTCGGGCTGCACGTCGCCCACACCGAGTTCGCCGAGCTCGAGCCGCGGCCGGCTCATCTCCAGCGCCGCGCCGACGGCCTGTCCGCCGTGCTGGCGGCGATGCGCGGGCAGTCGGTGCCGGGCAACACGCTGGCCGGCGTGCTGCGCGCCGCTCGGGCCGCCTACGGGGAGCAGGGAATGGCCGATGAGTGGACGCTCCACCACCAGGGCGGCACGATCGGCTACCAAGCGCGCGAGAAGATCGCCACGCCCGCGGACGAGACGCTCATCCGCGCAGGGATGGCGCTTGCGTGGAACCCTTCGGCTATCGGCTTCAAGCTGGAGGAGACGCTGCTGCTGGACGATGCAGGCGGGCAGCGGGTCCTGACCACCACCTCGACCACGGTGGCGGAGGGTCGGGACTAGGAGGTCTCGCGCTCGGCGGGCACTGCGGGTCGCGCGGCCTCGGCGGAGCCGTTGCCAGGTGACTGCGCGCCAGCCTCACGCGACGCGCCGGCGGCTTTCTCCCCCTTCTTCTGGGCGGCAGCGATGAAGTCGCCGGGGATCGCCCGCGACGGCCGCGACGTGATGGCGCGCACGATCTCCGGGTCCAGCTTGGACGTCCGGTCGGCGCGCAGCAGGCCATTCGTCTCCTGCTCGGTGTCGGTCAGCTGGGTGTAGCAGAAGCCGGCCAGGGCAGGGCTGTCGAGCACGGCTGAGAGCAGCTCCTCGTACTTGCTGAGCATCTCGTCCTCGCTGGCCACCGAGCCGTAGCCGAACCACGGCTCGCCGGGCTTGGGCTCATAGCTGATGCCACCGAACTCGGACAGGACCACCGGCCGATCGCCACGCGGGCTCTCGTCGAGCACCGCCCGCTGGTGCTGCGGCCGCCCCTGCAGCGCCTGCTCCACCGCCTCGTGAGTGCCGTAGCGCTCGCGTAGCTGGGCCCCGTCGAGGGCGTAGTCGTGGATGCCCCAGATGTCGCCGCCGATGTGCTCCCAGCCGTCGTTGCCGATGACCGGGCGCGTCGGGTCGACGGCCTTGGTGAGGTGGTAGATCGCGCGCACGAAGTCGCGCTGCGCGGCATCGTTCGGCAGGTCGGGCACGCCCCAGCTCTCGTTGAACGGCACCCAGGTGACGATCGACGGGTGGCTGTACTGGCGCCGGACAACCTCGAGCCACTCACGCGTGAAGCGCTCGACAGCGGTCTCGCTGAACTCGTAGGCATTGGCCATCTCAGCCCAGACGTACAGGCCCAGGCGGTCGCACCAGTAGAGGAAGCGCTCGTCCTCGACCTTCTGGTGGATGCGCACGCCGTTGAAGCCGAGCGACTTGATGAGCTCGACCTCGCGCCGCAGGGCATCGTCGCTCGGCGCTGCGAGATGTGAATCGGGCCAGTAGCCCTGGGCCAGGACGAGCCGCAGATACGAGGGACGACCGTTGACCAGGAAGAGGCTGTCTGCCGCCTCGACAGAGCGCAGCCCGACGTAGCTGTCGATGCAGTCGAGCTCGTTGCCGTGCCGATCCTCGAGCACAACCTGAGCGTCGACCAGGAACGGATTGTTGGGCGTCCACAGCAGGCGCCGGCCGACTCGGCTGCCGGCGTCGGCCTCGAGCCGGATCTCACGCTCGCTCTCCTGCTGGCGGACGAGGTAGCTGTCGTCAGCCAGGACCTCGCCGCTGGCGGTCAGGCGCAGCCGCAGGCGCAGCGAATCGCTCGGCTGCGTGTCCAGCCGGACGGACATCGCCAGGCTGCCCCGCCGCGTGTCCGGCGTCCAGGCGATGCTCGACATGTAGTTGCTGCCCACCGGCTCCAGCCAGACCGGCTGCCAGATGCCGCTCGTGCGGTGGTACCAGATGTAGCGCGGCTCGGGCTCCCAGTACTGCTTGCCCCGCGGCTGGGTCAGGTCGAGTGGCCGGTCCTCGGCACGCACGACCAGCACCTGCTCGTCGCCGGCCTGTAGAGCCTCGGTCAGGTCGCAGGTGAACGTGCTGTGGCCACCCTCGTGGCGGTCGATCAGCTGGCCGTTGAGCCATATCCGGGCGGCGTAGTCGACCGCGCCAAAGTGCAGCAGCAGGCGACCGTCGCGCCGGTAGCCAGGCACTTCGCTGAGTCGGAAGGTGCGCCGGTACCAGATGACCGGATGCTCGGTCGTGTCGTGGATGCCGGAGCGCGCCGACTCGGGCGGGAAGGGGACCTGGATGACGCGCTGGAACGGCTCGGGATCCTCGTGCCAGCCGTCGCGCAGCCCCACCTCCGCGTCGTCGTAGGCAAAGCCCCACGGACCGCCCAGGTCGAGCCAGTTCGGACGGCGGCGTTGAGGGAAGGGGTGCATCGTCACGGAGCGGCGATTATCGACTATCGGCAGCGCGTGCGCGCATCCCCCGAACGGCACAATGGCGGGCGTGGGAAGGGTCATCGTCGTCGGCTCGGTCAACGTCGACCTGGTGGTCCGCGTGCCTGAGCTGCCGCGGCCGGGCGTGACCGTGAGCGGCGGCGAGCTGAGCCGTCACCATGGCGGCAAGGGCGGCAACCAGGCAGCCGCCGCGGCACGCCTCGGCGCGCAGGTCTTCTTCGTGGGTGCGGTCGGCCGCGACGAGATGGGCGATAGCGCGCTGGCGGCGCTGGTCTCGGAAGGCGTCGAGGTCAGCCTGGTCCGGCGCGTCGACGGGCCAACGGGCGTGGCGCTGATCGTCGTCGATGACGCCGGCCAGAACCAGATCGCAGTCGCGCCGGGCTCAAACCTGGCCGTGGACGGGGCATTCGTCGCGGCGGCCATGGCTCGGCTGGCGCCAGCTGCCGGAGACGTGGTGCTGGTCTCGCGCGAGATCCCCGCTGATGGCGTGCGCGAGGGGCTCGAAGCAGGCCGCGCCGGCGGCGCGACGACGATCCTCAACCCCGCGCCAGCCGACGGGCTCGATGCCGCCAGCCGGGCAGCAGCGGACATCCTGACGCCCAACGAGAGCGAGCTGGAGGCCATCGCCGGCACGGGCTCGCTGGCAGATGCTGCGGGGCTGCTGGCTGCGGTCGCGACGCGTGCCCTGGTGGTCACCCTCGGCGCTGCCGGCGCGGCGCTCATCGAGCGCGGCTCGGAGGCGCTCGAGCTGCCCGCGCCGAAGGTCACGCCGGTTGATACGACCGGTGCCGGCGACACGTTCAATGGCGGGCTCGCCGCCCTGCTGGCTGATGGGCGTCCGCTGGCCGAGGCGGTCCGGCTGGCGGTGCGCGCGGCCAGCCTGTCGACGTTGCGCGCCGGCGCGCGCGAGGGCATGCCCACGGCCGACGAGCTCGGCGGGTTTGGCGGCCCCTAGCGGCGCGGCAGGAGCAGCGTCCAGTCCTGGGTCAGCACGGCCGCGCCGTCCGCGCGGCGGCGGGTGACCACGCGCAGCACCAGGTAGCCTCGGTCCGGGTGGGAGCGCGACGGCCTGACCTCGAGCACTTCTGACTGGGCGGTCAGCACGTCACCCGGGCGCACCGGCTGCAGGAAGCGCAGGTTGTCGATGCCCACGCCGACGATCGGCGTCGTCCCCAGCGGGCTTTCAGCCAGGACGAGCCGGGTGGTCGTGCCGAGCGTGTGCCAGCCGCTGCCCACCAGGCCGCCGAACAGGTCACGGGCGGCGGCGTCAGGGTCCGTATGGATCGGCTGCGGGTCATAGCGGCTGGCGTATTCGACGATCTCGTCGGCGGTCAGCTCATGCTCGGCGGGCGAGACGAAGCGCTGGCCGACGCTGAAGTCGTCAAGGTATCGCCGATCGCTCATCGGCTGCCAGTCTACGAAGCCCACGGACTATGGGTAGCGTCGCCGCCGCCACGGCGGTCTCGTGGCAGTCGCACCCGACGCCTTGGCGCCGCCCCGGAGGTCGGCCTAGCGCGTGCGCGGGAAGCCCAGGTCGACCTTGGACGTGCCCGGATCCGGCCAGCGGGCGGTGACGACCTTGGCCCGGGTGTAGAACTGGACGCCCTCCGGACCGTACATGTGCAGGTCGCCGAATAGCGAGTTCTTCCAGCCGCCAAAGGAGTAGTAGGCGACCGGCACGGGAATCGGCACGTTGATGCCGACCATGCCCGCCTGGACCTCGAACTGGAACTGACGGGCCGCGCCGCCGTCGCGCGTGAAGATCGCCGTGCCGTTGCCGTACTGGTTGTCGTTGATCAGCGCCACGGCCTCGTCATAGGTCGCGACGCGCACGACCTCGAGCACCGGCCCGAAGATCTCGTTCTGGTACGACTCCATGTCCGGCGTCACGCGATCTATGAGCGATACGCCGAGATAGAAGCCATCCTCGGACGTCAGCGGGTGCTCGCGCCCATCAGCCTCGAGCGTGGCACCGGCATCGGCGGCCTTGGCGATGTACGAGGCGACCTTGTCGCGGTGCTCGCGCGTGACCAGCGGCCCCATCTCAGAGGCCGGATCTGAGCCCGGCCCGACCTGGATCCTGGGCAGGCGCTCCTTGATCGCCTTGACCAGCGGATCGGCCACGCCGCCAACGGCGACCACGACCGAGATGGCCATGCACCGTTCGCCAGCCGAGCCATAGGCCGCCGAGACGGCCGCGTCAGCGGCCATGTCGATATCTGCATCGGGCAGCACGATCATGTGGTTCTTCGCGCCGCCAAGCGCCTGGACGCGCTTGCCGTGGCGCGTGCCGGTCTCGTAGATGTACTTGGCGATCGGCGTCGAGCCGACGAACGACACCGCCTGGATCGAGGGGTGCTCGAGGATCCGATCGACGGCCACCTTGTCGCCATGCACGACGTTGAACACGCCGTCCGGCACGCCCGCTTCGGCCAGCAGCTGGGCGATGAAGAGCGAGGCCGAGGGATCCTTCTCCGACGGCTTCAGGATGAACGTGTTGCCGCAGGCGATCGCGTTGGCGAACATCCACATCGGCACCATGGCCGGGAAGTTGAATGGCGTGATGCCGGCGACCACGCCGAGCGGCTGGCGCAGCTGGTAGACGTCGATGCCGCCGCTGACCTGCTCGCTGTAGCCGCCCTTGAGCAGCGTCGGGATGGAGCACGCGAACTCGAGGTTCTCGAGGCCGCGCGCCACTTCGCCGAGCGCGTCAGATGGGACCTTGCCGTGCTCCGCGGTCAGGATCGCGGCGATCTCCTTGCGCCGCTGATCGACCAGGTTGCGGATGCGGAACATGATCTCGGTGCGCTTCGAGATCGACGTTGCGCGCCACGAGACGAACGCGTCCGCGGCGGCACGGACAGCAGCATCGACCTCCTCGACAGAGGCAAAGTCGACCGACTTCGCCTGGCGCCCGGTCGCCGGGTCGTAGACCGGGCCCTGGCGGCCGGACGTGCCCTCGACCACGCGGCCGTTGATCCAATGGTTGATGCGGCCTAGCTCGGGCGCCACGCCCGGTGCGCGGTCTGCGACTTCAGTCATTTGGGGCGTTCCTCGGCACTCTGCGTTGATCGGGGATAACGATACTCCGCGCGGGCCCGGTCGAGCCTGGAAGCTGCTGCGCCCTGCCCATCGCCGAGGAGAGCAACCTGCCCATATGGAGAGCAACCTGCCCATATGCTCAACCGCGGAACGTTAACCGGCGCTTGGCTCCCCCTGATTGCTCATACGCTCGGGCAGGGAACCTTGACGGCGTTCAGGGCGCCGAGAAGACGCTCACGTGCTCACCTGCGGCACTTAAGGGCAACTAACACCCTCCGGTGATCGCACAAGGTCATGCCCTGGAGCGTATGAGCGGGCCCAGCGACCGAATTTGGCCCAGCGACCCTGCCCTCCGCGGTGCGATGCACGTCGTGCGTGATCAAGTTGCGCCGTCAAGTTGCCCCCTTGAGCGTATGACCAGGTAGGTCGCTGGACCATCGCGCTGCCCCGTCAGGTCGGGCCCGCGTCGACCCGCGCCGGCTCTCCCCGCGCGCCCTTGACGGCGAAGCCAACGACGACGCCGACGAGGATCGCCAGCGCGACTGACTGTTCGGCGTTGAACGGCCCGACCACCGGCTCGTCACGCCATGTGAAACCGATCAGCACGCGGCCGAGCAGGAACCACGCGATGGCTGAGGCAAAGACGAGACCCTCCGCGCGAGGCTGGCCGGCGAATTCGCGCAGGCGCGGACCAAGGATCCGAGCCAGGTCGCGGCCCGGGCCGGCCAGGCGCAACGCGAGCGCGATGCCCAGGAGCATCCACAGCGCCTCGTAGAGCTGGGCCGGATGGGCGGCCATCTCCGGGTTGAGCGAGTGCCACGGCCCGTCCCCAAGCAACGCCACGGCCCATGCACCGTCGAACGCGGCGCCCTGCCCGCTGCCGCCCAGGAACTGGGCGACCTTGCCCAACCCGAGCGCCACCAGGAGCGGTACCGTCGCCGCGTCAGCCCAGCGCCGGATCGGCGCGTCGAGGAGCGACGCCACGTAGGCCGCACTGATCGTGCCGCCGAGCACGGCGCCGAGCAGCGACAGCGAGCCCAGCCCCGGATCGAGCAGCCGTCCCGGGTCGGCCGCGTAGGCATCCCAGTAGACGATGCCATGGACGAGCCGGCCGCCGACGACTGCCCCGGGCACGATGCCCAGCACGATGTAGGCCAAGTCGTCCAGGCGCAGCCGGTCGGTCGCCGGGTCGAGCGTCACCGCCGGTGCCTCAGGGAACGGGCTGCCCGGCGGCCCGGCCAGCTGGGCGGTTCGCGGCGGCAGGTAGCTGGCGATCGCCGCCGCCAGGCCCAGCGCCACGAGCAACGCGAAGGTGATGCCGATCGTCTGCCAGCGGATACCGAGATCGCCCACGTACAGCGTGGGGTCGAACGAGACCTCGATCAGGCCGAGCGGCATTGGATCAGTTTGGCGCAGCCCGAGCGGGGCTGCGCCGCCAACTCGCCGCCGCCACCGCCGCCGTGCCGAGCGCGATCAACCCGCCCACCGTCAGCGCGACCGACACGCCGAAGCTCCCCGCGACGGCGCCCGAGAAGAGCCCACCGAAGGGCACCGAGCCGGCGAACACGGTCGTGTAGACGCTCATCACCCTGCCGCGCAGCACATCCGGCACGCTCAGCTGGATGGTCGTGTTGGTCGTCGCCGCCAGCGCGATCACGCCCCAGCCGGAGGCGAACATCAGCACCAGCCCGACGGGCAGCCAGGCAGTCAATCCGAGCGCCGTCATGGCCAGACCGAGCACGACCACGCCGCTGATCAGCAGCCGCATCGTTGGCCGCACGCCGAAGGCGATCATCATCGCGCCACTCAGCGAGCCCACGCCGCTGGCCGCCATCAGGAAGCCGAACGTGTCGGCGTCGCCGAGCAGGACGTCGCGCGCGTAGACGGGGATCAGCACCTGGAAGTTGAGCGTGAACGTCGAGACCACCGCCAGCACCAGGATGGGCAGCAGGATCCGATGATCCGCCCGGACGTAGCGCAGGCCCTCCGCCAGCCGGTCGACGACTGATCGCCAGTGCCGCTCCACGACCGCCCGCTCGCTTGGCGCAGCCAGGTCCTGCGAGCGCATCATCAGCAGGCTGGCGAGCACGGCCAGGTAGCTGAAGGCATTGAGCAGGAAGAGCGGCGCCAGGCCGATGATCGCGATCAGCACGCCAGCCACGGCCGGACCCAGGATGCGCGTCAGGTTGAAAACGGCGCTGTTCAATGCGACCGCGTTGGCCACGTCAGGCCGGCCGACAAGCTCGACCACGAAAGCCTGGCGCAGCGGCATCTCGAAGGCGTTGACGATGCCCAGGCAGAAGGCAAGCACGTAGACGTGCCACGGCTGGACCTCGCCCGAGGCGACCAGCAGGCCGAGCGCCAGCGCCAGCACGCCGGGCAGCGAGTTCGTCCAGAGCAGCGCCAGCCGCTTGGAGACCGCGTCCGCGAGCAGGCCGGCGAACAGGCCCAGCACGAGCGTCGGCCCGAACTGCGCGGCCGCGACGATGCCCAGCGCCAGCGGATCGTTGGTCAGCTGCAGGATCAGCCACGCCTGGGCCACCTGCTGCATCCAGGTGCCCGTGAGAGAGACCAGCTGGCCGCCGAAGAAGAGCCGGAAGTTGCGATGGTTGAACGCGCTCAGGCCGCGTGGCAGGCGCCAGCGCGGGTGCCCCGCCGCCGGCGGCAGGAAGGCGGGGTCGGGTGCGTCCGTCTGTGGGTCGACCGGCGGCTGGGTCAGTCGGCCATGCCCTCGCGGGCGGCGAACTCGAGCAGCTCGACCGTCCGGTCGATGCCCAGCCGGCCGCTGTCGATCGAGAGGTCGTAGTGGCGCAGGTCCATCCAGTCGGCGTCGAACCAGCGGCGCACCCACTCGGCTCGGGCGGCGTCGACCGAGCGGCACAGCTCGGTCAGCGTGGCGGCGTCCGGCCGAAGGTCAGCCGGCCCCTCCTCCGCCCACGTCTCCAGATAGCGCAGCCGGGCCTCGAGCGATGCGTGGAGCTGCACATTCAGCACGCCCGGCCGGCGGCCCAGGATGAACGCCGCGCCGCGCCCGACGATGACCGCGTTGCCGCGCTCGGCGGCCTCCTCGATGACGGTCCGCGTGATCGCCACCAGCCGATCGTGGACCGGCATCTGGGCCAGTTGCGCCTCGGAGAGGGCGGGCATGGCGATCTCCGGCGCCGAGGTTGCCAGGGCAGCCGCGATGCGCTGCCACAAGCTGGGCAGGCGCTCGTCGTACAGGTCGAGCTCCGCCTCCGGCACGCCGGCGCGGATTGCCGCCTGCGAGACCAGCGCGCGGTCGAGGAACTGAGCACCCAGGCGCTCGGCCAGGCGGCGACCGATGGGCACGCCGGCGGCGCCGAACTGGCGAGAGATAGTTACGACGGCCATTCCGGTGCCTCTGGCTACGGCTGCGAGCGGCGGGCTGGGTGGGCTAGCCGGCGGCGGAGAGGCGGGCCATCGCGTCCACCAGCTCACGCACTGCCTCCGCCGAGCGCCCGAAGGCTGCCCGCTCGTCGTCGGCCAGCTCGATCTCGACGATCTGGGCGATGCCGCCTCGGCCGAGCCTGACCGGTACGCCAACGAACAAGCCGTCGACGCCGTACTCACCCTGCAGGTAGGCCGCGCAGGGCAGGACCGCGTTGCGGTCGTTGAGGATCGAGTCGACCATCTGCGTCACCGACGCCGCCGGGGCATAGAACGCGCTGCCCGTCTTGAGCAGCGCAACCACCTCAGCGCCGCCGTTGCGCGTCCGGTCGACGAGTGCCGCGACGCGCTCAGGCGCCATCAGCTCGGTGATCGGCACGCCGCCGGCGGTCGAGTAGCGCGCCAGCGGAACCATCGTGTCGCCGTGGCCGCCAAGGACGAAGGCATGGGTGCTGGTCACGCTCACGCCCAGCTCCTGGGCGATGAAGTGGCGGAAGCGGGCCGAGTCGAGCACACCCGCCATGCCGATCACCCGCTCAGGCGGAAAGCCGCTGGACTCGAGCGCGACGTGGCACATCGCGTCGAGCGGGTTGGTGACGATGATCAGGATCGCGCCGGGCGACTGGGCAGCGGCCTGCTGCACGACCGAACGGACTATGCCGGCGTTCCTGGCCAGCAGGTCGTCGCGGCTCATGCCCGGCTGGCGGGCCAGACCCGAGGTGACGACGATGATGTCCGAGCCGGCCGTGTCGGCGTAGTCATTGGTGCCGATGATGCGCATGTCGTGGCCAACGACCGGCGCCGCCTCGGCAAGGTCCAGCGCCTTGCCCTGCGGCAGGCCCTCGACGATGTCTACCAGCACCACGTCGGCGAGGCCGCCCTCAGCCACGCGCTGGGCGACCGACGCGCCGACATTGCCGGCACCGACAACGGTCACCTGCGGGCGTGGCATGGCGTCACTCTCCTTCTCGCTCGGTGTCGGGCTGGGCTGCACAGGCGCCGATTGTACCGACGGGGCGCTCCGACCACCCTCGGGCATACTGACCGCGATGACCGACCAGCCGACTCCAGACCGACCCGCTGGCGGGGACCAGCCGCACTCGCCCGACCAGGCCGACCCGACCTGGCGGCCAGCCACGCTGGCCGTCCACGCCGGCATGGCGCCGGACGAGCTGACCGGCGCGGTGGCGCCGCCCATCTACCAGACCGCGACCTACGCCCAGGAGGCTGTCGGCCGGCCGCGCAATGGCTGGGAGTACGCGCGCACCGGCAACCCGACGCGCTCGCGGCTCGAGGCCGCGGTGGCCGCGCTCGAAGGGGCGGCCCACGGCCTGGCCTTCGCGTCCGGCTCGGCGACGACGCAGGCCATCGCCACGCTCGCCTTGCCTGGCGAGCGCATCCTCTGCGCCGACGACGTGTACGGCGGCACCTTCCGCCTCTTCGAGCGCGTCCTGCGCGATACCGGCGTCGAGGCCTCGTACCACGACTTCTCGGCGGACCCCGTGGCGACGCTGCGCGCGCAGCTCGACGAGCGGACGCGCCTCGTCTGGCTGGAAACGCCGTCCAACCCGCACCTGAAGGTGATCGACATCGCCGCCGTCGCGGAGGCGCTGCGCGACCATCGCGGCGCGCGCGGCGAGCGACCCATCCTGGTCGTAGACAACACGTTCGCCTCGCCCATCAGCCAGCGCCCACTCGAGCTGGGCGCGGACATCAGCTACCACTCGGCGACCAAGTACCTGTCCGGCCATTCGGACACGGTAAACGGCGTGCTGGCGACGTCGCGCGACGACCTGTTCGAGCGCCTCAAGTTCCTGCAGAACGCGATCGGCGCCGTGCCCGGGCCGTTCGACTGCTTCCTCGTGCTGCGCGGGCTGCGGACACTGGCGCTGCGCATCGAGCGACACTCGGCCAATGCCCAGGCCGTGGCTGAGGCGTTGGCCGCGCGCGAGGATGTCGAGCGCGTCAACTACCCGGGGCTGCGCTCGGGCCGGCACGCCCACTTGAGCGGCGAGCTCGCTGCCCGCCAGATGCGCTTCAGCGGTGGGATGCTGTCCTTCGTGCCCGCCGAACGGGAGGGGCGCTCGCCGGCCGAGCGAGCGCGACGCATTGCTGAGGGCACGCGCATCTTTGCCCTTGCCGAGTCGCTCGGCGGCGTCGAGTCACTGATCGAGATCCCGGCCGTGATGACCCACGGCTCGGTCGCCGAATCGCCGCTCGCCGTCTCGACGGCGCTGGTCAGGCTGTCGGTCGGCGTTGAGGACGCCGACGACCTCGTGGCCGACATCAGCCGAGCGCTCGACGAGGCCTGACGGGGCGCTGATGGCAACCCTGCGGCGAAAGCAGCTGTCGCGCCCGGATGAGGTCCGGCTGATCCGCGACGGCCAGCTCAACTTCTTCGAGATCGGCGACAGCGTCGTGGGCTACGCCGTGTTCGAGCCGGGATGGCGCTGGTCGACGCACATCAAGCCGGCAGCAGGCACCGACTATTGCGACTTCCACCACATGGGCTTTTCGGTCTCCGGGCGAGTCCATGTCCAGCATCGCGACGGCGCCGAGATAGAGGTCGGGCCGCAGGAGTTCTTCGAGATCCCGCCGTACCACGATGCCTGGGTCGTCGGCGACGAGCCATGGGTGTCGGTCGACTGGGGCTCGGAGGTCGCGTTCGCCCGCGAGGATGGCGCCGTCGCAAGCCGGCTGGTGACCACGCTGCTGTTCACTGACATCGTCGACTCGACCGCCACTGCACGAACGCTCGGCGACGGCCGCTGGCGAACGGTGCTTGCCCGCCACAACCAGGTGGTCAGGCGCGAGCTTGACCGATTCCGCGGGCGCGAGGTGACGACCACAGGCGATGGCTTCGTCGTCCTCTTCGACAGTGCCGAGGGCGCGGTCAGGGCCGGCCTGGCCATTGCCCAGGCCGTCGAATCTGCCGGCGTGCGCGTACGCTGTGGCGTCCACACCGGCGAGGTGGAGCTGGAGGCGGGCAATGTGCGCGGGCTGGCCGTCCACGTCGCTGCGCGCGTGCTGGCAATCGCCGGCCCGAGCGAAGTCCTCGTGTCGTGGACGACGCGCGACCTGCTTGCCGGCAGCCGGCTCGAGTTCGAGGAACGCGGCAGACACGAGCTCAAGGGCCTGCCGGAGCCGCGGCCGCTTTACGCGGTGCGCGCGGAGGGCTGATCAGCCCTCGCCGACGGCCGATTCGCGCAGCAGATCCCGGCCGAGCACGTACAGCCAGCCGCCGAGCGCTACTGACAGCAGCGGGAACAGCGTGAAGGTGAGCAGCTGCATGGGTACGAAGGGACCGGCCGCGATAGCAACGAGAGTCAGCGCCATGAAGGCGGTGATCCAGGCACCCAGGGTCCGCGAGAGCAGCCGACCGCGCAGCGACAGGTAGCCCGTGACGACGACCCAGACAAGGAAGGGCAGGATGCCGATCCCGCCGACGACGAACGAACCCTGCAGGTCGATCACGCCGACCACGAGAAGGAGCAGCCCAGCGGCCGCGACGGCCATGCCGGCGATGGCCACAACCGCGAGATAGCGGAACCACGCGGGCTGGCTGCCGCGGACCAACCGATGCAGAACCGCGACCGCGGGCATCATCAGCATCAGGGTTGCGGCAGCGGTGACGTCATTGATCGGCCCGAAGATGGCCATGCCTTCCGTGTCGCTGAAGTAGACGCCCAGGGCAACACCAGCCACGACCAGCGTGGCGATCGCGCCGAGGGCGCCGTAGCCGGCAGCTCTCAGCAAGGTTGCCTTTTGATAGAGCACACTCCGATCGGCGCCTGGCAGGGCAGCATCCTGTCCCGTCATACCTTCACCTCCGCTTGGCTGGGTTGTCCGGTGAGGCTACGGCTCAGGCGGCCGAATGTACGGCCGATCTATTCGAATCCGGTTCGTCCCACCCGGCGAAGGACGCGGCCAGCCTGTCGGCGTCGAGATGATCCGGGACCAGCCGCGTGCGCAGGACGTCGAGCACTCGGCGACGGACCGAGCCTGCATCCTCGTCGAGGTCCGCGAGAGCGGAGCCGACGAGCACGGCGATCAGAAGCCGGGCGGTCTCCTCTGCCACGTCCCGGCCCATGCCCGGGGCTGCGGCGCTGACGAACCGGCCGATCATCTGCTCGCCATCGCGGAAGGTCGCCGACTTGAGCCTCTCCGCGGCCGGATCGGCGATCTCGTCGAGCATGCGCAGGCAGAGCATGTAGGCGGGCACCTGGTCGATGGACAGCTCCAGCATCGCCCGCAGCTGCATCAGCGGATCGACCGTCGGGTCGATGTAGGTCTGCTCCCAGCCGACTCGCGGGGACCGCACGGCGTACGTCGCCAGCTCCTGCTTCGAGCGAAAGTAGTGATACAGGCCGGCCGGGCTGAGATGGCAGGCATCGGCCAGCTCTCGAACGGAGGCACCCCGGAAGCCCAGCCTGGCGAACACGGGCATCGCCAGCATGAACAGCTCGTAGCGCCGGCTGTCGTGCGCGTCGGCTACCCGGCGCCACGGGTTGATGGAGGGCTCATCCGGGCGCGTGGCCACTCCGCGATTCTAGTCGGCCTGAAAGGCCAATCTGAACCCGGCCTCGCCGGCCGCCGCCGAGGACCTCAACGGGCTTCCCTGCTGCGGCGCTATCCTCCGCCCGTGGAGCGCTGGCGGACGATCATCGAGCCGTTCCGGATCCATTCGGTCGAGCCGATCCGGCTGAGCACCGTTCAGCAACGCCAGGCGGCGCTCGAGGCAGCCGGCTACAACCTGTTCAACCTGCACGCGGCTGACGTGATCATCGACCTGCTGACCGACTCGGGGACGGGCGCCATGAGCCGCGATCAGTGGGCGGCCATCCAGCACGGCGACGAGTCGTACGCAGGCTCGCCGTCGTGGTACGCGTTCCTTGATTCGGTCCGCGAGCTGTTCCCGTTCGAGCACGTAATCCCGACCCATCAGGGCCGAGCGGCCGAGAAGATTCTGTTCAGCGTGCTGGGTGGGCCGGGTAAGGTGGTCCCGAACAACGCCCACTTCGACACCACCCGCGCGAACGTCGAGTACACCGGCGCCGAGGCGGTCGACCTGAGCCCGATCCACGAGCCGCAGTCGCAGCTCCCGTTCAAGGGCGACATGGACGTCGACGCGCTGGAGCGGCTGATCGAGCAGCGCGGCGCGCAGAACGTGCCGGTTGTGTTCATGACCGTCACCAACAACTCCATGGGCGGCCAGCCGGTCAGCATGGCCAACCTGCGCGCGGTGCGCGAGGTGTGCAATCGCCACGGGCTGCCGCTATTCCTCGACGCGTGCCGCTTCGCCGAGAACGCGTGGTTCATCCGCCAGCGCGAGGACGGCTACCGCGACAGGCCCATCCCGGACATCGTGCGCGAGATGGCCGCGCTGGCCGATGGCATGACCATGAGCGCCAAGAAGGACGGCCTGGCCAACATCGGCGGCTGGCTGGCGATGAACGACGACACGGTGGCCGAGCGCTGCCGCAACATGCTCATCCTGACCGAAGGCTTCCCGACCTACGGCGGCCTTGCCGGGCGTGACCTCGAGGCCATCGCGCAAGGGCTGCGCGAGGTCGTCGAGGAGGACTATCTGCGCTACCGCATCACCTCGACCGCCTACCTTGGCGAGGCGCTCGACGCTTCAGGCGTGCCGGTCATCATGCCCATCGGCGGCCACGCCGTCTACATCGACGCGCGCCAGATGCTGCCCCACATCCCGCCGCTCCAGTACCCCGGCCAGTCACTGGCCGTCGCGCTCTACCGCGAGGGCGGGCTGCGCGGCGTGGAGATCGGGACGGTCATGTTCGGCCGGCATCCCGACGGCACCGAGACGGAGGCAGCGATGGACCTTGTCCGGCTGGCGATCCCGCGCCGGACGTACACGCAATCGCACGTCGATTACGTGATCGAGGTCATCAACTGGGTCGCCGAGCGCTGGTCAGACCTGCGCGGTTACCGGATCGTGTCGGAGCCCCCCCAGCTGCGCCACTTCACCGCGAGGTTCGAGCCGCTTCAGTAGCCCTCGCGACCGGGCCGGCAGCAGCGCGAAGCACGCTGCGGCAGCGATCAAAGCATCGGCGAGGCTCAGGACTGCGGCGGCGTCGTTCCTAGGTAGCGCGCCACGAACTCGAGCTGTGCCTCGAGCTGGCGGATCCGCTCCTCGGTGCGCAGCGAGCCGTGGCCGGCGTCGTAGCGCACTACCTCGTGGGGCATGCCCAGCTCGCGCAGGCGGGCGACGTAGTTGTCGATCTGGCGGATCGGGCAGCGCGGGTCGTTCTCGCCGGCGAGGATGAGCATCGGCACACGCACGTTCTCGATGTAGGTCAGGGGCGAGCGCTCGATATAGCGCTGTGGGTCATCTGTCGGCGATACGCCGCCGAAGAGCGAGCGATCGTACGCCTTGAGCGGCTCCATCTCGTCCTCGTAGGCAGCGATGTAGTCGGCCACCGGCACGAGGCCCAGGCCAAGCGCCCAGCGCTCAGGCTGCGTGCCCAGGCCGAGCAACGTCAGGTAGCCACCCCACGACGCGCCCGAGAGCACGATCCGTGCCGGGTCGGCGATGCCGTCTGCGACGACGCGGTCGTGGACGGCGGCGATGTCCTGCAGCTCTGTCAGGCCGGGGTTCCCTTCGAGCGCATCCCGCCATGCCCGGCCGTAGCCGGTGCTGCCCCGGTAGTTGACGTGGACGACGGCAAGCCCATGGTCGACCCACGCCTGCACGGCCGGGTACCAGGCGTCGCGATCGTGCGATTCCGGACCACCGTGGATGAAGAAGATGGTCGGATGGGGCCGCGGGCCGGGCGGCTCGGCGAGCAGCGCGTGAACGTCGCCAGCCCATAGGTCGCTGTACGGCGCGCCGCTCGGCGGGGGCTCCGCCGGCGGTCGCAGCACCAGCGCGCCACTCGTCGAGCGGATCTCGGGCGACGTCGTGGCGTCGCTCCAGGCGTACCAGATCTCGCCATCCGGGCGCGCCCGCGCCGGAGCCGCGCTGCCGCGTTGTGTGGGCACGGGGCTCAGCCGCTCGTCGTCCAGTTCCAGCCGGTAGAGCTCGGAGCGACCGGCGTGCTCGTGGACGAGCAGCACGGCGCTGGCATCGGGCACCCACGAGGCATTTACGTCGCCGGGCAGGTAGACCGCCAGCTCGCGCGCTTCGTCGCTGCGCGGCGACCAGATCAGCGGCCGGCGCAGGTCGTGACGCTCGTGCATGACCAGCAGCCGATCGTCGCCCTCGACCGGCGACCAGCCGGCGGACCACAGGCCCAGCCCGGGACCATCCCACAGCTCGGCCACGGCCACCCCGTCCGGCTCAACCACGCGCAGCGCGTAGTGGCGCGAATCTCCGTGCTCAGAGTGCTGCAGGCAGATCAGCCGCTCGTCGCGCGACAGGCCACCCAGCTCGACGAACTCGGCGTGGCGATAGATCTCGATGGGCTCGCCGCCATCGTGGAGGACGTGGACGGTGTTGCCGTCGTCGCGGGAACGGCCCATGACCGCCAACCCGCGCCCAAGGTTCAGCCCGCCGTCGTAAGCCCGCCCCAGCGTTTCTGCGACGACCCTGTCCGCGCCGCCCGCGAACGGCTGAATCATCCAGCGTCCGAGCTCGTCGCCGTCGGTGTCGTCGAACCACCAGATGCTCTCGCCGGCCGCGTCAAGGTAGCCGTGCAACGTCCCTTCGCGCCGGTCGGTCACCTGGCGATGCGTGCCGGCTTCGCGATCCCAGGCGTAGAGCTCCCACCGCCCGACGTGGTTGGACGCATAGAGCAGCCTCTCCGGCTGTTCGCGCGCCCACTCGGGCAGGGTTGTCCGGGCTGCCCTGAACCGGCGCCGCCAGGGAGCCTCGTGCCGCTCGGCGCCGCTCAACCGAGGCGCGGGCCTGCCGCCCGAATCTCCTCGCTGACCCCTTCCTCGAAGCCGCGGAAGTTCTCGGCGAACATCTCCGCCAGGCGGCGCGCCTGCCGGTCGTAGGCGGCACCGTCAGCCCAGGTGTCGCGCGGCCAGAGGATCTCGTCAGGCACATCAGGGCAGTGCTCTGGCACCTCGACGCCGAAGATTGGATCGGTGCGCGTCGCGACGCCATCCAGCGCGCCATTGAGCGCGGCGCGGACCATCTGGCGGGTCCAGGTGATATTCATCCGCTCACCGGTGCCGTACGGACCGCCCGTCCAGCCGGTGTTCACCAGCCAGACCGGCACGTCGTGGTGGTCGAGCCGCTGGCCCAGCATCTGCGCATATACGCCCGGATGGCGGGGCATGAACGGCGCCCCGAAGCAAGTCGAGAACGTCGCCTGTGGCTCCTTGACGCCAACCTCCGTGCCGGCAAGCTTGGCCGTGTAGCCGCTGATGAAGTGGTACATCGCCTGGTCGCGGGTCAGGCGGGCGATGGGCGGCAGGACGCCGAATGCGTCGGCGGTCAGGAAGATGACCGTTGACGGATGTCCGGCGATCCCCTCCTGCGACGAGTTGCTGATGAAGTCGAGCGGGAAAGCTCCGCGCGTGTTCTCGGTGACGAGATCCGAATCGAGGTCGAGCTCGCGCGTACGCGGATCGATGGCCACGTTCTCGAGGATCGTGCCGAAGCGGCGCGTCGTCGAGTAGATGTCCGGCTCGTAGATGTGCGACAGGCGGATGGTCTTGGCGTAGGACCCGCCTTCGAAGTTGAACACTCCATCGTCGCTCCAGCCGTGCTCGTCGTCGCCGATCAGGATCCGTTCCGGGTCAGCCGAAAGGGTCGTCTTGCCCGTGCCCGAGAGGCCAAAGAAGATCGCCACGTCGCCGTTGCGGCCGACGTTGACCGATGAGTGCATGGGCAGCACGCCCTCGTCGGGCAGCCGGTAGTTCATGATCCCGAAAGCACCCTTCTTCATCTCGCCGGCGTAGGCCGTGCCGCCGATCAGGATCTCCTGGCGCGCGAGGTGGACCAGCACGACCGTCTCGGAGCGCGTGCCGTCGCGCTTTGGATCAGCCTTGAACGTTGGCGCGTCGATGATCGTGAAGTTCGGCGAGAAGCCCTCCAGGTCCTGCCGCTGCGGCCGGATGAACAGGTTGTTGCAGAAGATGTTCGCCCAGGCCGACTCCGTGTAGGCGCGGACGGAGCGCCGGTAGCGCGGGTCGGCACCGACGAAGCAGTCGCGCACGAAGACCTCGCGGCCGGCCATGTGGGCAACGATCCGGGCGCGCAGCCGGTCGTAGGCATCTTCGCCGATGGGCTGGTTGAAGCCGCCCCACCAGACGCCGCGGTGACTGTCCGCCTCCTCGACGATGAACTTGTCCTTGGGCGAGCGGCCGGTGTGATGGCCGGTGCGCACGACGAGCGGCCCGCCGTCAGCGATCAGCCCCTCGCCGCGCTCGACTGCCTTCTCGTACAGCGCCGCCACGGACAGGTTGTGGTGCACGGTTCGGCCGAGCAGCGGCTCGGTGCCGGACCGCGCCGTGGCGGTACTGGGCGGCTCGATCGTCTTCGCCACGCGCCGGTTCCTCCGTCTGGAGCGGCCTGATCAGCCGCGCGTCAGCAACTCGGGCGGACCGGCCGCGCGTACCGCGCAACACTGGCGGCAGTCGGCTTACGCAGTTCGTCGCCAACGATTGTACGCCGGCCCAATCCGCCGCCGCGTAGCCAGGTGATCACTGATCGGTTGCAGCGGTCTCGAAGCGCCGGCCGGGGACGAGGTCAACCTGCAGCGCCGCTCCGCCTGATGCAACCCGTGACAAACTGCGCGGGTTAGATGAGCGTGAGCCGCGTCACCCAGATCGACTGGCTGCTTTTCGTGCTGCTCGGGTTCTTCTGGGGCAGCAGCTACCTGTTCATCAAGATTGGCGTCGATTCCGGGCTCCAGCCGTTCACGCTGGTCACGCTCCGGCTTGTCGTCGGGTTTGCGCTGCTGGCGTTGGTCGTCGTCGCCCTGCGCGTGCCGCTGCCGCACGGCGGTCGCACCTACGGCCACTTGGTCGTCCTTGGCTTCTTCGCTGTCGCGCTGCCGTTCTTCCTGATCACCTGGGCCGAGCAGTCGGTCGACTCGGCGCTGGCGGCGACGCTGACCGCGCCGGTGCCGCTGTTCGTCATCCCGATCGCGGCGCTGATGCTGCGCGACGAGCGGATGACGGTCAACAAGGTCGTCGGCGTGAGCGTCGGGATGATCGGAGTGGCGGTCCTGGTCGGCTTCGACATCAGCCAGCTCGGTCGGACTGACCTGACGCCGCAGCTGGCGCTGCTGGTGGCCACTGTCTCGTACGCGCTTGGCGGCGTGTACGCCCGGCGCTTCGTCCACGGGCTGCGACCGATGATCCCGGCGATGTTCCAGGTGTTCTTCGCCATGCTCATGTCCGCCGTCGCCGCCATCCTGTTCGAGGACCCGATCGGCCAGACGCTCGGGCTGCCGCTCGAGGCCATCATCGCCGTCGTCTGGCTCGGCCTGCTCGGCTCGGGCATGGCCTACCTGCTCTTCTACCGGCTGCTCGGCCGGTGGGGCCCGACCCGCGTCTCGCTGGTCGCCTACACGCTGCCCATTTGGGGCATCGCCCTCGGCTGGCTGGTCCTGCGCGAGCAGATCCACGAGGGCCTGGTCCTGGGCACGGCGCTGGTCATCGGCGGCATCGCGTTGGTCAACAACGCGCACCTTGGCCTGTGGCGACGAATCGCGCGGGCCAGCCTGGAGCAGGGCCGCTGACGGCCGGGCTTGACATACAGCCGAGGTTGTACGTACAGTGCCTGCTGTATTAGCCGCACGAAAGGCAGCCCGATGACGGACCGGACAACCGAACACGCGCTGGACATCAAGACCACTGCCGAGCAGGCCTTCGAGGCGCTCGTCGAACCAGAGCGCCTGCGCGCCTGGCTCGTCGACAACGCCGAATCGGACCCGACCCCCGGCGGCCGCTATCGCTGGACCTGGGCGGCACAGCTTGATGACATCAGCGAGGGCGAGTACCTCGAGGTGGATCGGCCGCGCCGGCTGGTCACGCGGGGCATGGACAAGGATGCGCCGGGCCCGCTGCTCGCGACCTATACCTTTGAGGATCTTGGCGGCGGCGTGACCCGCGTTCGGGTGGTCAACAGCGGCTTTGGCAGCGGTCCTGAATGGGACGAGGCGCTGGAGCGCTTCCGCGAAGGCGTCGTCCACTTCCTGAAGGCGTTGAAGCGCCACCTCGAGGAGGGCTTCGACCGGCGCCGCATGGCGCGACTCGGCCTTGCCTTCGGCCCGGGTGACGGCGGTCGCCGCGTGGAGGCTGTCATCGACAGCGCACCTGCGGCACGGGCCGGGATCGTGCCCGGCGACATCGTCATCAACCTTGATGGCCAGCCGATTGACGACTTCGAGCAGATCGCACGCTTCCTAGTCGAGCGCTCGCCCGGTGACACCGTGTCGATCACCCTGCTGCGCGACGGCAAGTCCTACTCGACCAGCGTCGACCTGTACGGCCACTACCAGCCGGTCGGTGGCGGGGCCTACCGGCGTTGACGCAGCCCGTGGCCGTGGCCGAGCTGGCACGGCTCGACCAGCTGGCGGCGATCGTCCAGCCGCTGCGCCGGCAGGTGCTGGCAGAGATCGGCGAGCCGGCCTCGGCGACAGAGGTCGCCCACCGCCTTTCGATCAAGCCGCAGCTGGCCAACTACCACCTGCGCGCGTTGGCCGAGGTCGGGCTGGCGCTCGAGGTCGAGTCACGGCGCCGGCGCAACCTGGTCGAGCGTCGCTACCAGGCGCTGGCGCGCAGCTTCGTGCTCTCGACCGCGCTGCCGCTGACTGACGATCAGCGGCGCCGTCTAGCCTCCAGCGTCTCCCTGCAGGCACTCGTCAGGGCTGGCGACGAGCTGCGCGCTGATGCCCTCCGGCTACTCCAGGAGCACGATGTCGCGATTCCCAGCGTGAGCATCGACATCGACATCGAGCTTGCGGACCACGAGGACCGCGCACGGTTCGTGCGGGATCTGTCCGAGGCTGTCGCGGCCGCTGCTGAGCCGTACCGCCGCCGTGCGAAAGACGCGACCACCTCTTACCGGGCTCGAATAGCTGTTCACCCGCGGGTATAGGCCCGCACGCTATCGGCCGCGGTGGGCCAGGAACTCGAGCAGGTCGAGCTTGGTGACGATGCCCGCTGGGCGGCCATCAGACAGCGCCACCAGCGCCTGCACGCTGCCGCGCAGCAGCTCGAACGCCTCCTCGACCGAGGCCGAGCGGTCGATCGTGGGCAGCGGCCGGTCCATCACCTCGCCAACCGTGCGCTCGACAACGGCCGGGTCGCGGTAGGCGCGCTCGAGCAGGCTGCGCTCGCTGATCGAGCCGACCAGGCCCTCGATCGTGTCGTCGTCGCGCTCGCTGACGGGCATCTGGCTGATGCCGTAGCGCTCGAGGGTGGCGATCGCGTCAGCGACACGCTCGGTCGTGCGGGCGATGACGACGCTTGGCACGCCGTCGCGGTGTGCGTGGGCGAGCAGCGCGGCAAGCTTCTCGCGACCGGGCTCGAAACCGAGCAGGCCGTTGGCGCGCATCCATTCGTCGTTGTAGAGCTTGGAGAGGTAGTTACGTCCGCCGTCAGGAATGATCACCACGAAGACGGCCTCGCGCGCCGCGCCCGGATCTGCTTCCATCAGCTCGCGCGCAACGGTCAGCGCGGCGATCACCGCCGTGCCGCTCGACTCGCCGGCGAGGATCCCTTCCTCGCGCGTGATGCGGCGGGCCATGGCGAAGGCGTCGCGGTCCGACACGCGCACCCAGCGATCGACGATCTGCGGGTCATACGTCGCCGGAAAGAAGTCCTCGCCGATGCCCTCGGTGAGGTACGGCCGAGCCGCGTCACCGGAGAGCACGCTGCCCTCCGGATCGCCACCGACGACCTGAAGCTCGGGCTTCTGCCGCTTGAGGTACCGACCTGCCCCGCTGACCGTGCCGCCGGTTCCGGTGGCCACGACGAGGTGGGTGATGCGCCCCTCCGTCTGGCGCCAGATCTCCGGGCCGGTGGTGGCCTCGTGGGCGGCCGGGTTGGCCGGGTTCGAGTACTGATCCGGCTGGAAGGCACCGGGGACGTCGCGCGCCAGCCGGCGGGCGACCGAGTAGTAGCTCTCCGGCGATTCGGGTGGCACGTTGGTCGGGCAGAGCACGACCTCCGCGCCGTATGCGCGCAGCAGTGCCTGCTTCTCGGCCGACTGCTTGTCAGCCATCACGAAGATGCAGCGGTAGCCCTTGAGCGCGGCCGCGATGGCGAGGCCGTGGCCGGTGTTGCCCGAGGTGGGCTCGACGATGGTGCCGCCGGGGCGCAGCTTGCCTTCGCGCTCGGCCGCCTCGATCATCGGCAGGCCGATGCGGTCCTTGACCGAGCCACCGGGATTGAGCGTCTCCAGCTTGCCCAGGATCAGCGGCTGGCCGTCACGCGGCCCGAGGTCGCGGGTGACGCGCGACAGGCGGACGAGTGGCGTGTTGCCGACGAGATCGAGGATCGACTCGGCGTATTCCATCCGCGCCCGAGTATAGGCGTGGCTCAGTCGCGCTCGTCAGCGACGCGCGGGTAGGGCCCGGTCAGCCAGCGCCAGCGCCGATGCGCGCCCGGCCTTGGCTCGGCTGCGCGATGCACCTCGTCTGCGACCGGCACCACACGAGCAAGCAACTCGCCCAGCAGGCGTTCGGCGGCCTCGCGCCCGCTCGCCGAGCCCGCCGGCGTGGCGGGCGGCGTCGGCTGTGCCGGCAGGATGCGGACCACGATCGACCGGCGCAGGAACAGCTCGTGCGTGCCCCCAAAGACGACCGGCACGATGGGGCGGCCGGTGCGCAGCGCGAAGTACGCGACGGCGGGCGAGACGCGGCGCAACGCGGGCGGTCTCGTTGGCGGGCCCTGCTCGGGGAAGATGCTGAACACCGCGCCAGCGTCGAGCACCTTGGCCACGGCCGCGACCTGATGCTCGAAACCGCGCGTGCCGCTGGCCGCCCGCCGCGGGATCAAGACCACGCCACCGACGATGCTCATGAGCCGGCGCCGCCACCACGAGCCGACCGCTGTCGGGGCGTCAGCCATCATCGCCAGCCGTGGCTCCGCCGGCAGCAGCCCGAGAAGGATCGCCGGCTCGACCCACGTCCGGTGGGGCAGGCCTGCACAGATCCAGCCGCCGGCCATTGCGCCGGACTCATCGCGCGGCAGGTTCTCGAGGCCCTCGACGTGAATGCGGAAGAGCCGCCAGGCGAGCAGGCGGGCGATTCGTCGGGCGAGGCGGTAGCCGAGGTTGGCACGGTAGCTGGGCGCGCCGATCAGCCCGCTCCGCTGGGCGGGCGAACGGTCAGTCGTCGCTGGCTCCAACAGCGGCCGGCGGGCCGCGTCCAAGATCCGGCGGTGCGGGCTCCGGCGCCCGGCCGGGGCGGTGGTTCCAGGCGATCCAGGCGGCGCCGATGGCGATCAGCGCCAGGCTCACCAGCTGGGCCGTGGCGATGCCGCCCAGGGTCCAGTTCCAGCCCTCGCGGAAGGTCTCCAGCACGAAGCGGGTCGCGCCGTACCAGATGCCCCAGAAGGCGGTCAGGTCACCGGCGCGCAGGCCGTTGCCAAGGAAGCGCCGCGAGAGGTAGAGCGCGACCAGGCCGCCAGCCAGGGTCAGCGCCGATTCGTAGAAGAAGAGCGGATGGAAGCCGGTCGTCTCGAACGGATATTGGGCGCACAGATACTGGGCCACGCGGTACTGGCATTCGATCGCGATGCCCCACGGCGCATCAGTCGGCGGGCCGTACAGCTCCTGGTTGAAGAAGTTGCCCCAGCGCGCGATGGCCTGGGCGAAGAACGTGCCCGGGATGACCGCGTCCAGGCCCAGCCGGATCGGCTGCCGCGTCCAGCGGCCGTAGACGATGATCCCGACCAGGGCGCCGATGATCCCCCCGTACAGGCCCAGACCGGCGAAGCCGATCCGGCCGTCCGCGCCGATTGGCAGGATCGCCCTAATCGGGTCGGCGGCGTAGAACTGCCACTCGTGGATGACGTGGTACAGCCGGCCCCCGATGACGGCGCAGACCGCGACCACGAAGAACGCGTTCCACAGGTGCTGGCGCTCGATGCCCCGGCGCTCGAGCTCGCGCAGGGTGACGGCGAACATCACGGCCAGCCCGACCACGTAGCCGAGGCTGTACCAGGTCAGCGCCACCGGGCCCAGCTGGACGATCAGCGGGTCAGGCGTGACGTTGATCAGGGATAGCACCTGCCGAGCATACATATACTCGGGCCGTGGTCGAGCAGTACCTCGTCTGGGCGCTGATCGTGGGCGTCGCCGTCGGCGCGGTGGCGATGTGGTTCGCGCTCGGCCGGCTGCCGCGCCAGACTGACGACGTGTCGCTGCCAGAGATCGCGGCTGAGGCCGAGTGGATCAGCAGCACGATCGAGCAGCGCGGTGGCGTGGCGCCGGCGTCACTCGTCGAGGAGGTGCTCGAGCTGCACGTGGAATACGTCAGCGGCGAGCCGCTCGAGGTCGAGCCACACGTGGTCCTGGCTACCACTCCGACCGATGTGCCGCCGGCCGAGCGAGCGAGCCGGCCGGCAGGTGCGCCTCGAGGCAGCTGACGCCGTCCGGCCCGACGGTCGCCGCATGGCGCGTCCCGGCCGGCAGGTCCAGCCGCTCGCCGGGGTGGAGCGTCACATCGCGGCCGTCCGCCGGCAGGTGGAAGGTGATCGAGCCGCGCTCGGTCACGAGCACCTTGTCATAGTCGTGGACGTGCTCGGCGTAGCGGTCTCCCGGGCCGTTGGCCCAGCTGCTCGCTGCGAGGCCCTCCGCGCGGAGACGCGCTACGAGATCTCCTGCCACGCCGCTCAGCCCAGGTTGGCGCCGATCAGCGTGCCCACGGCGTAGGTCACCGCCGCGGCGATGGCACCGATGGCGACCTGGCGCAGTCCGCTGAAGATCATGCCGCGGCCGGTCACGAGGCTGACCAGCGCGCCCACGGTGAACAGCGCCGCGAACGACAGTCCCAGCGCGGCGACGAGTGCCGGCAGGCCGTTGCCGAGGAGGAAAGGCAGCAGCGGCACGACCGCGCCCATGGCGAATGCGACGAACGACGACCAGGCGGCACCAAAGGGCGAGCCCAGCTCGTCTGGGTCGAGCCCAAGCTCCTCCCGAACCTTGGTGTCAAGGGCCTTGGCCGGATCCTTCATCAGATTCTCGGCGACGCGCTGGGCGTCCGCCGCGGGCAGGCCCTTGGCGCGGTAGATCGCAGCAAGCTCGGCGAGCTCCTCCTCGGGCATGACGCGCATCTCCTCGCGCTCGATCGCGATCTGGCGCTCGAACAGCTCGCGCTGGCTCTGCATGCTGATGTACTCGCCGGCGGCCATCGAGAAAGCGCCGGCCAGCAGGCCGGCGATGCCGGCCAGCACGATCAGGCTGTTGTCGCTCACCGCACCGGCCACGCCCATGACCAGCGAGAGGTTGCTGACCAGGCCGTCATTTGCTCCGAAGACCGCCGCTCGCAGCGTCCCTGACCGGCCCCCGCGGTGCCATGCCTCCTCGGCGACGCCATGGCGGGCGGTCCGACGGACTGGCTTGGCCGGCGCCTCGGCCTGGGCCGCCGCGAGCCCGTCCGGCAGCGGCGCGATTCCGTCCTGCAGCCGCTGCCAGATCGCTGCGTGCTCGCGCTCATCGGCGGCGATCGCCGCCGTCTCAGGCGTGAGCTGGCTGGCATAGGCCTCTTCCTCGTCACCCTCCAGCGCGCGCACCAGCTCCGCCACCCGACGCGTGCCCAGCACGCGCGCGAGAATGATGATCAGCCGAACGCGCAGGCGTGGCCCGCTCAGCGGCGGCACCGGCTGGCCGGCGCTCTCGAGCCGGCTGGCCCAGATGTCAGCGTGGCGGCGCTCGTTGGCGGCGATGCGCGCGAACGCAGCGGCTCGCTCCGGCTCGTTCTCGATCCGCGCCAGCTGCTCGTAGAGCACGACGGCGTCGCGCTCCAGGCGCAGGTTGGCCAGGCTCTGGCTCATCTCTTCGGGAGTCAGCTTCAGGACGCTGTCAGCCATCGCGGGGAAGCGTACCCATCAGCGGGGCGTCGCGCTTCTCAGGCAGGCGTAGGCTGTTAACCATGACTCTCGCCGGCACGTCGCTGCCGCCGCTGCGCTACCTGCCCGCCGCAGGGCTGGAGGCCTGCCTGCCCGGCGTGACGGAACGGATCGGCCTGGCGGAGCAGGCACTCGTTGCGCTTGCCACCGGCGGCGCCGAGATGCCGGCCAAGATCGGTGTCCACCCGCGCGATGGTGCACTGCTCCACGCCATGCCGGCATGGCTGCGCACGCAGGATCTCGTCGGGCTCAAGTGGGTCTCTGCCTTTCCCGGCAACCGGCGCCACGGGCTGCCGGCAATCAGCGGCCTGATCGTGCTCAATGACCCGCAGACGGGCGTGCCAACGTGGGTGCTGGACGCTGCCCGGATCACCGCCGTCCGGACGGCGGCCGTGAGCGGTCTGGCCATCCGCCTGCTCGCGCCCGCTGGCGCGAGCCGCGTCGCGCTGCTCGGAGCGGGTGTCCAGGCAGTCAGCCATCTCGAGGTGCTGGCCACGCTGCTGCCAGATGCGCGGGTGGCCCTGCTCGGCCGGGATCGCGGGCGGGCGGCAGCCGTGGCGGCCGAGGCGAATGCGGCCGTCGGCCGCGACTGGGTCAGCCTCGCCGGCTCCAGCGCGGAGGCGGTCGGCGGCGCCGACATCGTGATCACCGTGGCCAGCTTTGACGCCCGGCCCGAGCGGCTCGGGCCGGCTGACGTCAGTCCCGGCGCCCTGGTCGTGGCGGTCGACTTCGCGACCTACGTCCGTCCCGAGCTGGCTCTCCAGGCTCGACTCTTCGCGGTCGACGATCGCGAGCAGTACATGCACTACCGCGCGCTGGGCTACTTCGACGGCTATCCGGAGCCCGGGCTGACGCTCGGCGAGCTCACGCGCCGCGGCACTGGCAACGGTGCGGCCGAGCAGGACGGCTCTGACGAGGCGCGGCCGGCGCTGGTCACCCATCTTGGCGTGGGCTTGGCGGACGTGATCTTTGCCGACGCGATCTGTCGCCGGGCGGCAGACGCAGGCGCCGGGGTCGAGCTGGAACGCTAGATGCCCGAGCCGCTGCGCGCCGAGGGCTCCGTGCCGGTGACCATGCGGCTGGGCGGCGGGGGTTCCGCCCGCCGGGCGGCCCTGGCCGCGCTGGCTGCGCTGCTGGCAACGGTCGCGCTCGGCCTGTCTGGGAGGCTGGCGCCGCAAGAAGACCAGATCGCCCTGAGCTTGCCCGCAACCCCAACGCCGGCGCCGACGCGCAGTCCGTCGCCCGCACCCGCGATCGAGATCGAGCTCGACATCAAGTTCGGCCAGGCCGGGCCGCGGCGCGTGCCCGAGATTCTCAGTGGGACGGAGCAGGGCGTGCACACGCTCCTGGGGGCGCACCGATTCCTGGTCTTCGTCCACCGGCCGCGGCCCTCCCAGCTGGCCGGCGTCATCCGGATCCGCGCCGCTGGCAAGGACGGGCCGCTGTCCGTCGAGCTGCTCCAGATCGACCCTCGTGGCGGCGAGCAGCTCCACAGCCTCGGTACCTGGGATCTCGCGATCGACGAGCTGCCCGTCCTGGGCGCGGCCGGCAAGACCGTGCTGCGTGTCAGGCACCATGGGAGACCGACGCGCGGCATCGGTCCGACGCTCGCGCGCGAGGGCTTCGAGCTAAGGGTCAGCCTGTCTGGCAGCCCGGTCGTGCCAATCATCGTCATCCGTCTGTCGTCCGCCGCAGGAGGCGCGTGACGATGGGGCCGACCTTGCGCGAAGCGTCGCTTGAGCGCGTGGACCGAGGCAGGCGCGGGCCGTGGCCGGTGGCGATCCTGGTGGCCGGGGCCCTTCTCGGAACGGCCTGGCTGGGCCTTTCCGGACGGGAGCCCGCACCCGATCAGCGGGCTGAGCCGCTGCCGACCACCGAGGTCGCCGCTGACCGCTCGCCGGGCCACGCTCCCTCCCCGGCCACTGCCACCCCAACGCCACGCGCCATTCACGGCGGTGATGGCCTGGCCGGGCTCGGCCGATTCCACCAGCCGCGCCAGGGCCCGTTCGTCGCGCGGCTGGTGCTGCCCGATTCAGAGACGCGCGACTTCTGGCTCGAGCCCCTGGCCAACGGTGACTTCAGGGCGCGGGTCGAGCTGCCCTTCCGGTTGTGGGGCGATCGGCCGGTCCTCAGTGTCGTCTGGCTCGGTGCAGGCGTGCCAGGCTGGCAGGAGATCACCCGTGTGCCGCTTTCGCTGGGCACCGCGAGCGAGATCGGCCTGCCGGTGAAGCTGGCCCGCGGCCACGCCGTCCTGCCACGCGCCGAGGCGGGCCGGCACGGCTGGAGCTACCAGGTCAACGTCGTCCGCGCCCATGGCTTCAGCCACCCGCACCAGATGGCCGTCGAGGTGGAGCTGACGACCGGTCGCTACCCGACGCTGTCGCCGGCCGAGCTCTTCTACTGGACCTGCGGCGAAGGCCCCTACCTGTTCGTCAAGCGCGGCGACTGCTGATCGCCCTCACTCGTTGACCGGGATCGGCCCCTCGGGCAGCTCGAGCACGATCTGGCCGTCCTCGATGGCCACGCCATAGACCGCCAGCGGCAGCTCTGCCGGCGGGCCGAGCGCCTCGCCGGTCTCGAGATCGAAGCGCGACAGGTGCAGCGCGCAGGTTATCGAGTCGCCAGTCAGAAAGCCCTTGTCAAGCTCGAAGTACTCGTGCGAGCAGATGCCCTGGGTGGCGTGGACGCGGCCGTCAACGTTGGCCAGCAGGATGTCCGTGCCGTCGACCTGGACCATCGCCAGCGCGCCCGGGGCAAGGTCTGCGAGCGGCCCCAGGGCGATGCGTCGCGTGGCGTCGCTCAAGCCGCAACCTCGGCCTCAGCCAGCGCGTCGCTGGGCCACTTCTGCTCGAGCAGCCGGCGCAGCCGATCCTGCGCCTCGGCCAGTGGGATGCGGGCCACGACCGGCTCGAGGAAGCCCATGACGATGAACTTGCGCGCCAGGTCGCGCGGCAGGCCGCGGCTCATCAGGTAGAACAGCTGAACCTCGTCGATGGGCCCGACCGAGCTCGAGTGGCTCGCCCGTCGCACATCAGGCTGGTCGATCTCGAGGCTCGGGATCGTGACCGAGCGCGCCTTCTTGGTCAGCAGCATGGCGAACTCGCCGAGAAAGGAATCCGTGCCGCGGGCGGTGCGCTCGATGTCGATCAGGCCCTTGAAGTAGCCGCGGCTGCGGTCCATGAAGACGCCCTTGCTGAGCAGGTCGCCTGTCGTGTCCTCGCCGATGTGGCGTGTGTACGAGGTCAGGTCGAAGAGCTGGCTGCCACCGCCAAAGCCAATCTCCACCTGCTGCACGCTCGAGCCGCGGCCAACCAGCCGGTTGTCGATGCGGCTCTTGTGGATGAGCCCGCCAACGCTGGCCAGCGCCCAACGCAGCTGCGCGTCACGCCCGAGCGTGGCGTGCCGGTTGACGAACGCGAGCGTGCTCTGGCCGAAGTCCTGCTGGGCGGCGAAGTCGAGCGAGGAGCCCGCGGCCAGATGGACCTCAGTCGTGCCCCACCACATGCTCTGGCCACCATGCGCGGGCGTGTCATCGGTCGGGACCTGCTCTTCGAGGACGGTCGCCTGGGCGCCTTCGCCGAGACAGATGACCGTCCGCGACACCAAGCCACGGCCAGGCCGGCCGGCGGCCCAGCGCAACACGATCGGCTGCTCGAGCGTGACGCCGGCTGGGACGTGGATGACGACGCCCAGCGCCGCGCTGGCGCGTGCCAGCTGGGCGAGCTTGTCATTCTCCGGCAGCGACGCTCCGCCGCCGATGACGTCGCGCAGCAGCTGCGGCCGGTGCCGCAGCACGTTGGAGAACGTGTCAACGACAACCCCGGCCTGTTGCGCCTCAGCCGTCAGCGCGCGGGCGACGACCCGATCCTCGGCGACGGCGATCAGTCCAGCTGCTCCCTCAGGCACGACCGCCGAAACCTCGGCCGCCTCGCCGGCCTCCGCATAGGGCTCGATCTCGCCGAAGCGGGCCGCGCGCAGGTCGACGTAGAGCGTGAACAGCGGATTGGTCTCGAGCGGCAGATCGGCGTACAGGCGGCTGGCATCCAGTCGCTCGTCGAGCAGCCAGCCAGGCTCACCGAGCCTGTTCGATAGCCGGCGAGCGGCTGCCTCGCCGGCGAAGGGTAGGTCGGGCGCCCGGCTCAACCGAGCGCACCCTCCATCTCCAGCTTGACGAGGCGGTTGAACTCGACCGCGTACTCCATCGGCAGCTCCTTGGTGAAGACCTCCAGGAAGCCCTGCACGATCAGGTTCTGCGCCTCGTTCTCGCTCAGGCCGCGGCTCATCAGGTAGAAGACCTGGTCCTGGCTGATCTTGCCAACAGTGGCCTCGTGGCTCATCGACGTGTCGTCTTCCTGGATGTCGATGTACGGGTAGGTGTCGCTGCGGCTCTGGTCGTCGAGCATCAACGCGTCACAGCGCACGCTGGCCATCACGTTGGTTGCGCCCGGCGCGACCTTCAGGTGGCCGCGATAGGTGGCCCGACCGCCGTCCTTGCTGACCGACTTGCTGACGATCCGGCTCTTGGTATCCGGCGCCAGGTGGATCGCCTTGGCGCCCGTGTCCTGGTGCTGGCCCTTGCCGGCAACGGCGACGCTGATGATGTCAGCCGTGGCGCCGCGGCCGCGGAGGTAGATCGAGGGGTACTTCATGGTCAGGCGGCTGTTGTGGGCAAAGATGCCGTTGGCAATGAAGTTGTGGGTTCCCTCTACCTCGATGTCGTAGGTAACCCCTTCACCGCGCGGCTCAATCGTGCGGATCGGGACCAAGTGGATGGGGCTGTCAAGTTGCTCGTCGCCAAAGTACAGGTGGTATGACGTGTAGGTCTTTGCGCGCACGCCGAGCGGCAGCCTCTCGTGCCGCGTCCAAGCCGAGATCTTGTGCGCGTTGATGCCGGCCGAGATGGCAAGGTCGCGCACCTGCTCAAGCAGCTCGCGGCTCGCACTCGTGATCGAGACGTTCTTGTGGCCTTGACGGATATGACCGTCTGCCGCGACATAGCCATCGATGAATGCCGCCTTCTGCGAATGCGGCAGTCGGAACATCCACGCCGGAACACGCTTTGTGTCGGCGTTGCCGGTCACGCCGGCGGCGCGCAGCCAGTCGACGAGCTGGGCCGAGGCAATGCGGAGCTGCGCGCCCCGACCACGGGTCGCTTCGAGCCCGAACAACTCGGACACCAACGCCCGCACTTTCGGCTCGGCCGGGTCGGACTGGGGTACAGCGAATATCACGCGCGCGTTTCCGTCCAGGTAGCCGTCGCCGATGTAGAAGCCGAGCAGCCACAGAAGGTCGCATGAGCTGTGCTCTGGCGCCCGGAACGGCTTTCTAGAGCGGGGCCGGCGAGCGACGTGGACGAACTCATGTGGCTGCCCCCGATCCGGGATGGTGCCGGCCGTCGCAATCTCGTCCCCCGGCACCAGGGCCGCGAGCGGAAGCCATGCGATACGGCGCGTCCTGCCAACCTTGCGGCTCACCAAGAACGGGTGGTTGGCCGTCGCAGTCACCTGCCGGTGGTTCTGCAGGATCAGGTCGTAGACGTGCTCGGGCGGGTTCTCCTTCTTGGCGATGACGCGGCTACGAGCGATGTCAAACTCTGGCGTCAGGGAGTACACGTAGTCCCCGGGCTCGATGTCCGCGATCGCCACGACATCGTTGTTCTTGAGGATCTTGCTGTCACCCGTCAGGCAACCGGTGTTCGCGTCGATCCACTCGACGGTCGAGTTCTCGTGGGCATGGGCACGCTTGGTGACCAGGTTGTAGACGTCGTTCGACCAGTTCTGGATGGTCGTGTAGCGGACCTTGCTGCCGGGCAGAGCGATGACCTCGACGACCGCGGAGTGGAGCGAGTCAGCGGCATAGATGGGCGCCGAGCAGCCCTCGATGTAGTGGACCTTGGCGCCCTCGTCGACGACGATCAGCGTGCGCTCGAACTGGCCGGTGCTCTCGGCGTTGATGCGGAAGTAGGCCTGCAGCGGCAGCGGCACATCTACGCCCGGCGGCACGTAGACGAACGAGCCGCCCGACCAGACCGCGCTGTTGAGCGCGGCAAACTTGTTGTCCTCGGGCGGCACGACCGTGCCGAAGTACTTTTCGAAAATCTCGGGGTACTCCTTGAGCGCCTGGTCGGTGCCCATGAAGACCACGCCGAGATTGGTCAGCTCTTCCTTGACCGAGTGGTAGACGACCTCCGAGTCGTACTGCGCACCAACGCCGGAGAGGAACATCCGCTCAGCCTCGGGGATGCCGAGGCGCTCGAAGGTCTCCTTGATCTTGTCCGGCACGTCGTCCCACGAACGCTCCTCGCGCTCGGACGGCTTGCGGTAGTAGACGATCCGGTCGAAGTCGATGTCGCCCAGGTGGCCGCCCCAGGTGGGCATCGGGCGCTTGAGGAAGTGCTCGTAGGCGCGCAGGCGGAACTGGAGCATCCAGTCCGGCTCGTCCTTCAGCGCGCTGATCTCTTCGACCGTGTCGCGGGTCAGGCCGCGCTTGGCCTCGTGGAGGTATACGAGCTCGTCCTTGAAGTCGAACTTCGAGCGATCGTTATCGACCATCTCGCGCTGGGTGAGGGTCATCAGGTCTCCGTGGTCGCGCCCGGCGGCACGTGCTGCTAATCCTGACTCAGTCTATCGGAATTCAGCATCAGAGCGCCAGAGCAAGGTCAGCCTACGTGTTGGCTGCGCTCCAGCTCCAGCACGCCCATGCTCGGACCGATCAAGCCGAGATCAGCCAGCAGCAGCCGGGCCTCCTCACTTCCCAGCGGCTCGAGCGCGCGCCTAAGGGCCTCGCCGGCCGAGACCGCCACCGCCACGAACGGCTCACCCTCGACCGCCGCGCTCCAGCGGCCGGCCACCCGGCGCAGCCTGACGCTGACCGGCGGCCCGGCGGCCGGAACGTCGAGCGTGAAGCGGAGTGATGTGCGAGCCATGCGGCCAGGATGCCTGCCGGCCGTGCCACCTTGCCTGTCACAACCGCCATGTGCTGCACAAGGCAGGACCCCCGGCCGAAGCCGGGGGTCCTGCTGGCCTTACGAGTGCCGGTGCCCGCTCAGCGGGCGGCCGGATCGGGCGCTAGGGCACGATGACGTACGGCTGGAGGGGTCCGGTCGAGATGAGGTCAGCCTGGCGGTCGCCGGCCTTGTCATCGAGCGACACGATCATCCAGCCCTTGTGGCCCCACTCCGGGACCCAGCCCATCCGATCGACTGCCACGTCGATCTTGACCAGCGCTCCAGGGTTGACAACGTTGAAGTTGCCCTGCGAGATCGGATGGTCGAAGGCGTTGTAGTGGGCCGACGTGGATCCGGCATCCGGGTGGTTGCCAGTCAATGCGACATCGAAGTGGAAGACCGGGTTGCCGGGGTCGCCGTCAGCGTCCCAGAAGTCGTACGACTCGGCGTAGTACCAGAAGTCCTCGTCGCCGCCGTCCTCCAAACCGACGTCCGAGGCCAGGAACGGCACGAGGACGGTCGAGCTGTTGGGCGCCGCTGTGGCGAGGTAGACGAAGGTGAACTCATCGAGCACCACGTCGTACACGGCGGAGATCGGGATGCCATCCAGCGCACCCAGGAGCAGTCCCGCATCCAGGACCCAGACCTCGTAGTCGGCGATGCCGTCGCCGGTCGTGTCGAGCACCAGGATCCAGATGTTCTCAGAGGCGTTGCTGAAGCGGCTCCAGTTGTTGATCGCCCCCACCAGGCAGGCATCCGACGGGTCGGCGCCCGACCAGCAGAGGAACGATGGCAGGGACTGGAAGCCCACCGCGCGCATGTCCATGCCGCTGTAGCCCTCGCGTGCGTCGGTCAGGCCCCAGGCGAAGACGTCCGAGATGCCCGAGTGGACGCCGCTGTTGCGCAGCGTGATCTTGTTCGTCGCCGTGTCGCTCGAGGTGTTGTAGGTGCCCAGCTGGCCCCATACGTTCGAGGTGCCACGCGGCACCACGCCCCATGGCACGCGCAGGGTCATGACGCCCGTGCGCGTGACCGTCGGCTTGAGCAGCAGCCGGCCGCCGATGTAGTCGAGCGGCAGGTGCAGCTGGCCGAAGCCGTCCACGCCCAGCACCGGCCCGTGGCCGGGCGCGGCGTCAGGCAGCTGACGTGCCTTTGCGTTGGTCAGCTTGATCGTCACCCGAACGAGGCGGTTGGAGTTCGCGGGAACCGTCACCTTCGAAGGCGAGATCGAGACGGTCATGCCGCGCGATGCGGTGGCGAACTGGTTGCTGATGTTGTACGTGATCGCCTTGTTGCTCCGGTTCCAGACGCGGAAGCTGCGCGTGCTGCTCAGCGCCGGGTCCTTGGAGGTCTTGACGATCTCCTCGAGCCCGAAGGTGAGCGAGGGGATGAACGACTGCTGCGTCCCGTCCTGCGGGTTCGGGGTGGTCACGTGCACGACCGAACGGGTGGCGCGCAGCGCGTCGACCACGCCGTTGCCGACCAGCCGCAGGTCCTTGGGGTTGATGTTGGCAGTGGTCGCCGTGTTGACGATCAACGACTTGATCTGCCGGGGCGTGAACTTGGGCCGTGCCTGGCGCACGAGCGCCGCCACTCCGGCAACGGCCGGTGAGGCCATCGACGTGCCCGAGAAGCCGACGCCGCCGGTCATGTTCGCCGTGTCGGCCGAGATGACCGAGACGCCCGGCGCGATGACGTCCGGCTTGAGCAGCTGGTCGTAGCGCCGGAAGCCGCCTGAGGTGAAGGTGGCGTTGTACTTGTAGCCCGGGTTGGCAAGGGGCGGCGCGACACTGATCGTCGCCGAGCCGCCGTCGTCGGTGTGGAAGCGCGTGTGGTCCGTGCTGGGAACACCCAGGAACGGGATGTCGACGCCGTCGATGGGGCCTTCGAATGGCGGATAGCCCGACGCGTTGTTGACCATGATCACCGCCGACGCACCCAGGCTGTCGCCGATGATCGCGCGGTCGACGCGAGCGCAGACCCCGCGGTGGGTGACCGCGATCTGGCCAGCGGCGAACCCGTTGTACGTCCAGTCGGCGAGCGTGCAACCAAGGCTCTCGTCGACACCAGCGGTGCCGGGGTTGTCCTCGAAGTGGTTCAGCGTGCCGGTGAGCGGCAGGTTGTCAGTGTCGCCGTTGGCGTTGATCGCCCGGATGTCAGCGCCCGTGGGCATGTCGATCCAGACGCTCGGGAAGGTCGGGTCAGCGTCCATCGCCGCGACGGAGATGGCGCCCTCGGCCGTGCCGGGTGAGCCGTTGATGTACGCGCTCGGGCCGCTGTTGCCGGCCGAGGCGACGACCACGACGCCAGCGCGGACGGCGTTGTTGGTCGCGATCTCCTCGATCCGGCCGCCATTGCCGTAGTCCAGGCCGAGCGACATGTTGATCACGTGTGCGCCGTCACGAACGGCCATCTCGATGGCGTCGAGCACGACGTACGTGCCGCCGTCGCAGCCGAAGACCTTGTACGCCAGCAGCAGCGCGCGCGGGGCCATGCCCGGCGGCACGTTCCAGCTGGTGCTGTTGAGGGCGGTCAGGTTGTAGGCACCGGTGTAGGTCGTGCCGTCCGACTTGACGCCGAAGCCGGCAGCGGTGCCGGCAACGTGCGTGCCGTGACCGTTGCAGTCGCGCGGGTCCGGGTCCGGGGTAGCGACGGTGACCGTGTCGGCGTCGTAGAGGTCGCCCACGAAGTCCCAGCCGCCGATGACCTTGGCCGTCGGGAAGCTGCTCGGCTCGACGATGTTCGGATTGTCCGTATCGTTGGCCGCCTGGCCCGCGCCGTTGAAGGTCTTGTGGTAGTAGTTGATACCGGTGTCGATGATCGCAATCTTGACGCCAGTGCCCGTGAAGCCGGTCTGGCTCCAGGTCTGGGGCGCCTTGACGTAGCGCGCCGAGTTGTCGTTCGAGGGCACCATCTTGCTGACCGGGTAGACCGCCTTGACACCGCCGACGCGCGAAAGGCGCTCGACGTTGCGCATCGGCATCGTCGCCCGGAAGCCATTGGCCACGTCAGTGAACGTGGCGTGGACGCGGCCCTTCAGGCGCTCGATCTCGCGCTTGACCGTTACCTGCTGCTCGGCCAGCGGCCGGCGCAGCTCGGCGCGGCGGGCGCCGCTGATCTCTTCACCGGCCTCGAGCCGGCCGGCGATCGAGTCGGCGACTGAGGGTCGGGTGAGCTCGACGAAGACCATCACCTGGCGATCCGGGTCGCGCAGCTTGCGCAGCTCCCGTGCCAGCTTCGGATCGACTTTGTGGCCCTCGACGCGGCCGAACCGCTCGGGTCCGGCGGCGGTCGCGGCCGCGGGCATCAACGCTGCCACGAGCAGCAGCGACATGCCGAACGCCAAGACGAAGCGTCGTCTCATGTGCAGGTGCCTCCCTCTCAACAGAGCAGGCCCGACGGGGCCCCCACCAGCCAGGCTTGCGGCGGGCACGCGTAGACGACTGGCCAACTTGCTGGGTGCCAGCTGAACGTGCGCGTTTCCCTCGCTCCCCTCGCGCCCCGGCGGGGTCGGACCGGGCAAATCGGTCAGTGCCGTGGCGCCCGCATTCTAGGCCCGCGCAGGCTGTCCCGGCGCATCGATTTTGGAGCGATTTTTATTCGGGCCGATCAGGCACCGAAGAAGACCCGGCACTCCTCGAAGCCCTCGACCTCGATCTGAGGCCGCTCACGGGCGCGCCACAGGTCGCGCGTCATCAGGAAGCTGATCGCCTCGCGCGGCTCGCCCTGCGGCGCGACGTGCTCGATGCCCACCTCCTCATAGCCGAGCGCGCGAGAGATGGCGATCGAGGCGCCGTTGTCAGCGAAGGCCGCGCTGCTGACCCACTCCGCCCCCAGGTAGTCGAAGGCAAAGGCGAGGACCGCCGAGCGCATCTCCTTGCCATAGCCACGGCCGTGGAAGCCGATGCCCAGCCACGAGCCGGTCGAGATTGCACGGTGCTCGGCGAAGCCGTCGGCCGAGATGGCCTGCGCGCCGGCCAGCCGGCCCTCTGCGGCAACGGCCAGCTCGAGCCGCCAGCCTTCAGGTCGCCAGCTGGCTCGCGTCGACCAGTGGTACTGCAGGAAGCCGTGCTCGAAGTCGGGGCTGGGCGTCTCCGTCCACGGCTCGAGGAAGGGCATCTCGCCCGGGTCGTGGACCCCCTCGCGGGCGACCCTCACGAGCTCGAAGAGATCGGGATCGGTCGGCATGCGCAGCTCGAGTCGCTCGGTCCGGATGCGCAGCCCGAAGAGCGGCCAGTCGAACACTTGCGGATCATAGGCTCGACCGTTGCCGGCGGACGTCGCTTTGTTCGCCTCGCGCGACGTAACGGCCAGTTTCTGCCGCGGGCAGCCTCAGGGCGCGCGTTCGTGACGCTCACGTTGGCTGGACGCGACCTAGCGGTGCGGCTCCTGCTACGCGGACGCACCCGAGTAATGCTTGAGCCCGAAGCGCCACCACAGCCGCGTCCCGACGAGCAGCACCACCGCAAAGCCGATGGCCAGCGCGAGCGTCTCGACGGTCAGCCGGTTGGCCAGCGCCTCCGCGGGCACCGTGACCGCGAAGGCGATCGGCACCAGGAAGGTCAGCCCGATGCGCAGCCAGCCGGGGTAGATCGTGACCGGCCAGCGGCCGGCCTGGTAGATGCCCTCGAATAGCTCGACGATCTCGTCCAGGCGCACGATCCAGAAGGCGAACGTCGTGATGAACAGCCAGAAGCAGTAGATCATCGAGGCGCCGACGACGATCGCGACGGCGAACGCGGCCGCGCCGAAGACCGAGAGCCCGGTGCCGAGGTTGGCCAGCGCGAGCGCCAGGACCACGCCGCCGATGACCACGTCGACCAGCCGCCACACCCTGAACTCGCGCACGCTGACCAGCACCTGCGCGTCCTCAGGCTTGGTCAGCATGAAATCGAGCCTGCCGTCGCGCACGTCCTCGGTCAGGCGGATCATGTTCGGCTGGATGAAGGCGCCGATCAGGCCGCCCATCAGGATGTGCACGCCCATCACCGCCAGCAGCTCGGGCTGCGTCCAGCCCCGCAGCTGGTCGGTGTGCGAGAAGACGAGGCCGATGACCGCCAGCCCGGCGGCGAGCGCGATCAGCGACTGGAGCAGCTGGACGAAGAAGTTCGCCCGGTACTGGAGCTCGTTCATCGCGTTGACGCGGAAGAAGACCCAAGCCAGCTGGAGCGAGCGCATCGCTGGCCCTAGCCGCCGACCGCGCCGTAGCGGCGCACCGCCGCCCGCCACGACAGGCGCAGCGCGATCGCGCCGACCGTGATCCAGAAGGCCTGCATCGCGAGGCCGCCGAGCAGCTGATCGGTCGTCATCGTTCCGATCAGCGCCTCGATCGGGAAGCCGAATGTCCAGTAGAAGGGCAGCAGCGCGGCGAGCGACTGGACCCACTCTGGCATCAGCGTCATTGGCACCAGCCGGCCAGAGAGGAGCAGCTCGACGAGCATGTACATCTCGAACAGCGGCCCGACGCGCGTCGTCCAGAAGGTGGCCATGCCGACCGTTGACTGGTTGACCGAGCGGATCAGGTACGCGCCCCAGATGGCCAGCCCAAAGACCCCGATCTCGAGCACGGTCGGCGCGATCTGGGGCTGGAAGAGCAGAGCCAGCACCGCCGCCACGGGCAGCCAGAGGACGATGACCACGACCTTCCAGCCGGCGAACGCGCCAATGTCCGAGACGATCGGAAAGAGCGGCCGCAGCAGCGCCGCCGAAAGCTGCCCCTCCCGGATGCGCCACTCCCAGCCGTACGGCGTGAACACTATGTTCATCGACCGGACGAGCGTCCAGACGATGTAATAGGCGGCGAACTGGCCGACGGTCAAGCCGCCGACGGAGCCGCCCTGCTGCTCGGCGATGGTCGTCCAGACGACCAGGTAGATCACCGGCTCGGCGACCATGCCGATCATGTAGAAGTAGTTCGCAACGCGGTACTGGAACTGCTCCGCTATCGCGTTGCGCGCCTCCTGGGCGTAGACGCCGAGCAGGCCGCGCACCGGCCCGACCAGCCGCGGTCGGTCAACCGCCCGGTCGTTCAATCCTCAGGCCGCGCGCTGGCGAAGACCGACTCGATGACGTCCTCGATCGGCGGGTCCTCGATCGTCAGGTCGGCGACGGGCAGGTCCTGCAACAGCCGCGCGGTGACGTGCGGGGCATCGGCGCGCGAGACGCGCAGGGTGACCGTGCCATCGTCGGCGGACAGCACCTCGCCGTAGCCCGACAGGTCGGCGGTGCCCTCGTGCAGCGTCACGCCGATCGTCTTGGTCGTGTTGAAGCTGTCGGCCAGCGCGGCGAGCGGACCGTCGAACAGGATCCGCCCGTGGTGGATGACGATCACCCGCTTGCACAGCGCCTCAACGTCCGCCATGTAGTGGCTGGTCAGCAGCACCGTGGCACCGTACCGGCGGTTGTACTCACCGACGAAGGCGCGGATGCGCTTCTGCATCGTCACGTCAAGCCCGAGGGTCGGCTCGTCGAGGAACAGCACCTCCGGAAGGTGCAGCAGGGCGGCCGCGATCTCGACCTTCATGCGCTCGCCCAGCGACAGGTTGCGCACCGGCTTGCGGACCAGCTCGCCCAGGTCCAGCAGCTCGATGTACTCGTCGCGCGCGCGCCGGAAGTCGTCCGGCTGGAGCCGGTAGATGGCGCGCATCAGCTCGAACGAGTCGAGCGCCGGCAGGTCCCACTGGAGCTGGTTGCGGTTGCCCATGACCATCGTCATCCGGCGCAGGTAGTGGCTCTCGCGGCGCGACGGCACGTGACCCAGCACGCTCAGCTCGCCAGCGGTCGGGTAGAGCAGCCCGGCCAGCATCTTGAGCGTGGTCGTCTTGCCCGCGCCGTTTGGGCCGAGAAAGCCGACCACCTCTCCATGCGCGATGTCGAAGCTGATGCCGTCTACGGCGTGGACATCGCGGTGCTGGCGCCGGATGAGCGAGCGCGCGGACGCGCGCAATCCGCCTTCACGGACGGGCACGCGAAACGTCTTGCGCAGGTCGACGACGTGGATGGCAGGCTGGGTCAAGTGGCGGGCGCTTCCCTCAAGGCGGCGGCGAGGCGCTCGTAGTCTGCCACCACGTTGTAGGCCTGGGCCGAGATGCGCAGCACGCGCAGCCGCGGTCGCCAGGGCGGCTCCTGGGCAACGGTCGGCGGCCATGGCGCGACAGGGACCTGCACGCCGCCCGCCATCAGCGCGTCGTGCAGCGGATCGTCAGGCAGTGATACGCCGGTAGCAGGCAGTGATACGCCGGTAGGAAGATCGGCCGGCGGCTCGACCGGCACGGGCGGGAAGCCGTCCGGCACGACGAGGGCAGCCATGGAGCCCAGCATCTCGTCCGGCGCCGGCGCCTTGCCGCCCAGCACGCGGAGGACGGTGTCGCGGCCGGCCAGGACAAGCTCGTGATTGCGTGCCATCAGCGCGGTCAAGCCGCCGGGCACCAGCCGCGACAGGAAGTCGATCGCCGCCGGCACCGAGAGATAGGCGGTCGGGTCGTCCGTGCCGGTCCAGTCCAGCTCGAGCAGGAAACGGCTGCGCTCGCGCCGCGGCGAGTTGGCGCCGTGTGACACGACCAGCGGCCGAATGCCGTCCTGGCGATCCGCGCGCACGTGCAGGAACCCTGCGCCCTTGGGCGCGCACAGCCACTTGTGGCAGTTGCCGGTGTAGTACGCGGCACCCAATCGCTCGAGGTCGAGCGGCAGCATGCCGGGCGCGTGGGCGCCGTCGACGAGCGTGTCGATGCCTCGTTCGGCCAGGGCAGGGACGAGCTCTTCGACCGGCAGGCGCAGTGCGGTCGCGCTGGTGATGTGGCTGATCACGGCCAGCCTGGTGCGCGGGCCGGCGGCGGCGAGGATCGCCTCGAGCGCCTCGTTCGCCGAGCGGAGTGGGAACGGGACCTGCGCCACGACCACGCTCCCGCCGGCCCGCCGGGCGACGAAGCGCAGCGTGTTGAGGACGGCGTTGTACTCGTGGTCGGTGGTCAGGATCTCGTCACCGGCCGCGAGCTCGAGCGACTGGACGACGGTGTTCACGCCGGCGGTCGCGTTGGGCAGCCAGGCAAGGTCGGCTGGGCGCGCACCGAGCAGCTCGGCCAGCGGCGCACGCGCGCTGTCAAGCAGGCCCTCGAGCTCGTGGTCCAGGAAGCGCACGGGCTCGCGCTCCATCCGCGCCCGCAGCTCGGCCTGGGTCTCCAGCACGGCCCGCGGGGTGGCGCCGAACGAGCCGTGGTTGAGGTAGGCCACGCCGCGATCGAGCGTCCAGTGCGCGCGCAGGCTCGTCGGCGATGCTGGGATCACCGGCGCAGTGTGCGACGATCGGACCACATGTGCGGGCGGATGACGCAGCAGGTGCCGCCGTCAGAGGTGGCGCGCATCTTCGACGCCGAGCTGCGCGCGGCGGACGCGGCGGTGCTGGACACCCTTGGGCCGCGCTACAACGTCGCTCCGACGCAGCCGCTGGTCGTGGTCACGGAGCGCGACGAGGGCCGGTTTGTCGAGGCTCACCGCTGGGGCTTGGTCCCGCCGTGGGCCAGGTCGGTCGCCGTGGGCTCGCGAATGATCAACGCCCGGGCCGAGACGATCGCCCGCAGCGCTGCTTTTCGGGCGTCTTTCTTGCGCCGCCGCTGCCTGGTCCCCGCCGACGGCTTCTACGAGTGGCGGCGCGAGGGCCGAGCGCGAACGCCGCACCTGATCGCGCGGCACGACGGGGCGCCGCTGGCGATGGCCGGCATCTGGGCCCCGTGGCGCGACCCGGCCAGCGGTGAGTGGCTGCTGACGGCGGCCGTGGTCACGACGGCCGCCAACGCAACGGTCGGCGACTTGCACGACCGGATGCCGGTGCTGCTCGACAGGAGCGAGTGGCCGTTGTGGCTCGATCCGGCGATCAGGGACGGGGCGCTCCTGGGTGACCTGCTCCAGCCGGCCTCGAACGAGCTGCTCGTCCTGCGACCAGTCTCAAGACGGCTGAACAACGTCGCCAACGAGGACGCTGGGCTGCTCGTCGCGGACGAGCAGCTCCCCGACGAGAGGCTGACCCTCTTCGGCTGACGCTGCGCCCGCCGGCATTCGAGTTCCTGCCATCTGATCAGCGGGTCGACGCTATCCGGCCAGGCCGAGCCCAAGGCGATCGAGTTTCCGCCATCTGATCAGCGGGTCAACGTTATGCCGGCCGCAGGCGTCAGAAACGCCCCAAGAGGGCCCGGCCAGATCGCGGTCAAGCACGCGGGAGCGCGTCGCCGGGGCGCGGGAACGACGCTCGAAGCCGCATAAGGTTGGCCGGCTGGCCATCTGTCAGGATCGCGCGACGGCCGTGCGCCCGGGCTGAGCTGCCGCTACAGCCCGCGCAGGAAGATCCCGAGCAGCATCACGATCGTTGCCGCGACGTAGGCCAGTATGCCGATCGTCGCGCCGCTGATGCCGGCGATGGCCGGGATCAGGCCAAGGAACGTGCCCAGCACCCCGATCGCCAAGAGGACGAGGGCCACCAGGACGGTGGCGTTTCGCGGCGCACGCTGGCTGCCAAATCGTCCCCCCATCACAGCCCCTTCAGGTAGGAGCCGGCGATCAGCAGCAACGGCGAGAGGGCCAGCGCGGCGTACGCGGCCAGTTCCTCACGGACGAGCGAGACCACCGTCCGCTGGATATCCTCCGGCAGGCCCACCTGGCGCACGAGATCGACCACCTGGTCGGTCGGCAGATAGACCAGCGCCAGCCCGAGCACGGTCAGCGCGACGGCGATGACGACGGTGATCATCCGCGGCGGGTTGGGTCGCAGCACGTAGGCGAGTATAAGAACGTGGCACAAGTCGACCCAGGCGGAGAAGCCCGCTGGTGGCAGCGGGGCGTCGTCTACCAGGTCTACCCGCGCTCATTCCAGGACAGCAACGGCGACGGCGTCGGCGATCTGCCCGGAATTCGCCATCGGCTCGACCACCTCGCGTGGCTGGGCGTCGATGCGATCTGGCTGTCGCCCATCTTCCCCTCGCCGATGGCCGACTTCGGCTACGACTGCGCCTCCTACACAGGCGTCGACCCTCTGTTCGGCACGCTCGACGACCTTGATGCGCTGCTGCACGACCTGCACCGCCGGGGCATGCGGCTGCTGCTCGACTTCGTGCCCAACCACACCTCGGACAGGCATCCCTGGTTCGTCGACTCCAGCTCGTCACGCGGCAGCGCCCGGCGCAGCTGGTACATCTGGCGCGATGCGCTGCCCGGTGGCGGCCCACCGAACGGCTGGCAGAGCGAGTTCGGGGGCAGCGCCTGGGAGTGGCACG
>DATMJK010000015.1:0-19226 GCA_035553915.1 Candidatus Limnocylindrales bacterium | reverse complement strand
CGCCAGGCCGACCAGGAAGGCGCGAAGGTAGGTGTCCGTGGCGCTGTAGGCGAACAGCGTCTCGCCGATATCGAAGCCGGCGGTGCTGTTCAGGAAGCCGAAGCCGAAGCTCAGCCGGCTCTGGCGCATGTTGTCGCCGAGGTTGAGCAGGAGCCAGGCAGCGAAGAGGAGCACCAGCCCGAGCGCTGCCAGCTGGGCGACGGCGCGCAGCACGCGGATGTCCCGCCAGGGTGGGACCCGGGCCTGCGGCGCGGGAGTGGGTGAGGCGGCCGTCACCGGTTCAGCGGTGGCCGGAAACGAAACCGGGGCGGGCCTTGGTGGCCCGCCCCGGTCATTGGCCTTCCTAGCGGTAGGGCGGCGCGTACAGCAGGCCGCCGTCGGTCCACTGCTGGTTCGGGCCGCGATCTAGGTTCAGCGGGGTCTCCGGGCCCAGGTTGCGGTTATAGATCTCCTCGTAGTTGCCCACTGCGGAGATCATCGTCACGACCCAGTCGTCAGCCAGGCCGAGCCCGGCTGCCAGCTCGCCGGCTTCAGGCTGGACGCCAAGCAGGCGACGCAGTACCGGATCTGCCGTCTCGCCAGCGATCTGGGCCACGTTGGCCGAGGTGATGTCCGATTCCTCGGCCTGGAAGGTCGCGAAGACGGCCCACTTGACGACGTCGAACCACTGGTCGTCGCCGTGCGGCACGACCGGCCCGAGCGGCTCCTTGGACATGACCACGTCAAGCAGCTCGTGATCAGCCGGCGTGGTGAAGCCAGAGCGGCGGCCGACCAGCTGCGAGCGGTCGCTCGTTACCGCGTCGCAGCGGCCCTGGCTGTAGGCCTCGTAGGTGGCATCGATGTTGTCGAAGACCAGGGGCGTGTAATCGACGTTGCGCACGCGCATCTGGTCGGCCAGGTTGAGCTCAGTGGTCGTGCCTGACTGGACGCAGATCGTCGCGCCGGCCAGGTCCTCGAGGGTGGCCGCGGTATTCTGCGTGCGGTTGACCATCATGCCCTGGCCGTCGTAGAAGGTCGTCGGGCCGAAGTTGCCCCACGACGCGTCGCGGCTGGATGTCCAGGTCGTGTTGCGGATGAGCACGTCGATCTCGCCCGCCTGGAGGGCCGGGCCGCGGTCGTCGGCGCTGAGGGCGCGGAACTCGACCTTGTTCGGGTCCCCGAGCACGGCGGCAGCGACCGCGCGGCAGAAGTCCGCATCGAAGCCGGACCAGGTGTTGGTTGCCTCGTCGAGGAAGCTGAAGCCGGGCAGGCCGCCGTTGACCCCGCAGATCAGGCTGTCGCGGCCCTGGATGGCCGCCAGGCGGGCGCCGGTCGGGCCGGCCGGGGTCGCGCCGGGTGTCTGCGCACCGGGCGTATCACCGGGAGTCGCTCCGGGCGTCGCCGCCGGAGGGGTTGGGTTGCAGGCACCGACGACGAGCGCGGCGACTGCGAGGCTCAAGACGATGAGCCGTCCGCTGGGCATGGACGCTACCTCCTCTGCGGGGCCGGCCTGCGCAACTCCGGAGGGGAAGCGGCGTTGCAGCGGGCCGTCCCTTAGGTGCCGCGAGGTTCATCCGAACGCGGCGCTGCGCCAATCCTACACGCCCGCGGTAGCCGATCGGAAGAGTTTCTCGTCACGACAGCGGCGAACGGGCCGTGTCTCTCAGCCTGCGGAGGCTGCTCGCGTTCCGGTTCCGACCGCCAGACCCGCCGCGCGCGGCTCCTTGCCCTTGGGCCAGTAGAGCTCCTTCTTGATCTGGGCCTCGGGGAAGCCCCGCTCCGCCAGCGTCTGGTCGACGGCGGTGATCATGTCGGGGTTGCCGCAGATGTAGGCGATCGAGTTGTCAGGCGTCAGGCCCAGCTCGTCGTAGACCGCCGGGATGATCGTCTCGACGCGCCCGGTCCGGCCGGTCCAGCGGCTGTTCTCGGGCGAGCCGGGGCGCGAGACGGTAGGCACGTAGGTGAGCGGGTAAGTGCCGTCGTCCTGCCACTCCTCGAGCAGCTCGCGATAGCCCAGGTCGTGCTCGTACGACGCGCCGTGCAGCACGATCGCCGGCCGCGGCACGCCGTCGTGGAGCAGCGTCTTCATCATCGAGATGAACGGCGCGATGCCGGTCCCGCTGCTGATGAACACGTGCTGCCGATCATCCTGCGGCTCGAGCACGAACTTTCCCTTGGGCCCCTTCTGGCTCATCCGCTGGCCAACGCCGACTCGCCACAGGAGCGGCGTGAACATGCCGCCGTTGACCAGCCGGATGTAGTACTCATATCCGTCCTCCGTCTCCCGCGGCGAGCTGGCCACGGAATAGGGCCGCTGGATCAGCTTGCCGTCCGACTCGAGGCCGATGGTCAGGTACTGGCCGGGCTCGAAGTCGACCGGCTGATCGTCGTACCTGACCCAGAAGAAGGCCAGCGACTCGGTCAGGTCGACCCGGCGCGAGACATAGGCGTTGTAGCGCTCCGACTCAGCCGCGATCGGGCGGTCGTCGATGGCAAGGTCTGTCATGCAGCCTCGATGGTAACGGCCATGGCCAGCCACGGCAGCCGTGTCGAGCCCCAGCCCCGCTGACGGCCTGTGGACGGGCGGCGCGCGCCGACCTTAGAGTCGTGCGCGGCCGGCGCGCGGATCTGGCGTGCGCACCGGCAGAGCTCTTGGCCGGCCCCGGCCAAGGCTTCGGGCCGCCGGTACAATCGGCGGGCGAAAAGTACGATCCGCACCGCCTGACTGGCGTGGCCCCGCCGCAGCCTGAGGAACCCAATGACAGACACCGCCGCACCTGCCGCCGCGCGCGCACACAGCGCTGGCAAGCGCTACATCTACGCCTTTGGAGGCGGTCGCGCGGAAGGCGACTCGACGATGCGCGACACGCTCGGCGGCAAGGGTGCAGGGCTGGCCGAGATGACCAGGGCGGGCCTGCCCGTGCCGCCAGGCTTCACGATCACGACCGAGGCATGCAACGACTACTTCGCCGCCGGCGAGAGCATGCCGGAGGGCCTGTGGGACGACGTCGTCGCGGCGATGCGCGAGGTCGAGCAGGTCACCGGCAAGGGCTTTGGCGACCCGGCGAGTCCGCTCCTTGTCAGCGTCCGCTCGGGTGCCAAGTTCTCGATGCCCGGGATGATGGACACTGTCCTCAACCTCGGCCTCAACGAGAGCACGCTGCAGGGGCTGGTCGACCTGACCGGCAACGAGCGCTTCGGCTGGGATGCTTACCGCCGCTTCATCCAGATGTTCGGCCGGATCGTGCTGGGCGTGGACGGCCATCGCTTCGACGAGGCACTCGACCAGGCCAAGGAGCAGCGCGGGGTCACTGAGGACACTGACCTCGATGCGGCCGCGCTGCGCGAGGTGGCCGGCCAGTTCCGCGAGATCGTGCGCCAGGACACCGGCCGCGAGTTCCCCTCAGATCCCTACGAGCAGCTCGACCTGGCCATAAAGGCCGTCTTCGCCTCGTGGTTCGGCAAGCGCGCACGCGACTACCGCGACTTCAACAAGATCGCCCATGACCTCGGCACGGCGGTCAACGTCGTGACCATGGTATTTGGCAACATGGGCGACGACTCGGGCACGGGAGTCGCCTTCACGCGCGACCCCAACACCGGCGCGAAGGTCCTCTTCGGCGAGTACCTGACCAACGCCCAGGGCGAGGATGTCGTGGCCGGCATCCGCACGCCGCTGCCGATCGCCCAGATGCGCACCCAGATGCCGGACATCTACGCCCAGTTCGAGGAGATCGCCGGCCGGCTCGAGCGCCACTACCGCGACATGCAGGATCTCGAGTTCACGATCGAGCGCGGCACGCTGTATATGCTCCAGACGCGGTCCGGCAAGCGGACCGCCACGGCCGCCGTGCGCATCGCCGCGGACATGGTCGACGAGGGCATCATCACCGAGCAGGAGGCGCTCGCCCGCATCGAGCCGGCGCACGTCGACCAGCTGCTGCGCGACCAGTTCGACGAGCAGGCCAAGGCGCAGGCGAGCAAGCTGACCGCTGGCCTCAACGCATCCCCCGGCGCGGCCGTGGGCAAAGCGGTCTTCAACGCCGACCGCGCCTTCGAGATGGCCAACCAAGGCGAGAAGGTGATCCTGGTGCGCATCGAGACCAGCCCGGACGACTTCCATGGCATGGCCGCCGCGCAGGGCGTGCTGACTGCCCGCGGTGGCGCGACGTCGCACGCCGCCGTCGTTGCGCGCCAGATCGGCAAGCCGTGCGTAGCCGGCTGCGCGTCGCTGGTCATCGACTACGGCGCGCGCTCGGCCAAGGTCAACGGCCTCGGCTTTTCCGAAGGGGAGTGGATCAGCCTCGACGGCACGACCGGCGAGGTGTTCGTCGGCGCTCTGCCCACGGTCGAGGTTCGCTACGAGGAGCAGCAGGAGCTGCAGAAGGTGCTCGAGTGGGCCGATCGGGCCCGTCGGCTACAGGTCTGGACCAACGCTGACAAGCCGGAGGAGGCGGCCCTCGCCCGGCGCTACGGAGCCCAGGGCATCGGCCTGTGCCGAACGGAGCACATGTTCCGCGAGGGCGAGCGCCTGGACATCGTCCGCGACGCCATCCTGGTCGCCTTTCAGGCGACTCGGGCAAAGGAGCGTCGCGACGCGGGCGAGACGCTGCCCGCCGAGGACCGGGCCGCGGTCGAACGCTTCGACGCCGCCCTGGCCAAGCTGGAGGTCCTCCAGCAGACCGACTTCGAGGGCATCTTCGAGGCGATGGACGGGCTGCCCGTCGTGGTCCGGCTGATCGACCCGCCGCTGCACGAGTTCCTACCCAACCACGCCGAGGTTCTGGTCGAGGTCACGCGCATGGAGGCCATTGGCACTCCGGCGGACGACCCAAGGCTCGCCGAGGCGCGGGAGATCCTGCGTGCCGTCGAGGCGCTGCGCGAGCAGAACCCGATGCTCGGCCTGCGCGGCTGCCGGCTCGGCCTGATGATTCCCGACTTCGTGAAGCTCCAGACGCGGGCCATCCTCAACGCCGCCATCGCGCGGGTGAAGGCAGGCGGCGACCCGCACCCCGAGATCATGATCCCGCTCGTAGGCCACGTGAACGAGCTGAAGCAGACCCGCGACCTGCTCGAAGCCGAGGCCCGGCAGGTCGAGGAGGCCGCCGGGGTCGAGGTCGATTACAAGTTCGGCACGATGATCGAGGTCCCGCGCGGCGCGCTCACAGCCGACGAGATCGCGCAGCACGCCGAGTTTTTCAGCTTTGGCACCAACGACCTGACCCAGATGGCCTTTGGCTACAGCCGCGACGACGCCGAAGGCGGCTTTTTGATGGCCTACGTCGACAGGGGAGTGCTGCCTGACAACCCGTTCCAGACGCTCGATGTCGAAGGTGTCGGCCAGCTCGTTCGGACGGCGGTCGAGAAGGGCCGCGCGGCACGACCTGACCTCAAGCTCGGCATCTGCGGCGAGCACGGCGGCGACCCGGCGTCGATCGCCTTCTTCGATGAGGTCGGGCTCGACTACGTCAGCTGCTCGCCCTTCCGCGTCCCGGTGGCTCGACTGGCCGCAGCCCAGGCCGCGCTCACAGGCGCCGCCGAGCGCGACAAGTAGGCAGCGGGCCCCTTCGGGCCGTCTCGGCAGGCCCTTTCGGAGGGCGCCGCCGCGGCCGGGCTGCCGGGTGCTGCAAGGGCGCTGTAACCTCGCTGCACGCTCTGACGCGCGCGCTTTCGTTGCGCTTGACGGCAGGTAGCGGACGGTACCTGCGTTGGTCCCGTTTCCAGAGGAGGACTCATGAGAAGCATCGTGGCAATAATCGCCGTCGCCCTGCTGCTGGCGGCGCCCGCTGTGGCGCTGGCTCAGGACGAGCTGGTCGGCCAGTTGTCGCACGAGGCAGAAGTTCCGGCGCCCGACGTGCCGTCTGACTATGCCGGCACGGGCAGCGCGACGGTCACGATCAGCGCCGATGGCAGCTCGATCGACTACGACGTGGACTTTGAAGGCCTGACCGGGCCACTGACCATGGCCCATATCCATTGGGGTGCCGCGGGCAACGCTGGTCCGCCGATCTTCTGGCTGACCGAGCAGGATGTCCCGGGCTCAACTAGCCCGCTGACTGGGACCCTCGACGAGGCCGATTTCACCGGCCCGGTCCCTGGCGGCCCGCAGACCTACGAGGAGGCGCTGGCAGCGATGCGCGCCGGCAATACCTACGTCAACCTGCACACCGAGCGGAATGGGGCCGGTGAGCTGCGCGCGCAGTTGACCGCGGCGGCGCCGGACGCTACGCCACCCGATACGGCGATGACGACCGAGCCGGCCGCGTCTGGTGGCCTGCCGTGGCCCGCGCTGATCGCCCTGCTCGGGCTGGTCGCGTTGACCTTGGCGGCGCGCCGCTTCCTGGGTCGGCTGGCCTGATTGCACGCGTCCTGATGGGCTCCTGAATCGATCGACCCCCGGCCTCGCGGCCGGGGGTCGATGCTGTTGCCGGAGCTTGCGCGCCTAGGCGCGGCGCGACCGGAAGCAGTCGTCGCAGTAGACGGGCTTGCCGCTGGTCGGACGGAAGGGCACCTGGGCGACCTTGCCGCACGACGAGCAGGTGGCCTCGTGCATCTCGCGCGGCGCACGCTCGCGATAGCCACCCGTGTCATAGCCGCCACCGCCGTAGCCGCCGCCACCACCGCCCGTCGCATTGCGCTGGGCCTTGCGGTTGGCACGACAGTTGTTGCACCGGCGCGGATCACTGAATCCGCGGTCGGCATAGAACTGCTGCTCGCTGGCAGAAAAAACGAACTCCTGGCCGCAATCGGCACAGGTCAGCGTACGGTCGCTGGTAAGCAAGAGAGCGCTCCTCTTCTCGGCCGGATTGGCGACGTATCTCGCGAGACCGTGAGAGGAGTCGTGGAACCGGCAATTCTGGCGTGCCGCTCCAGCGGCACATTGAGCGGCGATCGTAGCACCAAAAGCGTGCTGTCAAGCCCCCAATGTTCGAGCGGATTAGCGAATGGCAGGGTCGTCTGGCGTGCGACGCTCAGTGGCCGTGGGCCGTGACCGCCTCCAGCAGCCGCCGCGAGGCCAGGCTGATCTCGTCCACGGCCGCCTCGAATGCCTCCTCGTTGCGCTTGGATGGACTGCGATAGCCACTGATCTTGCGCACGAACTGCAGGGCTGCGGCGCGTACCTCTTCCTGGCTTGCGATCTCGTCGTGGTCACGCAGGCGAACGATGCTCCTGCACATGTCGTGGCTCCTCTTCTAGTCGCTGATCGCGGCCAGCTGGTCGTCGCTGCCGATCAGCACCAGCTCGTCGCCGTCGCGCAGCTGCTCATCACGGTGCGGGTTGACCGTCACCTCTGTGCCGCGGCGCAGGGCGATCGGAGTGACCTTGAACCTGCCGGCAAGGTCGAGGTCGCGCAGCGTACGGCCGACCATGCCCTCAGGAACGCGCAGCTTGGCCACGCCGAAGCGCGGCGCAAGGTCGATGTAGTCGATGACGTTGGTGATCTGGAACGTGTGGGCCACGTCGATGCCCGCCTCGCGCTCGGGATAGACCACCCGATCGGCGCCGATGCGCTCGAGGATTGCGCCGTGCAGCCGGCTGCCGGCCTTGGCGATGACGTTCGGCACGCCGAGCCGCTTGAGGGCCATGGTGGCAAAGATGCTCGCCTCGACGCGACCGCTCATGCCCACGACGGCAGCGTGCATCTCGGCCGCCCCGGCTGCGCGCAACGCCGACTCGTCGGACGCGTCGAGCTGGATGGCGTGGGTCACCTCGGGCGCGATCTCGTTGATCGTGCCCTCGTCCGCGTCGACGGCCAGCACCTCGTGTCCGAGCGCGTGCAGCTCGCGCGCGACCGCGCCACCGAAGCGGCCCAGCCCAACGACGATCACCTGTTGCTTGGCCATCTGTCTCCCTTCGCGCTAGCCGATGCGCATCGATTCCACTGCCGGACGGTACGACACCGGCCGCTGGCGTGCAGCCAGCGCGATGACCAGCGTCAGCGGCCCAAGGCGGCCGACGAACATCGCAAAGGCGATGACCAGCTGCGCCAGCTCGGGCAGCTCGCCGGTGATGCCCCGGCTCGCGCCCACGGTGCCGAAAGCAGAGACCGTCTCGAAGAGCACGTCCAGGAAGTCATGTGGGGTGAGCAGCTCGACTAGGTAGCCGACGGCGAACAGGAACGCGATCGAGAGTAGCGCCACGGCCAGCGCACGGTAGACGACGACGTGCTGGATCCGCCGGCCGAAGGCCGTCGCCGAGGGCAGTCCGCGGGCGGTCGACATGATCGCGATCAGCAGCACGCTGAAGGTGTTGACCTTGATCCCGCCCGCGGTCGAGCCCGAGGCGCCGCCGACGAACATGAGCATCATCACGATGAAGATCGAGGACTGCAGCAGCGCGCCTGTGTCGAGCGCGCTGAAGCCCGCCGTGCGCAGGGTGACCGACTCGAATGTCGCGTTGAGGAGGCGCTGCTCAGCCGGCAGCGGCGCCAGCGTCGCCGGGTTCTCCCATTCGGCGATGCCGATGGCCATTGTGCCGATGAGGATCAGCGCGACCGTGGTCAGCAGCACGACCTTGGTCTCGAGCGCCAGCGGCTGCCAGCGGCGCTTGCGCACCACGTCCTCGACGATCATGTAGCCCAGCCCGCCAAGGATGATCAGCACGCCGATCGCGCCGAGCATCACGAAGTCGGACACGAAGCCACGCAGGCTGGACTGGCCGACGGCGCCCATCAGGTCGAAGCCGGCATTGTTGAACGCCGAGATCGAGTGGAACGCGCCGTACCACAGCGCAACCGGCGGCTCGAAGCCCGCACCGAGGAAGGACCAGGCCAGCGGCACAACGGCCAGGCCCTCGGCAAGGATGGTGAACAGGGCGACCCGCTTGACGAAGCCCGTGACGTCGCCGAGCTCGCCTCGACCGACCGATTCCGAGACCAGCACCCGATCGCGCAGTCGAGTCCGGCGGCGAACGACCAGCAGCAGCAGCAGCGACGAGCTGGTCATGATGCCGAAGCCGCCGGCCTGGATGAGCAGCATTATCGCCACGTGGCCGAAGCCGCTCCAGTGGGTGCCGGTGTCGACGACCACGAGGCCGGTCACGCAGACCGCCGATGTGGCCGTGAACAGCGCGGTCATGGGTGAAGTCCACTCGCCGGTAGCGCTCGAGACAGGCAGCATCAGTACCAGCGTGCCGACGGCGATCAGCGACAGGAAGCCAGCGATCAGCGCCAGCGGCGGCGACAGCTGGCGGCGCCGGCGCGGGGCCGGCGGCGAGACGTACTGCTGCGGCTTGATGCGCTCGACGCGAACGCGCTGGTCGCCCAGGTGCTGGCCGCGGACCTTCAACTGGCCAGCCCCTCGAGCATGGAACGGCAGAATGCGCGCTGGCCGTCGCTCAATGCGTCGTTGGCGGCCAGCAGGCCCAGGTACTCGGCGAGCAGCTGGCGGTCGGAGGCGTCCGCTTGGGCGGCCAGGCCGAGCTCCGCCTGGCGGACTAGCACCACGCCCACGCCGCGCCGGGCGAGCTCGGCCACGGCCACCGACTCAAGGTCGGCGAACCAGCGCGCGACGCGCGGCCGGCCGGCGAGCGCGGCCTTGTGCCCGAGCACCTGGCCGGCCAGCCGCAACCCGAAGAGGTCGCGGTCGGCGAGTGCCTCGACCGTCATCGACCCTGGCGGATGAGCCTTCTCGTTCACCCTCGGAATGCTAACGAGCAGCAGGTACGTCGGTACTGCCACGCGCGCGCGCCGGCTGCGCTATGGTTGTGGCCGATCCACTGGAGTCTCGCGGGTTCGGATGTCAACGAGCCCCACGCGGACGCCGCGCAGCAGCGCGACGCGACCGGCGAGAAGAAGGCTCGACGGCGGGGACGCCGAATCGGCCGGCTCCGGGGACTGCGAACCCCGAGGCTGTTGTCACGTGTCGAGCTCGATCGTCGGGCAGCGCTGGGCTGAGCGGTCGGCCGCGACGCTGGAGGACTGGCGCCGCTTCTTCGATCCTCGCTTCCGCGCCTTCCACAGGCTTGCCCTGCTGCAGGGCCTGATGGTTGTCGTTGGGCTGGAGGTCGTGATCCCATTCGCGATCGACATCGGCTGCCCGCCGGCGCTGACCGCGCTGCTCGGCGCGCTGCCGGTTGCCGGCGGCATGGCCCAGCTGGCCGTGCCGCGACTGCTTGCGCGGACGGACGGAAACCTGCGCGGGCTAACCGTCCTGGCCACGGCGATCGGTGACGCCCGCGGCTTCCTCTACTTCCTGATCGCGCTGGGCATCGTGCTCGGCCTGCTCGGCGGCGTCACGGCGCTCGTGCTGCTGGCGCTGGTCATCGCCGTTGCCGGCGTGGCCAGCGCGGTCTCGGGCGCCAACCTGCTGGCCTGGTACTCGGCGGTGCTGCCCGACCACGATCGCCGGCTGGTAGTGCCGCGGATGACTGTCCTGGTCATGGCCGTTGCAGCGCTGCTGCTCTTTCCGCTGGGCATCGGGCTCGACTTCCTGGCTGATCGGTTCGGCCTGGTCGTCTACGCGGTGCTCTTCGGTGCTGCCGGGCTGGTAGGCATCGGCGAGGTGCTGATGGTCCGCCGCCTGCCGACGCCCGGCCGGGTGATCGTGCCGCCGCGGGCGATGGCCGGCCAGGCGCCTGAGACGCCAGCCGAGCGGCAGTTCCTGCACGTCAGCCTGCTCAACTCGCTGGGCATGGGCCTGACCCCGTTCTGGTCGGTCTACGCGATGTCCGTGCTCGGCCTGTCGGCCGGCTACGCGCTGACGATGAGCGCGGTCAGCCAGCTGGCGATGGTCGTGGCGGCGGCGATCGGCGGCGGGCTGCTCGTCCGCGGCTCATCGGCCCGCATGCTCCGTGCCTCGATCGGCATCCGCGTCATCGCCGTCATCATCCCGATCCTGGCACTGCCCGGCTCGCTGCTCGCGCCGTTGCTGATGTATGCCTCGGCGGCGCTGGCGTCGGTCGGCTTCGCCCTCGGGCAGCTGTCCTCCAACGAGCGGCTGTTCCGGCTAGTGCAGGGCCCGACGGTCATCCGCCAGTACGGCCGTCTGCTGTTCCGCAACTCGGCGGCGATGACCGCTGGCCAGGTCGCATCGGGGGTTGTGCTGGCGGTCGGCGCACCGCTCGGCTACCCGGCCTTCGCCGCCCTGTTCGGCGCCTCGGCGCTGGTCAGGATCGCGGCCTACCGGGCAGCCCGGGTGAGGCATGCCGCGGCCGAGCGCGCGGCCGGCGTGCCGGCCGCGCAGCCCACCGCGCTGGTCGTCTCGAGCCCGGCCGAGGCCGGCTGAGCTCCGGGCGGCCTCAGCCGCTCTCGCTTCGCCGCCGCGCGAAGAGCATGCCCGGTCGCCATGGCGTGCCCAGGCGCGGCAGCAGCCAGCGATCGAGGCCGTAGTAGCCGGCGACCTTCCAGGCGAGGATCAGGCCGATCGCCATGGTGAACAGGACCGGGTTGGTCGAGGCCGTGCCGGCGAGCAGGAACGAGACGTTCATCAGCGCCCCGAAGAAGGCGGCGATGCCGGTCAGCGCGCCAAAGATCAGGCCCAGCCCGACGGCGATCTCGCCGAGGACGATCAGCCACGCGAACCAGCTCTCGGCGTTGTTGTCGAGCAGCAGCTGGATGAAGTCGCGGTACCACTCGTAGGTGATCGGTGGCCGCGCCGGCGCGTCGGGGATCGCCACGGCGCCGGTCCAGAAGCCGCGCAAGGCCGCCCCGCCGTCCGTCCAAGCAGGGTTGCCCAGCTTGCCCAGGCCGCTCTGCAGCCAGGCGACGCCGAGGAATACACGGATGGGCAGCCAGAAGATCCCCGCCGCGGAGTTGTTGAACAGGAAGCGGGCAAAGCCCGGGCCCTCGATCTCGACCTCGCGTGAGCCCGGCTCGCGACGGTAGGCGAAGAGGGCGACGAGCAGCGCTAGGAACGAGCCCCAGAACAGCCAGACGACGAGCGTCCGCAGCGTGCCGGTGATCATCTCCGAGATCTGGGTGACGTTGAGCGCCACCAGCGTCGCCACGGCGATGGCGCCGAGCAGGTAGACAAGATTGCGCAGCGTGAGCATCCGCGTCCTCCTTCCCTTTGGTTGGGGCATACCTTGCTTCGTCGTATGGTCGGCTACCCAGTGCCAATCGGCCCGTTCGCGGCCCAGCCTTGAAGCACCTATCGGGGCATCCGGACCGAGCGACCGCGCCGCGCCCCGATCCGGCCGAACGGACTGCCGCTGACGGGCCAGTCGGCAGGAGCCGCGGGCACCTGCGCGCCGATATGTTGAGCCCGTCAGACGGACCGCCGAACAGCGACACGATCGTCGGCGGACTCGAACCGGTTAGCGGCGCTGCTGCGAGACCGGCGGACGCCGAACGGCCTGGGTTCACCCGACGGTCCGTCTGCCTTCACGACCACTTAACGTGACGGGCCCCGGCTGCAACGCAGTGCACCGGACCGCTCCAGTTGAATTCAGCAACCGGTCGCCGCCATGGCGCTCGGACAGTACGGAGTACCCGGTGAGCGAGCAGCGCCCCAGCACGTCGCTCGAGGCTTGGCGCCTGGTCGAGCAGCGCCTCTCGGCGCGCGACCCTGACGCGACCGACTTCGAGGACATCGCCCTCGAGGCAGAGCGGCTGCGCGCGGAATACCAGGGCTCCAGCCTGAGCGAGGCCGCGATGGATGAGCGGCTCGACGGTCCAGCCCGCGAGAGCGATTTGCATCGCCTGATCGGCTAGCTCGCGCCACAGCCTCGCACGAGCGAGCGATCGAGCCGTCCGGACCTTCCGATAGTGACTCGCGGCCCTCGCCAGCCTTCGTCGCCGGTCTTACGTTCGCCGGTGACCGAACGCCCACGAGGTATGAGCCATGGCGAGCTCGTCATCGACGCTCGCGCGGGTGGCCTGCGCGATCGGACTGGTCCTCGTGCTGGGTTGCGTTCCAGCGACCCCACCGGCGGCCACGCCCCAGGCACCCACACCTGCGCCTGCCACTCCCTCCAGCCCGACGCCGGCTACGCTGCCGCCAGACCCGACACCAACCGCCGCGCCGGCGGCCTTCGAAGTCGCCTCGCTGGCGCTCGAGCCGAAGCGAACCACCTACTCAGAGGGCGACTCCGTCCAGCTCCTTGTCGCGATCCGCAACGTCGGCGGTACCGAGGGTTCGTATCGCGCTCGGCTGCTGGTCAATGGCGCATCCCACTCGAGCCATCAGATCTCGCTCGACCCTGGCGAGACTGACACTCTGTGGTTCGCGCTCACGCTCGGCGCACCCGGCGAGCACCAGCTGCAGGTGGGGGAGCAGCAGCTGGCGGTCACGGTCGCCGAGCCGCTGCTGCCGGCGGCATTCGAGATCGCCAACCTCACGGCGGCCCCGAACCCGGACAGTCGAGGTGAGCTCTTCGTCACCGCTGAGGTGACCAACGTCGGCGAGCGCCCGGGCACCGAGGTCGTCGCCCTGTGGGTGGACGGGACGTTTGCCCAGGCTCAGCAGGTCACTCTCGCTGCGGGTGCGACGAGGAGGGTCCAGTTCTACGTCTCCGGTCTCGAGCCGGGCCGACACCAGCTGGCCGTCGGTGACCTGACGGCGAGCGTGGACGTTGAAGGGTCTCGCCCGCCGGCAGCTTCGCGACCGACTAACGGGAAGGTGATCGTCAATCGCGTCAAGGGCGGTCTTGGGCGGCTGACCGTGGACAACGGCAACGACCGAGACGCGTTCGTGGTGCTGGCTCGCGCCGGCGACGGCTCGCCGATGCTGGCGCTGTACGTCCGGGCCGGCAAGAAGGCCACGGTCAAGCGCGTCAAGAACGGCACCTACGACCTGTACTTCAGCCTCGGCTCGGCGTGGGACAGCTCGCAGCGGGCGTTCACGGAGGACGTTGCCTTCCGGCGGATGGACGGCCAGCTGCGCTTCACGACGACGCGGGTCAGGAGCGGCACGCGCTTCACCATCTACACGGTCACGCTGCATGGCGTGCCCGGCGGTGGTGTGCCAATCCAGAACGTCGACCCGGGCGATTTCCCGTCGCCCTAGTCATGCACCCTCGTGAAGAGGCAGGAAGCTTGGCGCGCGTCGGCCTGCGGCCAAAAGTCGCCGCCGGTCAGTACCCGCCGTGACGCAGAAGGTGGGCGAAGATGAGCTCCTTATGCGTTGGCTCGGGACCTTCGACGATCGCGACGTGGCGCGCGTCGCGCAGCAGCTTCTCGATCGGGCTCTGGCCGGTGTAGCCGATGCTGCCCAGCATCGCCGAGGCTGCACCGGCGACGTTCATCACCATCTCGCCTGAGAACAGCTTCGCGATGCTCGCCTCCTTGAGCGCGTCCTCGCCGCGGTCAAGCTTCTGCGCCGCCGTCCACACCAGCGCGCGAGCGGCAGCGATGTTCTTCTCCAGGTCGGCGATGCGAAACCGGTAGTCCTGCATTCGGTTGAGCTTGGCACCGTAGATCTGGCGTCGCTTGCTGTGCTCGACGACGACGTCCCGTGCGCGCCGAGCGATTCCCACGCCCAGCGCGGCGATGCCTACTCGTGACATCGACAGGCTGCTGCCCATCATCGGCAGGCCCCGGCCCTCGCCGCCAAGCCGACGCTCGACGGGCACGATCACCCCATCCAGCTCCAGCGGCGAGACATCGATGGCCCGTAGGCCGAACGTTGGCCAGCGCGCGCCGATCTCGACTCCGGGCGTGTCGGTTGGCAGGAGGAACCAGCTCATCGCATCGGTTGCGCGGGCGGCTGAGGCGCCGGTTCGCGCAACGACGATGACGAAGTCGGCGGCACGGAGGTTGGAGCTGTATTCCTTGCGGCCGTCAAGGACGTAGCCCTCACCATTTCGCCGTGCGGTCACCTGCAGCGCCATCAGGTCGCTGCCGGCCGCCGCCTCGGACGCGGCGAAGGCCGTGAACACGGGCTCTGCCAGGCAGCGCGCCAGGAACTGCTCGCGCTGCTCGCCGTGCAGGTGCTGGAGCACGACCCGGTTGAAGAAGATTGGCAGCATCAGGTAGCTGGCCAAGGCGGCACACTGATATGCCAGCTCCTCGGCCATCAGACACGCCGTCGAGACGAACTCGTCGCCGGGCTTCGTCTCGAGGAGGTCCGCGCCGAGGCCGGTCGCATGGAAGCGCTGGGCAAGGCCTGGCGGGATGCTGGCCTTCCTGTCGGCGGCGTCGGCGACCGGCGCAATCTCCGCGCGGCCGAACTCTGAGGTCCGGGCCAACACGTCCTGCTGCCTGGAGCTCAGGCACCACGGGATCATGCGTCCACGCTCGACGAGCTCCCAAGCGATCCGTTTGGCACGTCAGCCTCCGCCGGCATATCCATGGCATCCGCCCACTACCGGGCGACGATGCGCGAAGGCTACTCGACGACCCGTCGCGGCGCACTGATGGGCCAATCCTTGAGCCTGTCAATACTCCCAGCGGGTATTGACAGCGCCCTTGTCAAGGGGCTGTCAAGGGGGTAGACTCGCGGCTGCGCGCCTTGTCAAGACTTGACAAGGCCATACGTGTGTCTGGCGCCTGGCGGGGGTCGGCACGAGCACCCGTGAAGACGAAGGAGCCTCACTACGTCCGTTGGCGTTGCCGCAGAGATCAAGCAGAAGCTAGATCTGGTCGAACTGATCGGCGAGAGCGTCCAGCTGCAGAAGGCAGGCGCCTCGTACAAGGGCCTGTGCCCGTTCCACGGCGAGAAGACGCCGTCCTTCACCGTCACCCCGGCGCGGGAGACGTGGAAGTGCTTTGGCTGCGGTAAGGGCGGTGACTTGTTCAGCTTCGTGATGGAGCGCGAGGGGATCGACTTCCCCGAGGCGCTTCGGCGTCTCGCTCCACGCGCCGGCGTCGAGATCAGCGAGCGGACCACGCGGGAGGACGCCCGGCGCAAGCGACTGCGCGACGCGCTCGAGGCGGCGATCGCCTTCTACCATCGCATCCTGACCGAGAGCCGCCATGGCCAGCCGGCGCTGGACTACCTGCGTGCTCGCGGCTTCACTGACGCGACGATCTCGGCCCACCAGCTGGGCTACGCCGTTGATGCCTGGGACACGCTCAGCCGGGCGCTCGTCCAGAAGCGCGACTTCACCGAGGATGAGCTCGAGACGGCTGGCCTGCTCAGCCGCCGCCAGGGCCGGCGCGGGTTCTACGACCGCTTCCGCGGCCGGATCATCTTCCCCATCCGCGACGCCAGCGGCAACCCGACGGGGCTGGGCGGGCGGATCATCGGTGCCCAGCAGGCAGGTGAGGGGGCGCGTGACCAGGGGCCCAAGTACCTCAACTCGCCCGCCACGCCGCTCTTCGACAAGAGCCGAACGCTGTACCTGATCGACCGCGCAAAGTCGGCCATCCGCAAGTCAGGCGTGGCCGTGCTTGTCGAAGGCAACACCGACGCGTTGATGGCCCACCAGCAGGGTTTCGAGAACGTCGTCGGCACGCTCGGCACCGCGCTCACGCCGGCCCAGATCGAGCTGGTCACCCGGTACGCGCCGCGGATCGCGCTGGCCTACGACGTCGACGCGGCGGGCCAGGGGGCTGCGGCGTTCGGGGCACAGGAGCTGAGCGCGCTGATCGGCGAGATCGAGCGCAGCCCGCACCGCGGCCGGCTGACTGATGTCGGCGTCGTCCGGCTGCCTGACGGCCGCGATCCGGACGAGGTGATGCGCGACGACCCCGAGGCGTGGCGCGCGGCGACGGACAGCCCGCAGCCGATCATGGAGTACCTCATCGACACATTTGCCCACAGGCACGATCCGCGGACGCTTGCCGGCCGCGAGCGGCTGGTGGCGGCGGTGATGCCGACCTTGCGCCGCGTGACCAGCCCGACCGAGCGCGACGGCTACCTCCAGATCCTCGCCCGACGCAGCGGTGTCGAGGAGCGGGTGCTGCTCGAGGAGCTGAAGCGCGCCGAATCGCCCTCGCTGCTGCCCGGTGCGCGGCGTGGCGACGGGCCGGCCCAGGCTGGCGCAAAGATCAACCTGGAGGCCGTGCTGGCCAGCCCGGATGCGCTCGATCCGCAGGCAGTCGCCCGGACACTCGAGCCGGTCGAGAGCGGTCTGCTGCGGCTGCTGCTAGAGCGACCCCATGTGCGTGAGCGGGTCGCCGGCCGGCTCTCTGCTGACGACTTCGTGACTACGCCGGCGCGCGAGCTCTGGCGCGCCATCGACAGCCAGCCGATCGAGGGCTTCGAGCGCTCGAAGTTCGCCGATTCTCTCGAGCCCACGTTGGCCGCTGTAGCGCGCACGCTCTTCGCCCGCATCGACCCGCTGCCTGACGACGAGTCGGCGCTCGACCAGGCGATCGAGCAGAGCCTGCTCGCCCTCGAGCGCAACCGCGTCTCTGAGCTGCTCGACTTCAAGCGCGCCGAGCTGGCCGAGGCTGAGGCGGCTGACGACGACGCCGCGGCGGACCGGCTGCGACGCGACGTGCTCGAGCTGCACGCCCGACGCCTCGACCTCGACCGCCGACGAGACGACACCTCGTTGCTGGCCAAGCGCCGCATTGCATCTAATCCCAAGCCCTCTCCGCAACCAGCCACCACAGGAGGTACCTGATGCCCGCCGACCCGACCGACAAGCAGCTCGTCGCCAGCGTCCTCGAACGCCCCAAGCGCCGGGGCGACATGGACAGCGACCTCGTCCGGCCAAAGGACGAGCTCGACGAATCGACCGGTAACGGCGCGGCCGTGGCCGCGGACCTCGGGGTCAGCATCCCCGTCGAGGACGCCAGCCAGCGGGCATGGGTGGAGCCGCCGGCCAAGCTCGACTCGGCCACCGCCGACGAGCCGACGCAGGAAGAGCTGGACGCCATCGCCGCCGACATGATCGGCATCGACGACCCCGTGCGGATGTACCTCAAGGAGATCGGCAAGGTCCCGCTGCTCAACGCCGAGGAAGAGGTCGTGCTGGCCAAGGCGATCGAGCTCGGTGAGCAGATCGTCGAGGAGCCGCAGAAATCCGTGCTCTCGGTCTGGGAGTGGACGCGCAACGACACCGAGCGCAAGACGCGCGACAAGCTCCCGCAGCACCGGCTTCCCTACGCCGAGGAGTCGGATCGCATCGTCCGTGCCGCCTTCGCCGCCGCCGAGCAGGACGGGGTGCTGCAGCCCACGCCGGACATGCACCTGACGAAGGCCCAGCGCGGCGCCGAGGGCGATGTGGCCAAGGGCTGGCTGAAGGAAGCCAAGGTGCTGGTCGCTGCCTACAACGAGCAGCCCACCGCCGACAAGTTCACCGAGCTCGTCGACTTTGCCTTCCGTGCCATCCACGCTGGCGACCTGGAGTCGCACGACAATCCGGGCCTGATCGCGCTGTACGAGTGGACCAAGGAGACCGCCTGGGAGGCGCTGCGCCGCTTCATCATGGCCGGCCACGAGGCCGAGCTGATGCGCGAGATGGGCTGGGACCCGGAGCAGGACCTGAGCATCAAGGCGCGCGATCGGCGCGGCGTGCTGGTCCGCTACGGCCGCGAGGGCCGCGAGCAGCTGACCTCGGCCAACCTGCGGCTCGTCGTCTCGATCGCCAAGAAGTACATCGGTCGCGGCATGTCCTTCCTCGATCTCATCCAGGAAGGCAACATCGGCCTCATCCGGGCGGTCGAGAAGTTCGACTACGAGAAGGGCTTCAAGTTCTCGACCTACGCGACGTGGTGGATCCGGCAGGCGATCACGCGTGCCATCGCCGATCAGGCGCGGACGATCCGCATCCCGGTCCACATGGTCGAGACGATCAACCGGCTCATCCGCGTCTCGCGCTCGCTGCTCCAGGAATTGGGCCGCGAGCCGACCGTCGAGGAGATCGCCGAGGCGATGTCGCGCGGCCAGGAGGTCGTCGTCACGCCCGACAAGGTGCGCGAGATCATCAAGGTCTCGCAGGAGCCGGTTTCCCTCGAAACGCCAATTGGCGAGGAGGAAGACTCGCACCTGGGCGACTTCATCGAGGATCGCGCGGCGCTGGCGCCGGCCGAGGCGGCGTCGCACCAGTTGCTCAAGGAGCAGGTCGAGGCGGTGCTCGACTCGTTGAGCGGGCGCGAGCGGCGCGTGCTGCAACTCCGTTTCGGGTTGGAGGACGGCCGAGCGCGGACGCTCGAGGAGGTCGGCAAGGAGTTCAACGTGACGCGCGAGCGGATCCGCCAGATCGAGGCAAAGGCGCTGCGCAAGCTGCGCCACCCGTCGCGCTCGCGCAAGCTAAAGGACTACCTGGAGTAGCGTGGCGCCCTGTGCCCATGCCGAGATTGGCGGCCGGCAACAGCTACGCCCGGCGGCCGGTCAGCCGACAGGCGTAGGCCGACGGCCACTCACGGGGCCGCTCCTGGTTTCGGGCCCGTCGCGATCGGCAGGCCCGAGCGGCTC
>DATMJK010000014.1:0-13408 GCA_035553915.1 Candidatus Limnocylindrales bacterium | reverse complement strand
AGGCGATCGAGAAGGCCAACAACACGCCCTACGGCCTGAGCGCCGGCGTTCGGAAGGTGATCACGCTGAGCACCGGACCGAAGATCTCCTCCTGCGCGATGCGGCTCGACTGGCTGACGTTGGTGAACAGCGTCGGCCGTACGAAGTAGCCGCGCGCGGGCAGCTCGCAGGCGGGCTGGTACATCTCGGCGCCCTCGGCCTGGCCGGCCTCGACCAGCTCCTCGATCTTGGCCAGCTGGGCGGCGTTGTTGATCGCGCCGACGTCGGTGTTCTTGTCCAGCGGATCGCCGACGCGCAGCGTGGAGAGGCGGTCCTTCAGCCGCTCGACGAAGGGCTCGGCGATCGACTCCTGGACGAGCAGCCGGCTGCCCGCGCAACAGACCTCGCCCTGGTTGAAGAAGATGCCGTTGACCACGCCCTCGATCGCCTGGTCCATCGGCGCGTCGTCGAAGATGATGTTGGCCGCCTTGCCGCCGAGCTCGAGCGTGAGCGCCTTGTTCGAGCCGGCGATGGCGCGACCGATCGTCTTGCCCACCGCCGTCGAGCCGGTGAAGGCGACCTTGTCAACGTCGGGGTGCTGGACGAGGGCAAGGCCGATCTCGCCCGGCCCGGTGATGATGTTGACCACCCCCGGTGGCAGGTCCGCCTGGCGGCAGACATCGGCGAAGAAGAGCGCCGACAGCGGAGTCGATGAGGCGGGCTTGAGCACGACGGTATTGCCCGCGGCCAGCGCGGGGGCAATCTTCCAGGCCAGCATGAGCAGCGGGAAGTTCCACGGGATGACCTGCGCCGCCACGCCCAGGGGCCGCGGGTCGCGTGCCGCGAAGGCGTACTCGAGCTTGTCCGCCCAGCCGGCGTAGTACCAGAAGTGCGCCGCTGCGAGAGGCACGTCGACATCGCGCGATTCCTTGATCGGCTTGCCGCCGTCGAGCGACTCGAGTACGGCGAACTCACGGCTGCGCTCCTGGAGGATGCGCGCGATGCGGAACAGGTACTTGGCCCGCTCGCGGCCGTGCATCTCGCCCCACGTCCGGCGGAACGCCCTGCGAGCAGCGCCGACGGCCTGGTTGACGTCCTCCACGTCAGCCCGCGCGATCTCCGCCAGCGGCTCTTCCGTCGCCGGGTCGACAGACGTGAACCACTGGCCGCTGCGTGGCGCGACCTCCTTGCCGTTGATGAACATGCCGTAGCGCGAGCGCAGCTGGACGATGTCGCGCGCTTCCGGTGCCGGCGCGTACTCCCACGGGATCTGCTGGCCGTCACCCAGCGCCCAGCTGTTGGGCGCGTCCGTGCCCCGGCCCACGTCGGTTGACCTCGTGCGCGGGACGACCGCGCGGTGCGTCACAGCCGCTTTCTTGCCTGCCATCGCCAGTAGGGTACACCGATCCTCCGCCGTCGGCCACCTGCCTGAGGTGACTAACCAGTCACATGACGAGTGGTACCCTCCGTCAGTGGAACGGTTGGCCAACGCTCACGAGCTCTTGGATGGGCCGCTCGATCACACCATTCTGGCGGGCAACCTGCGCGACCTGACCCGTATCAACAGGTTGCTGGGCGGCGCCGATCTGTCCTGGCGCGCTCTGGCGGCCACGGCCGGACGTACGCCGGCGACGGCGCTGACGATGCTCGACGTGGGCACGGGTGCTGCCGACATCCCGCGCCACCTGCTGCGTCAGGCCGCGCGCCACGGCATCGAGCTGGCCGTGACCGCGACCGAGGTCCGGCCCGAGGTCCTGGATATCGCGCGCGGCCATTCCGCCGCCACCGCGCAGCTGCTGCTGGAGGAAGGCCGGACGGACGGCCTCGACCACGGCGACAACTCGTTCGACGTGGCGCACGCTTCGCTGGTGCTGCACCACCTCGAGCCGCCGGCCGCGACGCACCTGTTGCGCGAGATGGGCCGAGTCTGCCGGCGGGCGGTGATCGTCAACGACCTGGATCGCGCGCGCCGCTGGTGGCTCGGCGCCTGGCTCCTGACGCGGCTCACCACAGCCAACCGGTACACCCGCAACGACGCTCCCCTGTCCGTCCGCCGGGCCTATCGGCCGAACGAGCTGTCGGCGCTGGCGGCAGGCGCGGATCTGCGCGAGGTGGCGCGGCTGTGGGACAGGCTCGGCCACCGCTACGCGCTGGTCTTCGAGCCGGCCTGAAGATGAGCGCCGAGCACCAGGTCGAGGTTGCGATCGTCGGCGGGGGGCCGGCCGGCGCGGCATTGGCGAGCCGGCTCGCACAGGCTGGGCACGAGGTCGCGCTCTTCGAGCGCCTGCCACGCCCGCGCTGGCGGGCCAGCGGGGTGTACTCGTCGCCGCTGACACGCCGCCGGCTGCGCGACCTGGGCCTGTCACCTGACGTCCTGTCAGCCCTGATCAGGCCGATCGACGCGATGGTCGTCGAGACCGCCGACGGCACGCTCCGGGCCCGGCTCGACTACGCCGCACCAGCACAGGCCTGCGGCATCGACCGCGTGCGGCTCGAGGAGGTGCTGCTCGAGCGCGCGCGGGCCGCGGGCGCACAGGTTCACGAGGCTGCGACCGTGCGCCAGGCACGCTTCGGCGACCGCGGCGGTGGCCTGCTCGTCTCGACGCCCCATGGCCCGGCATGGTGGCGCACCAGGCTGGTCGTCGGCGCTGACGGCCCGTCATCCCTCGTCGCCCGCTCGGCGGGCGTGGTGCTGGCGACCCGGCAGCTGCGCCGGGCGGCGCTCACCGGGCATCGGCGTGAGCCATCGACTCGCGCCGACGCGGCCGAGGCGCGAATGATCCTAGGCTCCGGCTGGTACCTGGGCCTGGCGCCCGTGCCCGCCGGCCGCGTCAACCTCGGGCTGGTGCTCGGTGAAGGTGGCCTGCGGGCGCAGCTCGCGCGCGGGCTGACGCTCGACGCGATCGTCGACAGGGCGCTGGCGCAGGTGCACGATGCGGGCAACGGCCTGCCCTCGGCCGAGCCGACCGACGAGATGCAGGCCCACCTGCCGCTGGCCCATCGCGTCAGCCGGGCTGCCGGACCGGGCTTCGTGCTTGTTGGCGACGCCGCCGGCTTCATCGATCCGCTGAGCGGCGAAGGGCTCCACCGAGCTCTCGTCTCCGCCGAGCTCGCCGAGCGAGCCATCGATCGCTGGAGCAAGGGCCAGCAATCGGCTTTGGGGGACTACGATCGACGCCTGCGCGCCCGCTTCCGTAGCAAGGACGTCGTCTCGTGGCTGCTCCAGCTGTTCCTCTTCCAACCGGCGCTGGCTCGCTATGCGCTGGCCCGTCTGGAGCGCCGGCCGCTCGCCCGGCGGACGCTGGCCGACGGCTTGGCCGACCTGGTGCCCGCCTCGCGGCTGGTCGATCCGCGCTTCCACCTCCGGCTGCTGGCACCGTGAGAGTCGGCGGCCAGGCCCAGACGCGCGTCTCTGCCTACGCCCTGTCGCGCGATGCCGACGGTCGCGAGCTGCTCGTCCGGGGATGGGCCGTGCCGATGTTTCGCTGCGCGTGGTTCACGCTCGACGAGAGGCGCGCCTTGCCGCTGGCCGAGCTCGGCCAGGGCGGCCTCGACCTCGTGGTCGCGGGCTGATGGAGACGAGCATCGGCATCGAGATCGCGGCCTCGCCCAGGCGCGTCTACGATCTGGCCGCGCAGCTGCCTCGTTGGCCAGAGCTGCTGCCCCACTACAGATACGTGACCGTCGAGTCACAACGTGGCTCGCGGATCGTGGCTTCAATGGGCGCGCGCCGGCCCGGCCGGCTGCCCATCCCCGTCCGCTGGCGGGCCGAGCACTGGTCCGATGACTCAGACGCTGCCGACCTGCGCCTCTATTTCGCGCACGTAGGCGGGGCCACGAAGGGCATGCGCGTGGTGTGGCACATCCGGCCTTGCGCAGTCGGTGCGTTGGTGAGGATCGAGCACAGCTTCGAGCGACGCCTGCCGCTGCTCGGGGCTGACTTGTTCCCACGGCTTGTTGACGCGCTGTTCGTCCGACCGATCGCCGGCCGGACGCTGGCCACGTTCAAGGCGCTCGCCGAGCGGAACGCGGCCTGATGGCACGCCCGCCGCGCGGCGTCTGGATCACTGGCATTGGCGTGATCACGGCCGTGGGCATCGGCCGCGATGCGTTCTGGCAGGGCCTGCACGCGGGCCGCTCACCCATCCGCCGGATCGACCGCTTCGACCCGGCGCCCTTCCGCTCGCAGGTCGCGGCGCAGGTCGACGACTTCGACCCGACCGACTACATGGATGCCCGGGCGGCCTCCCGCCTGGACCGCTTCAGCCAGCTGTCGATGGCGGCAGGGCAGCTGGCCGTGGCCGACGCCGGGATCGCAGCCGGGGCGCGCCACGCGCCTCGGCCGGACCGCTTTGGCGTCTATGTCGGGTCTGCGCTGGGCGGGATCGCCTATGCCGAGGAGCAGCACGAGCGCTATCTCGCGCGCGGCATCCGCTCAGTCGCGCCGAACTTGGCGCTGGCCGTCTTCGGCGGCGCGGCGCCGGCCAACGTTGGCATCGCGCTCGGCCTGCACGGCCCCATCCTCTCGACGGCGAACTCGTGCGCCGCCGGCGCGGTGGCGCTGGGCGAGGCGTTCCACGCCGTCCGATCTGGCAGCGTGGACGCGGTTCTGGCCGGTGGCGTGGAGGCGCCGCTCAGCCCGCTCTGCTTCGGCGCCTTCGACATCATCCGCGCCCTTTCGGCGGGCCACAACGATCGACCGACCGAGGCATGCCGACCGTTCGATGATGAGCGCGACGGGTTCGTGATGGGTGAGGGCGCAGCGCTGCTCGTCCTGGAGGCCGCAGAGGTCGCCGAGAAGCGCGGCGCTACGCCGTATGCCGAGCTGCGCGGCTTCGCCGCCACCAGCGACGCGCATCACATGGTCCAGCCGCGACCCGACGGGCGACAGGCGGCGCGCGCCGCCCGGCTGGCTCTCGCTGACGGCCGGATGCGCGCCTCGGACGTCGACTACGTCAATGCGCACGCCTCCTCGACGCCGCTTGGCGACGCGGCCGAGGCACTGGCCATCGCCAGCGCGCTGGGCGCGCGAGCGCGCGAGGCATCGGTCAGCGGTACCAAGGCCTACTACGGCCATCCACTCGGCGCGTCGGGCGCGATCGAGGCAGCCATCTGCGCGCTGGCCATCAGTCGTGGCTGGGCACCCGGCACGGTCAATCTGGCATCGCCGGATCCGGCCGTTACGGAGCACCTGCCGTGCCTGCTCGAGGCGCCGCTGGAGAGACCGATCAACGGCGCCCTGTCGACTTCGTTCGGCTTCGGCGGCCTGAACGCGGCGCTGGCCTTGAGCGCCGTGCGCTAGTCGAGCGTGAAGTAGTCCGGCCCCTGGTAGGCGCCGCTGCGCTGCTTTCGGATCTGCATCAGCACGTCGTTGAGCAGCGTGCTCGCGCCGAAGCGGAACCACTCGGGCGTCATCCAGCGCGGCCCGAGCGTCTCGTACAGCACGACCAGGTACTGGATCGCGTCTTTCGCGGTGCGGATGCCGCCGGCCGGCTTCATGCCGACCATCCGGCCGGTCCGCCGATGGAAATCGCGGATCGCCTCGAGCATGACCAGCGTCACCGGCAACGTCGCGGCCGGCGTCACCTTGCCCGTCGAGGTCTTGATGAAGTCAGCGCCAGCGGCCATTGCCAGCACGCTTGCCCGGCGAACGTTGTCGTACGTCTCGAGCTCGCCGGTCTCGAGGATGACCTTCAGGTGCGCGTCACCGCAGGCGTCCTTGACGGCGACGATCTCCTCGAAGACAGCCCGATAGTCGCCCTGCAGGAACGCGCCGCGGTCGATGACCATGTCGATCTCGTCCGCGCCGGCCTCGACCGCCTGGCGGGTCTCGAGAATCTTCACGTCGGCGAAGGTCTGGCCGGCAGGGAAGCCTGTCGCAACGCTGGCAACGCGCACGCCGCTGCCCTCGAGCGCTCGCTTCGCGACCGGGATCAGCGCAGGGTAGATGCAGATGGCGGCCACGCTCGGGATGCTCGGATCCACCGGGTCGGGCCGGATGCCTTTGGCACATAGCGCCCGGACCTTGCCCTCAGTGTCCTTGCCCTCGAGGGTGGTCAGGTCCATCATCCGTATCGCCAGGTCGAGCGCCCAGAGCTTTGACTCGCGCTTGATCGAGCGCCGGGTGAGGCTCTGGACGCGCTCCTCGATACCAACCTGATCGACGCCGCCCACACGCTCGACCATCGACTCGACCGTGTCGCCGCGACCCACCCAGGCGCGCACCAAAGCGCCGGCGGTCTTTTCGGCCGAGCGGTCCTCGCGACGCTCAACAACGGTGCTCACGAAGAGATGGTACAGCGGCCTCGCTCAGGCGCAACCCTTGACAAGCCCGGCTGCGGTGGTGACCATGTGGTCACATGACCGAGCCGGACCTCGACCGCGTCCTACGTGCTGTGGCTGACCCGACGCGTCGCCAGGTCCTGGCGCTGCTCGACGCCCAGCCCGGTCTGACGACGGGGCAGCTGGCGGCGAGGGTGCCCGGCATCACCCGCTGGGGCGTGATCAAGCACATTGCCGTGCTTCGCGAGGCCGGCCTGGTACAGACGCTCGACGAAGGCAGGCGCCGGCGCCACTATCGCGAGGTCGCCGCATTGGCTCCCATGCGCCGCTGGATTGACCAAGTCATGGACGACTGAGCCAGTTGGCGCCGCCCCGGGCGGCTGTGGTGGGACGCTACCGCCCGCCCACGTGGGCCGCGAGGCGCTCGAGCCAGGATGGGCCGAGCCGGCCGGCGGCAATGATCGCGCCGTCGCGCAGGCTGGCCTGGCTGACCTCCGCGCTCTCGAGCCCGTAGCGGGCGAGGAGCGCGTCAACCAACGCTGCCCCGGCCGCGAGCTGCCGCGCGCGGCGGAGGTTGACCCCGTAGCGCCGGCTCAGCGCCTGGGCGTCGAGCGTCACCAGGACGCGGTATGCCAGGGCCAGCCCGTCGCGCCGCAGCTCCGCCAGCCGCGCCAGGTTCGTTGCCGTACCGCCCACGAACACGGCACCCGCCGGCCTGGCGTCAGGCAGCGGCGCGCACAGCCGGTGCGCGGCGGCCAGCAGCGCGTCGATCTCCTGGGCCGTCGGCGGGTCATGCTCGACGATGCCACGTGACAGGCGCGCCGAGCCACTGGGCAGGCTGACCACATCCACCGGCCGGCCAGCCTCCGCGAGCACTACTTCGCTCGAGCCGCCGCCGATGTCGGTGACCAGCAGCGAGCCGCGCGGCGGCTGGCCGGCGGTCACGCCGAGGTAGGTCAGCAGGCCCTCGTCGCGCGCGGTCACGACGTGCAATCGGAGGCCAAGCTCGCGCTCGACATCTGCGACCAGCTCGGCAGTGTCGGCCGCCCGGCGCAGCGGCTCGGTGCCCACCAGGATGATGTCAGCGGCGCGCATCGCGCGGGCCACGGCCACGAAGCCTGCCAGCGCACGCAGGAGCGCGCTGCGGTCTTCGCCTTCCAGGCTGCCGGTCCGGTCGACCACGTCGCCCAAGCCGAGCAGCACGCTCTCATCGCGCAGCGTCTCGAGCCGGCCATCGCGCAACCGGCTGACGAGCAGGTGGACGCTGTTGCTGCCGACGTCGATGGCGGCGCCGACGCGCGACCCATCGCCCATGCTCACCACGACACGGCCGGGCTACGAGATCGGCGGCAGGCGCCGCTTGCCCTCGACCAGGAAATGGCGGAACCAGTCGCTGATGCGCTCGATGTTCTCGACCCGTCGGAACGGCGCGCCGCTGCGCGTCAGCTCGTGGCTCTCCTCGGGCACGCGCAGCATGCGCACCGGCCGACGTAGCGAGCGCAGGATAGTGAACAGCTCCTCACCCTGGGTAATCGGCGTGCGGAGGTCCTTCTCCGCGTGCTGGATGAGCAGCGGCGTGCGGATCCGCTCGGCGTAGGTGATCGGGCTGTGGACGCGGTACAGCTCGGGGTCCTCCCACGGGTTGGCGCCGTACTCGTAATGGCCGAAGCTGGGACCGGCGATGTCGCCGCTGAGCATCTGCGAGGTCAGGTCGTTGACGGAACGGGCGCTGACGGCGGCCTTGAAGCGATCCGTGTGGCCGACCATCCAGCTGGTCAGGTAGCCACCGTATGAGCCGCCCGTGACGCCCAGCCGGTCGCCGTCAACCAGGCCATCAGCGATCAGCGCGTCGACGCCGGACATGATGTCCGCCATCGGGCCCGCGCCCCAGTCTCGGTAATTGGCGCTCAGCAGCTCCTGGCCGTAGCCCTGCGAGCCGCGCGGGTTGCAAGCGTAGACGCTCATGCCGGCAGCCACCAGACATTGCCACTCCCACATCAGCGACCAGCCGTAGAGCGTCGCCGGGCCGCCATGGATCTGGACGACCAGCGGCGCTGGCCGGCCGTCGCGGTCCGGGGCCCGGTAGAACCAGCCCTGGATGCGCCGCCCGTCGCTCTCGTGCCAGCGCATCTCCGGCGCCACGATGTCGACCTCGCGCCACGCCTCAGCCATCAGCCGGCTCAGGCGGCGCGGGCTGAGGCCACGGCTGCCGGCCGGGCCGCCTGGCACCTCGAGCACGTGAACGTCAGGCGGTGACACCGCGTCGCTGCGCACGAGGCCGATGCGCAGGCCGCCATTCGCGACCGGCACGGCACGGAAGCGCGAGAGGTAGTGCCGGCCGCGTGTCAGGCGCTCTACGTCGCGCGTCCCGACATCCACTCGAAACAGCTCGTAGCTGCCCTCGATCGGCGCGCCGAAGACCAGCGCCCGGCCGTCGGCGAACCAGGCCGGCCGGTTGACGGCAAAGCCGGACAGGTCGCTGTTCATCGCCGCCGCCCCGTCAAGGTCGCTGCCCGCGGTCAGGTTCTCGCCTTCGCTCTGGCGATCGGCGCGAAACCGCCAGACGTCGTACTGGGTGCTCACCCGCGCCTGCCAGCGATGGCCGAGGCAGGCGATCCAGCGCCCGTCAGGGCTGAAGGCCGGCTGGCCGAAGTCCCGATCGCCACGGCCGCCGGTAACCAGCCGGACCTCGCCGCTGCGCACGTCAACCGAGTAGACGTCAGTGCGCCAGGTCAGGTCGGCATCGCGGTGGCGATTCGAGACGAAGGCGATCTGCCGCCCGTTCGGACTCCAGGCGGGCTGCTCGTCGCGGCTCGCGCCGCTGGTCAGGCGTCGTGCGTCGCCGCTGGCGACATCGATGAGCCACAGGTTGGGCGGATACTTGTAGACGTAGCCGACGCCGTTGGCCATGTACTGCAGCCGATCGACCAGGTGGGCGTCGCGCGGCGGTGGATCGCCGGGACGGCGCTCGTCCGGTCGACGATCAGCGGTCGTTGCACCGCTGACGACGCACAGCTGGCGGCCATCAGGGCTCCACGAGATGTCGTCGGCGTCCTGCGGCAGGCGGGTCAGCTGGCGCGGCTCGCCGCCGTTCATCGGCAGCAGCCAGACCTGGGTCGCGCCCTCCTTGGGCGGCTCGCTGATCGCGGGATCGCTGCCCGCACCGCCCTTGATCAGCACCGACTCGCGGTCGCTGAGGTAGGCCAGCGTGCGACCGTCCGGGCTCCAGCGCGGCGTGTGCTCGTTCTTGGCACCAAGCGTCAGCTGGCGCGGCTCGGCCGAGCCCTCGACAGGCACGATCCATAGCGCGCTGCGGTATCCGTCCTTGGCCGGGCTGACCTGCTTGAGCGTGAAGCAGATGCGCTCACCATCAGGCGAGACTGCAACCTCGAGCGGCACGCGCAGGTCGTACAGGTCGGCGGCGCGAGCGGGTCGGGGCATCTTGGACCTCGGTGGACAATGGGGCCAGTGCGGTGCAGAGGCCCGCCTGGCGGTTCGACCAGCGGTAGTCTAGGGCGCGGCGCTCATCGAATGCAGATGGGAGGAGCCCTCCGTGGTCGTGACGATGGTCGAAGGCCAAATCGAGCCCTCGCGCGAGGCCGACCTCCTGGCCGCCTACAGGGCGACAATCGCCGGAGGCTTGGGGGAGCAGCTGATCGAGACGTTCCTGCTGCACGAGGACGGCTCGCCGAGATGGCGCATCGTCACCGTCTGGCGCAGCCGGGCCGACCTCGAGGAGCTACGCGGCTCGGGCGTGACGCCGCCAGCGATGATGATCTTCCGCGCCGCCGGCGTTGACCAGCCAAGGCTGAGCATCTTCGAGGTGGCGGAGCAGGCGAGTCAGTAGATTGGTGGTCGATGAGCACATTCACCCGAGGCGCCGAGTATCTCGTGCCGCGTCGCGTCCACGCCGACCGCGCGGGCCAGACGATCGAGCTGGAGTGGCCTGATGGCCACGTCACGCGCTATGACTTCACAACGCTGCGCTGGCTCTGCCCGTGCGCCTACTGCCGCGGCGAGGCGGGCATCCCCGGCTGGCTGGACTCGAACCCGACCCTCACGCCGGCACAGACGGAGCTGACCGACATCCAGATGGTCGGCTCATACGCACTCCAGCCCACGTGGGCCGACGGCCATCACACAGGCTTCTATACCTTCGCCCGGCTGCGCGAGGAGTGCCCCTGTCCGGAGGACACCGAGCGACGGCAGCGCGAGCGCGGCGGCCACGAGGGCCATCGGCGGCTGGGCTGAGGGCCGCCGTGTCCAGCCGGTACGTTCGGCGGATGGCGGCGCGACTGGCCATTGCTAGACTTCTCCGCCCATGACCACGCTCAACCAGCGGGCAACCGGCCGCCGACGCGGAACCCCGGCACCGCCCATCCCGTACATCAACCGCGAGCTGTCGTGGCTCGACTTCAACGCCCGCGTGCTGCACGAGGGGCAGGACGAGCGCAACCCGCTGCTCGAGCGGGTGCGGTTCCTGTCTATCTTCGCCAGCAACCTCGACGAGTTCTTCCAGATTCGCGTGGCCGGACTCAAGCAGCAGGTGAAGGCCGGCCGTTCCAGCCCGACGCCTGACGGCATGAGCGCGGCCGAGACGCTCGATGCCATCCGGCTTCGACTGCTGCCCATGGTCGCCGCCCACTCGGAGACGATGCGCGCCGTACACGAGGAGCTGGCCGAGGAGGGCATCAGGATCGTTGGCTACGACGAGCGGCCGGAGCGCCACCGCGAGCTGCGCCGCCAGTTCGTCGACGAGATCTTCCCCGTGCTCACCCCGCTGGCCGTCGATCCCGGCCATCCGTTCCCATACATCAGCGACCTCTCGCTGTCGCTGGCGGTCACCGTTCGTGACCCGATCTCGGGCGAGCGCCGGTTCGCACGGATCAAGGTGCCGCCCGTCCTGCCTCGACTGGTCGAGGTCGCGCCCCGGACGTACGTGCTGCTCGAGCAGATCATCGCTGCCAACCTGGATGCCCTCTTCCCAGGGATGGAGATCGTCGAGCACCACCTGTTCCGGGTCACGCGCAACGCCGATCTCGAGCTCGAGGAGGAAGAGGCGCCGGACCTGCTGCTGCACATCGAGGAAGAGCTGCGCAAGCGGCGCTTCGGCCGCGTCGTGCGGCTCGAGATCGAGCGCTCCATGCCGGCCACCACGCGCCAGCTGCTGATGCGCGGCCTCGACATCGAGAGCCAGGACGCCTACGAGATCGCGGGCATGCTCGATCTCCGGGCGCTCGACCAGGTCGCCGATCTCGACGTCCCGGCGCTGCACGTCGTCCCATGGCAGCCGGTCACGCCGCCGCGGCTGCAGGCCGCCGATCCGGACGAGGGCGCTGACGTCTTCGCCGCCATGCGCGAAGGCGACATCGTGCTGCACCACCCGTACGACTCGTTCACCTCGACCGTCCAGCGCTTCGTCGAGCAGGCCGTCGAGGATCCGGCTGTGCTGACCATCAAGCAGACGCTCTACCGCACGAGCGGCGACTCGCCGATCGTGCGCGCGCTGATCCAGGCCGCCGAGCAGGGCAAGCAGGTGGTCGTGCTGGTCGAGCTGAAGGCGCGCTTCGATGAGCGGGCGAACATCGTCTGGGCACGCGCGCTGGAGCGTGCCGGGGCGCACGTCGCCTACGGCGTCGTTGGGCTCAAGACGCACTCCAAGCTGGCAATGGTCGTCCGGCGCGAGGGCCGCGGCTTGCGTCGCTACGTCCACATCGGCACCGGCAACTACAACCCTGGCACGGCCCGGTTGTACGTCGACCTCGGCGTGCTGACGACCGACAACGACCTGGCCGCGGACGTGACCGACCTGTTCAACGCGCTGACCGGCCACTCGCGCCAGACGCGCTATCGCCGGCTGCTGGTCGCGCCGCACGGGCTGCGCGCAGGCGTGCTGGAGCTGATCGATGAGCAGATAGAGCGCCAGCGCGAGCACGGCGACGGCCGGATCGTGATGAAGCTCAACGCCCTCGTCGATCCGACCGTCATCCGCGCCCTCTACCGGGCCAGCCAGGCCGGCGTGTCGATCGATGTCATCGTCCGCGGCATGTGCTCGCTTCGGCCGGGGCTGCCCGCGGTCAGCGAGACCATCCGCGTACGCTCAATAGTCGGGCGCTACCTCGAGCACTCGCGCATCTTCCAGTTCGGCCGCGGCGAGCAGGAGCGCTTCTTCATCGGCTCGGCGGACATGATGGAGCGCAACCTCGATCGCCGGGTCGAGGCAATGACCCCGATCACACACCCCGACGGCATGGCCCGCCTGCGCACGATCATCGACGTGATGCTGGCTGACGATCGGCGGGCATGGGCGCTGGGCAGCGACGATGGCTGGCGCCGTGTCGAGCACCTCACCGAGCAGCCGACCGGCTTGGACACGTTCGAGACGCTGATGGGCATCGCCCTCGCCGGCAACGCCGAGGGGTGACCAGGGGCGCGGTCGAGATCGAGCTCAAGTTCGACGCGCCGAACCCGGACGGCGTCACGGCCTGGCTCGACCAGCGCTACCCGGCTGACGACGGGGGCTGGGCCGAGAGCCGGCTGGCCGACCGCTACTTCGACACCTCCGACTTTTCCATCGCGCGCGCCGGTTATGGCGCCCGAGTGCGCCGGCGGGCGGGCCAGCTGACGGTCGAGATCAAGACGGACGGCACGGTCGATGGCGCGCGGCACCAGAGGACAGAGATCATGGGGCCGGCCACCATCGGGCTGGAGCCCGCCCGCTGGCCGGCGAGCGAGGCGCGCGATTTGCTGGAGCGTCTGGCCGGCGGCCGACCGCTGGTCGAGCGCTTCACCATCCGCCAGCGCCGACGCGAGCGCCGGCTGCAGCTCGATGGCGCAGAGGCGCTGGCCTCGCTGGACGACGCCCGAGTGATCGTCGGTGGCCGCACCATCGGCCGGCTGCCCGGCCTCGAGGTGGAGCTGCTGAGCGGCAAGCGGAAGGCTCTTCGCCGGCTGGCAACGGAGCTCGAGGCAAGCGGCCTGGTCGAGGCCCAGCCACTCTCGAAGGTGCAGCTCGGCCACTTCCTTGCGGCGGCGCAGGCGCCCATCAGCCACGATGACCTGTTCGCCGAGGCGGGGCGCAAGGTGCTCGCCCGGCACCTGCTGCGGCTGCTCGACCGTGAGTCGCTCGTGCGCGGAGGCGACCCGC
>DATMJK010000013.1:0-51553 GCA_035553915.1 Candidatus Limnocylindrales bacterium | reverse complement strand
AGTCCGGCGCGCATTGCTTGGCATTAGGTCACCCTGGCGAGCACATGGCATGAATGGGCCGGGTAGGACACGCCCGGTGACGCTCGGCGGCGAGCGCGACGACAAGAGCGTTCGCTGCCGCCCTGACGAAGCTGGCGCATAAGGTGCTCCACCGGAGCGTATGGCGAAATCTCGAGCCGAAGAGAGCAATCGGAGGTCAACGATGCGCAAGGTCTATCCCTGCCTGTGGTTCAACGGCCAGGCCGAGGAGGCGGCCCGCTTCTACACCGACCTGCTGCCGGACAGCTACGTCGACAAGGTCTGGCGCTCGCCTGCGGACACGCCGTCAGGCCCGGCGGGCATGGTGCTGGTGGTCGATTTCACGCTCGCCGGGCAGCCTTTCCAGGGCCTCAATGGCGGGCCTGACTTCAGCTTCAACGAGGCCGTCTCGTTCGTCATCGAGACCGACGACCAGGCCGAGACTGACCGGCTGTGGGAGACGCTCATCGCCGATGGCGGCGAGCCGAGCGTGTGCGGCTGGCTGAAGGACCGCTTCGGTGTCTCGTGGCAGATCGTGCCGCGGCGCTTCAACGAGCTGATGGCCGACCCTGACCACGAGCGCGCCCGCCGGGCGATGGAGGCGATGCTCCAGATGCGCAAGCTCGACATCGCCGAGCTCGAGCGCGCGGTGGACGCCGCGTGATCGCCCGCGGTCAGCCCACGACGCGGTAGCGCGTCCGATCGGCGCCGTCGACGAGCTGGATGTCCATCGCCCGCAGGCGGTCGCGGATGAGGTCGGCGGTGGCGTAGTCGCCACGCGAGCGCGCCGCGTCGCGCACCTCGACCAGGGCAGCGATGAGCGCGGGCACGAGCCGGTCGTCCTGCGCCAGGGCCCGGGCCGCCAGCTCACCCAGGTGGACGATGCCCGAGCGCTGCTCGGCAGGGGCGACCGCCAGCACTCTGCGCACGAGCGCATCCACCTCGGTGGCGTCATCAGGCTCATCACGGCCGGGCGACTCCGCCATTGCCTGCGGCTTGCGCGCGAAAGCCCCCGTGCCGCTGAGGGACACGAGCTCCACGACCGCACCCGCTTCGAGCCGTCGTTCGTTGCCCTGCCGGCGGATCGTCACCCCGCCCACCCCGCGGACGGAAGCCATGCCCTGGGCCAGGTCGAGAACCAGGGCCGTGTGCTCGTCGATACCCAGGATGAAGGCCTCAGGCGGAAGCTGCGCCTCGAGCTCCAGCAGGCGGCGCTGTCCAACGAAGCAGTAGCGCGTGTCATGGCCGGCACCCTCGTGGTTGTCCCAGTGGCTGACCACCGCCGCCGGCCCAATGCCGAGCGCGGTCGTCAGGTCCAGCCCGGGCAGCCAGCGCGCGTCCTCGCCGGCCTTGTAGATCTCGTAGACAGGCAGCGTGAACCGGCCGCTGGTGATCGCGGCCGCGCTGGCGAGCACGACCGCCGCGCCCCTCCGCAACGCGTCCAGCAGCAGCTCCGGGACGCGCGTCGTGGACCAGTGGCGAAGCGCGTAGGAGGGGCTGCCCGGGCCGCTGAAGACCAGGTCCGCGGTGGCGATACGCGCGTAGGCCTGCTCCTGCTCCAGCGGGTCGACATCCGAGCGGCGCAGTGAAGCGACCCTCGCCGCCAACCTCAGCCGTCTCTCGAGGAAGTCCACAAGGCCATCACTGACCGCATCTGCGTTGGACTGGAAGCCGTAGGGCGTATCGATGACCGTGGCCCGCGCTCGGCCGTCGCGCGTCCCGCGCAGTGCCGCCACAACCTCACGCTGGACGCGGGCCATGCGCGGCCCAGTCTCGCCCGAGCCGATCAGGACCAGCACACCCTCGCGTACAGCCATGTGACAGACCCAGCGTCGCACATCTGGGCGCTAGCCGAGCCGGCGCACCTCCGCCGCGGGCAGATCCAGCGCGGCATCGAGGTCGGCCGGGTCGAAGCCGGCGACCCGGTTCCAGAGGGCGATGTAAGGCGACGCTGCCTCCTGCGCCTGGATCGCGACGATTCGCCGGACAGCTTGGGCGGCCGGCAGAGCCTCGCGCTGAAGCAGCAGCTGCCGTTCGAGGGTTGCCCGGTTGAGTCGCCGCAGCGAGATCGGCGCGGTCAACGGGCGGCCTCCGCTTCAGGCTCCACCTCAGCGGCGTGGGCTACGTTGGCGAACTGGCGCCAAAGCAGCACGACGAAAGCCGCCGAACCGACGAACCCGAACCAGAATGGTGCGCTGATGTCGAAGGCGCCCGCCAGCAGGCCGCCCAGCGGAGCACCGATGACCAGGCCGCCGACGCTCGCGACCCGGTAGACACCGCCCACTCGACCGAGCAGGGCGTTGGGCACTGCGCGCTGGCGGATGACGGTCGCGATCGTGCCCCACATGAAGATGCCCGCGCCCCAGATCAGCAGCATGGTCATCGCGATCGCCGGCACCGTGGTCAGCGCAAGCGTCAGGTGCATGACCGTCTCTATCAGCAGCCCCGCGCGCAGCAGGTTGGTCAGGCTGTAGCGACGCTCGAGCGCGCCGTAGGACAGCATCCCGATGACCCCGCCGGCCGCCGTCGCCGTCATCAACAGCCCAAAGCCGATCGCGCCCAGCCCCAGCCGATCCGACGAATAGAGGACGAGCACGCCCCAGGCGGCGCCGTAGGTGACGTTGAAGGTGAAGATCGTCAGGGCCAGGGTGCGCATCGGTGGATGGCCGATCAGCCAGCGAATGCCCTCGCCCATGTCCGCCCAGACGCTGGCCACTGCCACCCGCTCGCTGCGCATGTTGCCCGCGATGCGTGAGATCAGCAGCGCGCCAAGGGCGAACGCGGCGGCGTTGGCCGCGAAAGGCAGCGCCATCCCGACCGCGAAGAGCGCGGCGCCGATGGGCGGCGCGATGAGCTGGTTGGTCAGCAGGAAGGCGCCCTGCATCCGCGCATTGGCGATCCCGAGGTCGCGCTTTTCGACAAGGCTTGGTAGCAGGGTGCTGCTGGCCGAATCGGAGAAGGTCTCTGCCGCGCCAAGGATGAACAGCACGCCCAGGACGGCCAGGATGCTGACGTTGCCGGTGAGGATCAGCGCAACGAGCACGGACAGGACGAGTGCCCGGCCCAGGTTGACGAGCGCGACCATGCGCCGGCGGTCGACGCGGTCGGCGATGGCGCCACCAAAGATGCCGAAGATGAGCATCGGCAGCCACTGCGCCATCAGCGCCATCGAGACGAGGAACGGGTCGCGGGTCAGCGACGCCACGAGCAGCGGCCCGGCTGCCAGGGCCACGCCGTCGCCAAGGTTGTTGACGATCGTGGCTGAGAGCAGCCATCGGAATCTCTTGCCCAGGCGGGCAGGCATGACGAGATCGATCAGCCGCAGGGGAACGAAGCGCACGCGCGGCAGGGTAGCGCGCCGCGGCGCGCACCGGGCCGCGCGACCGATAATCGGCGCCGCAATGGAAGACCGCGACCGTCACGACCCCGGCTGGCGCTGGATGCTGCTGGCAGCTGCTCCGCTGGCCGCCGCGATCGGCGTCTTCGGCCTCGTCTTCGGGGCCAGCGCCGCGCGGCAGATGGACTTCCTCATGGCCCTCGGCATGTCGCTGCTCGTCTTCTCAGGCACGCTCCAGTTCACGACGGTCGGCCTGCTTGCGAGCGGCGCCGGCGTGGCGGCAATCGTACTCACTGCCGTGGCTCTCAACATGCGCCACATCGTGCTCGGCGCGGTGCTGCGGCCGTACGTCGAGGGGTCGATGCTACGGCGCGGGCTGCTCGCCTGGTTCCTGATCGACGAGAGCTTCGGCCTGGCCATCAGCTCGCGCCGCCAGGCGGCGGCGGTGCTGCTCATCAGCGGTGTCATCTTCTTCGCCGCCTGGCAGCTTGGCACGCTGCTGGGGCTGCTCGGCGCGCGGCTGGTTGCCGTGGAGGGTCTTGCCGCGGCCGTCTTCCCGATCCTATTCATCGGCCTGGCCGCGGCCACGACACGCAGCCGGGCAGGCGCTGTGCGCGTGGTTGTCGCCGCGCTGCTCGTGCTCGCCCTGGTCCAGCTCGTCCCGGACGTGCACGCCTTCGTGCCCATCGCCGTCGCCCTGGCGGTGGCGCTTCCGGGCGGCAGCCGATGACCTGGGAGCTGCTCATCCTGCTGGCGGCGCTGACCTACGGCAGCCGGGCCTTCGCGCTTGCGCTCGTGCCGCGTGTGCCCGCTCGGCTGCGGACGGTGCTCGACCGGGTGCCGCCCGCGCTCTTTGCCGGTCTGGCGGCACACAGCATCAGCCTGCCCGGCCAGGGTCTGGTTGAGACCCCGATCCTGGTCGGCGCGCTCGGGGCGGCTGCCGTGGCGCCCCGGCGCTCGCTGCCGCTGTGTCTCCTGGCGGGGGTCGCGACGTACCTCGTCTGGGGGCTGGTGGCGTGAGCGTGCCCGCCCAGCTCGAGGCGGATCGGCTCATCACGCGCGGCTTCGTCGCCCTGGCGGTGGCGACGCTGGCCTTTTTCGTCTCGGCCGGGATCGTGCTGCCCGTCTCACCAACCTTTGCAAAGGAGGTCCTGGGCGCCGACGAGCTGGGCGTGGGCATTGCCATTGCCTCGTTCAGCATCGCCGCGCTGCTGCTTCGGCCGGTCGTCGGCTGGGCCTCGGACAGATTCGGCCGGCGACCGCTGCTCCTCGGCGGGGCACTGATCACGCTCGCCGGCCTGGCCCTGCACCTCGTCGCCACTGATCTCGCCATCTTCGTCGCGGCGCGCTCGCTGCTCGGCGCCGGCGAGGGGTTCTTCTTCGTCTCCTCGATCGCCGCCGGCGCGGACATGGCGCCGCCAAAGCGGCGCGGCGAGGCGATCAGCTTCCTGTCGCTGTCGCTCTACCTGGGCATCGCCATCGGGCCGCCGATCGGCGAGGCCGCAGTCGGCATGACCGGTGGCGCGTACGACGCGGCCTGGCTGATCGCGCTCGGAGTGGCGGTGCTGGCCGTGGCGCTGACCTGGTTCGTGCCGGAATCTGCGCCGGCGGTGCTTGCCCGGCGGACGGCGGGCGGCAGCGGGGCGCACGTCCGCGGGCCGCTGATCCACCCCGCCGGGCTCTTCCCCGGCTTCGTCAGCCTGCTCGGGCTGTGGGGCATGGCCGGCTTCTTCGCCTTCCTGCCGCTCCACGCCCGCCAGCTCGGGATGGACGGCGCAGGCGTGCCGTTCGTGCTGTACGCGATGATCGTGGTGGTGCTGCGGCTGGTCGGTGCCAAGTGGCCGGATCGGTTCGGCGCGGCGCGCGTCTCGGGGGCGGCGTTGGCTGTCTCGGCCGCAGGGATGGCACTGATCGGGCTGCTGCCCTCCCCTGAGGGCCTCATCGCCGGCACGGTCGTATTCGCAGTCGGCGTAGCGTTCATCATGCCGGCGTTGCTCGCGCTGGCGGTGTCGCGCGTGCCGCCGACCGAGCGCGGGACCGTCTCGGGCACGGTCACCCTGTTCCTCGATGTCTCGTTCGGCGTCGCGCCGGTCGTGCTCGGGCTGATCGCCAATCGGGCAGGCTACGAGCCGACGTTCGTCTTCTCGGCCGCGCTGGCGGCGCTCGGCGCGCTGCTGCTGATCGCTCGGCGGCGCTCGCTTGACGCGCCCGAGGAGCCGGCTGGCGCAACGGAAGGTCTCAGCTAGGGCGCAGCCGGTAGTCGGCCCGGCCGACGAAGATAGGCCGACCGACGGTCGCCGCCGGGAAGATCAGCCGTCGGGCCTGGTATCGCTGCGCGAAGGTCAGCGTCGCGCTGCCTGCCTGCCGGTCCGCCGCCTCGTAGATCACGGCGCGCTGCGGCCTGCCCTCGAGCTCCACGTCGCCGAGCCCTGCCAGCACCAGCCGCACGATGTCCGGATGGCTGCCGCGGGCGTGGCGGCGCGCCGATGCCAGTGCGTCGCCGGCTCCGGCGTGCGGGAGGGTGCGCGTCCGCGGCCGGCCGCTCTTTGGGTCCTCGTAGACGAGGAAGGGCACGAGCCGCCCGGCCGCCAGCCCACGATCGGCGATCTCCATCGCCGACTTCAGCAACTCGATCAGCTCGTCGCTGAGGTGTACCGGCTCGCGAGCGAGGAAGATGGCCCGCGGCTCCGCCGATTCGACCGGCCAATCCTCCCTGTCCAGGGTGTCCAGCTCGACGGACCAGGCCAAGACCAGGACGGCGGCAGTGATCCCGAAGATGGCCAGGAACGGCTGAATCAGGAAACCGAAAACCGCCGCTACGAGCAGCCCGCCGACGACCGCCGCCCTGGCCGGGCTGACCCTCATATGCCGCCCCACACGGCCAGCCTACACCCGCCCGGCCGCGACCTCAGCCCGGTCGGTAGCGCAACAGGGCCCCGACGCCGCCGAGCTTGGCCAGCCCTTCGTGGTCAGCTACGACCTCCACCTCGGCAGAGGTGGCGGCGGCCAGCCTGACCAGCTCGTTGCGCACCTCGAGATCGAGCAGCCCCGGCTCGAGCTCGGCCATGCCCTCGACCTGCTCGCCGATGTCTCGCGCATCCTGGTGGTCACTTTCCTCGGGCGCCATGCCAGGCAGCTCGGCCAGCACCAGCACGTCAGCTGCGCCAGCCTCGAGCATCCGGCGGGTGGCCTCAATGCCTGAGACGCCCAGCCCGCCGCCGCGCACGGCGCCGATCAGCTGGTCAGCGACTGATCGGCCGCTTGCCGCCTCGGCGATGGCCAGAGCCTCGCGGACATCTGTTGCCAGCTCGTCCGGGGAGGCCCGCATGTCGACGCGCAGGATCTCGCCCACCTTCTGCTGGACCGATTGGGAGAGCGCCTCCGTCAGCGGCGTGATCGCGACCTCGTCGCCGGCGAGCACCAGCCGCCGGGCGCCCTCGCGCTGCACGAGCTCCTCGATCGCCGCCGCCGAGTCGCGCGCGAAGTCGGCGATGTGCTTGTCGATGTGGCGCTGGTAGCGCTGCTCCGCCCAGCCGCCCAGCGAGCGCTTCTGGAAGCTGACGCTGTCCTCGTCTAGCGCCTCGGCCTCGTCGAGCCGCCCGGTCCGGGTGACGAACAGCCGGGCAGTGTTGGTGTCGACCAGGGCCACGACCGCCGTCTCGTGCTCGTCGATCAGCCGGGCCAGCTGGAAGAGGTCAGGCCGCGGGCCGGCGGCGACGCTGTCGTGGAACGGCACCCCCGCCTGCACCGCCTCCCACAGGCCAGTGCCCGAACAGGCGAACAGCGCCAGCCCGGCTGCCTCGCGCTCGAAGTCCTCGTTGAGGTACGCCTCGATCCGCTGCTCGTCCGCCTTGAACGAGTCGTAATCCGCGCCGCGCGGCCAGTAGGTTCGCTCGATCTCGCGCAGCCGGTCGCGCAGCACGACCAGCCCGGCCCGACGGCCGGGTGACTGCCCGGTCGCCTGCGGGCGCATGTCGAGGTAGATGCTCAGCACCGGCAGGTCGCCGGCGTCCACCTCCGCCAGGCGGCGAAGCGTGTCGCTCAGCTGATCGGTTGTCGGGAAAGCTCGAGTGCTCATGCGCCCGACGATAGCCCGCGCTACGCGGCGGCCGCGTAACCCGACTCCGGGCGGTGCTCGCCAAGCTGTGACAAACCGGCGGAATCAGGCCTCGTCGTCGGTCACGGCCGGAAGCGTGAAGCGGAACTCGGCGCCATGCGGCTGGCACGTCTGGGCGACGATCTTGGAGCCCATCGCACAGATGAGCTCGCGTACGACGTACAGCCCGATGCCTGTGCCTGAGGTGTGGGCCGCAGTGTCGGGATCGCGATAGAAGAGCGCGAAGAGGGACTCGGGATCCGCGCCCAGGCCTGGCCCGTTGTCGTGCACGGCGATCTCGACGGCTGCGCCGTGTTCACGTGCCTCGAGCGTCACTGGACCCGCGCTGCCGGCGTACTTGGCACCATTGGTCAGCAGGTTGTAGACGATTTGGCGCAGCGCGGTCGTGTCAGCCATGACCGCCGTCAGCGTCGCCGGGACGCGCACCACGAACTGCACATCAGGGAAGCGGCGGCGAACGTCGTCGGCCATGCCCGGGAGCATGTGCTGCAGCAGCACCGGCTCGGGTGACAGCTGGAGCAGCCCGCGATCCACGCCGGAAAGCACGAGCAGATCGTCAATCATCCGGACGAGCCGGTCGCTCTCTTCCTGGACGTCAGCCAGCAGGTCGACCATGTCCGGCCGCTGCGGGTCGCGGGCGAGCAGCGCGGCCGTGCCGCGGATGCTGGTCACCGGCGTGCGCAGCTCGTGGGACATGACCGCCAGGAATGCCTCTGCTGCCTCGCGCGCCCGGCGCTCGCGCTCGCGGCCCTCCTGCCGCTCCGGGTCGACGCGTCGCCGCGTGGCGCCGAGCGCCTCCTCGATGCGCTTGCGGTCGGTCACATCGGTCACCAGGGCGGTGACTTGCAGGCGGCCCATTGGATCCTGGGTCGTGCTCGCGCGCTCCTCGAGCCAACTCGTGGCACCGTCGACGGCGCGCACGACTCGGTACTCGGTGAACCAGCCGCGACGCTCGCGCAGCGCCTCGTCAACGACCGCCTGATGGCTCGGCCGATCATCGGGGTGCACGGCGGCGACTGCCTGTGCCCTACTGGCCAGCACCTGCCCATCGGGCAGGCCGTACAGGTCTTTGGCTGACGGCGAGGCGGACAGCCTGTCGCCCGCAGGCTCCCACTCCCAGTAGGCCATCCCGGCGGTGGCCAGCACACGCTCGAGCCGCTGCTGGGTGGCTGCAAGCTGGACAGCCGGTCGCGTCTCGGTGGGCGAGCTGCCACGCGGCGAATGAGTCGTCTCTGCGGCCTGTTCAAACATGGCCCATCTATCTCGCCTCGCGCAGGGTGCGCGGCGCACTACAGCGGCCCGTGGAGAGGTTGCAGCGCGGCGTCGCCTTACGCGCGGCCTCGAAGCATGTCAATCAGCCGGCCGAGCACACGCTCGCCATCTGCGCGGATGGCGTTGTGCTCGTATTCGTCGGTCGTCCACGCACGCAGGCCGCGGATCGAAGCCGCGGTCTGCTCGGCGAGCTCGCGTTCGACATAGAGGTCGTTGACGTAGATCGTCGCCACTACCGGCACCTCGTTGTGGCGCAGCACGTCAGGGTCGTAGAGCCGCGGCCATTCGTGCTCAGCCAAAACGTGCGCGGCCTCGCGATGCCCGCGCAGCAGCCCGTAGTCCTCCCACATCCACGGGAAGACGTGCTCGGCGAAGAGGTAGCCCTGCTGCTCGACCTCGTCAGGAAGAAGTCGCGCGGCCGACCAGCGGGTGGCGACGCCATCCGCGTACGACGACTCGTGCAGCGTGGCGTAGATCGGGTTGCGGCCAAAGCGGACCGCCTGCTCGGTGTCCGCCAGGAAGGCGGTCGAGCCAAAGGGCAGCTCGATCACGTGGTGCAGCAGCTCGAAGCCGGCGCTGTCGCCGAGCCACATGCCCAGCTGGCGAAAGCGCCGCGCGGTCAGTCGATCGCCGGACGGCAGGCGCAGGTCGTCGTCCTCGAGCCGCTGAAGGATGTAGCGCAGCCGCGGCCGATCATCCGGATAGCGCGCGAAGTAGGCCTCGTTCTTGTGGATCAGGCGGCGATAGGTCGCGGCGTAGATGTCGTCAACGGGGCGGCCGATTGGCGAAAGCCCGCCGGTGATGATCGCCTCGCGCAGGCCCTCCGGCGCGATCGAGAGGTAGGTCATGCTGGTGAAGCCGCCGAACGACTGGCCCAGGACGCTCCACCGATCGACGCCCAGCTCGTGGCGGATGAGCTCGGCGTCGCGGACGATCGAGTCAGCGCGGAAGTGGCTCAGGTAGCTGGCCTGTGCCGCGGCCGTCTCGCCAGGCAGGTCAGGCCCAACGGGCGTCGAGCGACCTGTGCCGCGCTGGTCGAGGAGCAGCAGCCGGTAGTCCGCCAGGGCGCGCTTCATCCAGCCCGTCGGCGGGCTGGTCGGGCGGGTCGCCTCCATCCCAGGGCCGCCCTGCAGGAACAGCAGGTACGGTCGGTCCTCTCCATCCGGCGCGGCCACCTCGCGGCTGAAGACCGTGATGCGCTGGCCGTCCGGGGCCGCGTGATCGAGCGGCAGCGAGTGCTCGCGCTCGGTCAGGATGGCGCCCGTGACGTGGTATCTGCTGCTCATCGTTCCGCTATCGCGCGCCGGCGAGACCGGCGGCCGCCTGGGCTGCGATCTCCAGCAACGGCGCTCGCTGCGCGGCTGCGTCACCGGTCGAGCCGACCTCGTAGGTCACCTGCAGCCCGCGCGCACCGACGATCGCCCATAGCTCGACCGCTGCCGGCTGCTCGACGATCGCCGCCTGATCGGCCAATGGCAGCTCAATAGGCTGGGCATCGGCGCGCGCCAGCAGCTGCGCCGCCCGCACCGTGTCGGCGTAGAAGGTCAGCTGCACGCGGCGCGCCGAATCGGCCGTGTCAGCCCAGGTGCAGCGAGTGTGCGACTCGGCCAGCCGGCAGCCGGGCCGGGCAGGGCTGCGGCCGTCGAACAGCCGCTCCAGCGAGCCGGCCTGGACGGCCTGTATCGGGTCGGGCAGGCCGCTGCGGGGGATCTGCGGCCGGCCGGCATCGCAGCCCAGCGCTGCCACGGCCAATGCGACGACCAGCGGCAGGCGCAGGAGTCGCACTCGGCGGTGATGCATCGGTCGGCAATTATGCTGCCTTGGTGCGCATCGCCACCTGGAACGTCAACTCGCTGAAGGCCCGCATGGATCGGGTCATGGAGTGGCTCGAGCGGGCCGAGCCGGACGTGTTGCTGATGCAGGAGACCAAGCTCGCTGACGACGACGCGCCGTTGCTGCCATTCAGCATGCGCGGCTACGAGCTCGTGCATCACGGCGAGGGCCGCTGGAACGGCGTGGCCATCGCGTCGCGGCTGCCGATCGACCCGGGCTCGGTGATCAGCAACTTCGGCGACGGGCCGGTGCGGAACAGCGCCGCCGGCAGCGGCCGTGACTTCGCGCAGGAGGATCCGAACCCGTTCGACGAGGCACGGATGGTCAGTGCCCGCGTGGCCGGCATGCGGCTGGTCAGCCTGTACGCACCGAACGGCCGGCTGGTCGGCTCGGCGACGTACGACGGCAAGCTGCGCTGGTATGAGCGCCTGGCGCGCTGGCTCGACGAGGCCGCCGACCCGGCAGAGCCGCTCGTCCTTGGCGGCGACATGAACATCGCCCCGGCTGATGAGGACGTCTGGGACGCTCGAGCAGCCCACGGCGGCACGCACGTGTCCGAGCCCGAGCGCGAGCGCTTCCGAGCGCTGCTCGACTGGGGCCTCGTCGACGCCTACCGCAGCCTGCGGCCAGAGCCGGGCCGGTTCACGTGGTGGGATTACCGCGCCGGCAACTTCCACAAGAACCTTGGCATGCGCATCGACCACCTGCTCGTCACGCGGCCATTGGCGCAGCGGCTGGCCTGGGCTGAGATCGACCGCGAGGCGCGCAAGGGCCTGCCCGTGCCGTCTGACCATGCGCCGCTGGTGATGGATATCGACAGCCAGGGCAAGCCGATCGAAGCCGGCTGGGAAGGCGCGTTGGCACGCATCGCCGCCCGCACGCGCCCAGAGCGAGGCTGATGAGCCGCTCCACCCTGCTGGCTCTGGCGCCCTTGCTCGCGCTCGTCGTGGTCGCCTGCCGCACACCCGGCGGCCCCCAGACACCGGCCTCGGTCCCCTCCCCCACGCCGGTGACCACCGCCGCACCGGAGCCGACCGCCTCTCCCTCGCCGCCACCAACGGCCAGCCCTTCGCCCAGACCTTCGCCCACGCCTAGCCCGAGCCCGAGCCCGACGCTCGATCCGGCTGCGGTGGCCGCCTGGGTGCAGGAGGTATGCGCCATCAACGCCGACCTGGTCACCGGCACCCAGCAGGTCATCGAGCAGTTGCCCGAGCCAGACGATCCGACGCTCGCGCAGCTGCAGGCGACCAACGAGCAACGCCGGCCGATGATCGAGTCACTGCTCGCCGACACCGCCGGTCGCCTGCACGGCGTCGAGCAGCTCGACGGCGGGGAGTCGTTCCACGACGCGCTGCGGGCCGAGCTGGCGGACCGCCTCGCCGCGGCCGGCCAGTTCTTCGATGCCGTGGCCGCGGCGCAGACCATCGAGCAATACGACGCGGCCGTGCTGGTACAGGCGGCGGCGGCCCAGGAAGCCACGTTCCGGACTGCGCGCAGCGTGCTCGAGCTCGAGCCAGCCGTCGCCGACGCGCTGGCCCAGATCGACGACTGCCGTGCCTTCGAGCTCGACGCCCGCGGCCTGGTCCGTGGCCTGCCGCTGCCCGACTTCAGCAGGCTGCTCGTCGACGACGACCTCGCCGGCGATGCCTGGACGCTGCCGGCGTTCGATGGCGGCACGGCCGCCCAGGCTGGCGGCGTCATCGAGTTCACGTTCGACGGCCAAGCTGACAGGCAGCTGGCAGCGCCACCGGGCCTCCAATCTCCGGGCGGCGACGTCCGCGTAGAGGCCGAGATGGCCCTCGAGGGCCTCGCCTTCTCCGGCCTCCACTGTCTCGCGAGCAGCGACTCAGGCTATGCCGCGCAGCTGACCGGCACGGGCGTGCTGCTGCTGCTGCGCCGCGACGGGGACGAGCAGACGACGCTTGCGCGTCGAGTTCTCGAATCAGCGCCGAGCGGGCCGATCACCCTCGCCCTTGCCTGCGCCCAAGGCGCATCCGGTGACATCGACCTTGCCGCGGACATCGACGGCCAGCGGATGGTCGAGTACAGCGACGTCCTGCCACCGGCCGGCGTGGGCGGCTCGGCAGGGCTCATTGCCCATACCCTGGGCGTCGGCGAGTCAGCGACCGTCTTTCTCCGTGTCCGAGTCTTCGCCACTGCCGAGTGACCGATGCTAGTCTCCGGCGGCGGAGGGCGATTGGGCGTCACGATCGAGCGATTGCGGGCGGACGAGGGGCCGTTGCTGCGCGAGCTGCGGCTCGCAGCGCTGGCCGATTCGCCGACCGCGTTCGGACAGCGGCTTGACGAGGCGGCAGCCCAGGCTGACGACGAGTGGCAGACCAGCGCCCGCGCGGCGTCCAGCGGCGATCGGCGGGCATGGTTCATCGCCCGTCTGGATGGTCGGGCGGTGGGCCTCGTGCAGGGTCGCCGGCGGCCGCCGCATGACTGCCTCGTCTTCTCGATGTGGGTCGCGCCGGATGCCCGCCGGACCGGCGCTGGCCGGGCGCTGCTCGACGCGGTCGATGAGTGGGCAAGCGGCTGGGGCGGGCGCCAGGTCGTGCTGTGGGTGATCGCCGGCAACGACGTGGCCCTGGGCTTCTATCGTCGTCTCGGCTTCAAGCTGCTCAGGTCCGGCCCTGATGCGAGCTCAGGGATCGTCTACGGCGCGCTGGCGATGAGCCGGCCCATCCGCCGATCAGTCGCCGGCGCTGCCGGTGGGCAGGACGTCGGGTGAGACCCAGGTCGGATCCATCTCGAGCTGCAGCAGCGCCGGCCGATCCGACGCCAGGGCATCGCGCAGCGCCGGCTCGACCTCCGCGTCGCGCGTGACGCGCCCGCCCTGCGCACCACAGGCGCGGGCAACCGCCGAGAAGTCGATGTGGCCCAGCTCCACGGCCACCTGCGAGCGGCCCTCGCGGGCTTGGTGCATGGCGATCGTGCCGTAGCGCCGGTTGTCGAAGACGAGCACGACCGGCTGTGCGCCGGCCCGCACGGCAGTCTCCATCTCAGCCATCAGCATGGCGAAGCCGCCGTCGCCGCACAGCGCCACGACCTGGCGGTCAGGTCGGCACAGGCTGGCCGCGATCGCCGCCGGCAGGCCGTAGCCCATCGCGCCCGAGGTGGACCCAAGGAACGTGCCCGGCTGGGTGAAGCGATAGCCGCGCGCCGGCCAGAGGCCGAAGTTGCCGGCATCGGTGGTCAGGATCGCATTCGGCGGCAGGACCCGCTGGAGCGTCGCGATGACCCGCCCTGGATGCACGCCCGGCCCGTCCCACGCCACCTCGTCGACGACGCTCGCGGCCAGGAACGCGGCACGCTCCTGCTCGAGCCGCTCCAGCCGCGCCGGGTCGTGGGCGGGCAGGCTCGTCGCCGCCAGCGCCGCGATCGCCGCCTCCAGGAACGCGCGCGCATCGGCCGCGACGGCGATGTCCGGCGGTCGCAGCCCCGGAGCGTCCGTTCGCGGCTCGAGATCGACGTGTGCCCAGCGCGTGTGCTGGGCCGGCAGCCGATAGCCGAAGGACGTTATCTCGTTCAGCCGGCAGCCAATGACCAGCAGCGCGTCCGCCTCGAGAGCCCTGGCGGCGACCGATGGCGGAGAGCCGTAGCCGGTCATGCCCAGGTAGAGCGGGTTGTCGTGTGGGAACGCGTCAGGCCGCCGCCAGGCGCTCATCACCGGCACCTGGAGTGCCTCTGCGAGGGCGACGAGTGCATCGGTCGCGCCGGCCCGGATGGTCCCGCCGCCGGCGAGGATCAACGGCCGCTCAGCGCCGGCGAGCAGCTGGACGATCTCTGCCACGGCGCCGGCGTCTGGCTCGCGCGGCGGCTCAGGCGAGACCGCGGGCCGCGCGTCCGATGTCGGCTGGTCGAGCACGTCCTCCGGCAGCGAGAAGAGGATCGGCCCCGGCCGACCGCTGGCCATCACGCGCAGGCCCTCGCCCACAACGTCAGCGGCCCGCTCCGGGTCGTCGATCTCGGCGGCCCACTTCGCAAGCCGGCCGAAGGTGCCCGGCTGGTCGACCTCCTGGAAGGCTTCTCGGCCACGGAACGCGCGCTCCACCTGGCCGACGAGGGCGACCATCGGCGTCGAGTTCTGGCGCGCGGTGTGGATGCCGATGGCGAGGTTCGCGGCGCCGACGGCACGCGTGCCCAGACACGCCGCTGGCCGGCCGGTCAGCTGCCCGACGGCCTCGGCCATGAACGCCGCCCCGCCCTCGTGGCGCGTGGCGACGACGCGGATGCCGGCCTCCGGCAGGGCATCGAGAACGCCGAGGAATGATTCGCCCGGCACAGTGAACGCCCACTCGACGCCGGCATCAGCCAGCGCCCGGGCGATCATCCGACTGACCGACGGCGTGGCTACATCCCCCAGCGCGTCGCGCTGAGCACGAACGACAGGACGATCAGGACCGCGACGGCGATCATCGCCCACCGCGCGACGCGGTTGCCGGGCATCATCTCAGCGATAGTTCTCGTATTGCAGCGGGACGGGGTACGCCTCGGACTCCTCGCGCAGCCGGGCGATCACGCGCTGCAGCTCGTCCCGGCTCTTGCCGGTGACGCGGACGGCGTCGCCCTGGATCTGCGACTTGACCTTCGGGAACTCGTCGCGGATCAGCTTCTGGATCTTCTTGGCCAGGTCCTCGGGCAGGCCGCGGCGCAGGCCGATCTGCTGGCGATAGGTGCTTCCGCCGGCCGGCTCGAGCTCGGCCCAGTCGAACACCTTGAGCGACAGGCCGCGGCGGATGGCCTTTGACTCGAGCAGATCGCGGATCGCTCCCGCCTTGTACTCGCTGTCGGTGCGCAACACGATCTCGCCCTTGCCCAGCTCGAGCTCGGCCAGGCCGCCTTTCAGGTCGTAACGCTGCTGGATCTCGCGGCGGGCCTGATCGATTGCGTTGACCAGCTCCTGCTGGTCGAAATCGCTGACGACGTCGAAGGAAGCATCACCCGCCATCGGCCGGATCCTCCATCACTCGTTGGTGCCGGCCATCGCGGGCTCGGGCCTGAAGGTCTCATCGATGCCGACCACCCGCTCGAGCGGCCACTGGCGAAAGCGGCTGACCGCACCCTCCTCGTCCAGCTCGAGGCTCATGAAGCCGCGCGCGCGAACTCGTTCCGCGGTCGCGCGGCGAGTGTATGCCGCGTGCCAGGAGGCGAGCACGGCAGCGCCGCTGACCCACACCCGCTCGGCGTCGAAGTCGACGTTCGCCTGCCCGGCGCAGATGTCGTTCCACAGGCGGCGGATCGCTAGCCGGCCGACGAGCGGCTCGGCGAAGGGGTCTGTCCGATAGTCGGCGTCCTCACTGAACAGCTCGACGATGGCGTCCGGCTGGCGGGCCTCCCAGCCGCGCTTGAAGGCGGCCAGCAGGTCCTGCGCATCGCCGGGCGTCAGATTCGGCATCAACCCAAGTCTAGCGAGGCTTGCCGCCCAGCAGCTCCAGCAGCCGTTCTGCGATGACGTACGAGCGGCCGCCGCCCATGACCAGCACCACGTCACCCGGCTCTACCTCGGACGCGAGCTGGTCCGCGGTCGCCTCGACCGAGCCCGGGGCGCTGGCCGGCGCGCCACGGCGACGGTTGATTGCCTCGGCCAGGGCCGCGCTGCTGGTGACGGTCATGTCTGGGTCGCGCCCGGCCCAGATGTCGGCGATTGCCACCCGATCGGCATTTGCCGCAAGCACGTCAGCGAAGCGCTCGAGCATCTGCGCCGTGCGATGGTAGGTCAGCGGCTCGTAAACGGCCCACAGCCGCCGGCCGGGATAGCGCTGGCGCACCGCCTCGAGCGTTCGCTCGATCGCCGTCGGGTGGTGGCCGTAGTCGTCCAGGACAGTCACGCCACTGGCCTCGCCCTTGTGTTCGAGTCGTCGTCCGACGCCCGCGAACTGGGCCAGGCTGGCCGATGCGGCGGCGCGGCCCACGCCGAGTACCTGGCCCGCGGCATAGACCATCAGCGCATTGGCAGCGTTATGCGATCCGGCCAATCCGACCTTCAGCGTCGCCGGACCGAAGCGCCCGCCGACCACCAGCTGGGAGACGCCATCGCGCACCTCCATCTCAGCCGCCACGTCGGCCGCGACCCCGATGCCAACCGTCACCACCTCGCCCGTCCAACCGGCCAGCCGGCCGGCCACGGCCCGGACGCCGGCGTCGGCGACGTTGGCCAGAAGCACGGGCCGGTGGCCATCGACCGCCGCCCGCCTCAGCCATTCGGCGAACGCCTGCTCGACAGCCGCCTGATCCTCGAAGACGTCGGGGTGGTCCCACTCGACGTTGAGCAGCAGCGCCACGTCCGGCCGGTACGGGTCGAAGTTGCCGGCGTACTCATCAGCCTCGACGACGAACTCCGAGCCACTCCCCCAGCGTGCGGTCGCCGGGTCGGCACCGGTCAGCTCGGCCGGCAGCAGCGCGCCAACGAAGGCTGACGGATCGCGCCCGTCGCGCACCAGCTGGTCGACCAGCCAGCCGCTGGTCGTCGATTTGCCGTGCGTTCCCGCGACCGCCACGAGCCGCGTTCCCGGCTGCGTCGCCGCGGCATCCGCCACGAGCTGCTGCCATGGCTCGAGCGGCACGCCGATGGCGCGCGCGGCGCGGAGCTCGGGGTGGTCAGGCGCGACCGCGGTCAGGGCCTTGGTGACCGCCAGCCGGCCGACGGGCCGGTCAGTTGCGGAGCCGGTGTAGAGGTGATCCGGTGAGTGCTCCGCCGCGAGCGGTATGCCGGCTGCCTCCAGCGCCGAGCTGTACGGCGAGCGGCCGCCCTGGTCGCAGCCGCTGACGGATGCGCCTGCATGGTGTGCCAGCAACGCTGCCGCCGACGCTCCGGCACCGGCGGCGCCAAGGACGTGGATGCGCTCCCCGGCCACGATCGGCCGTGCCGGGCGTGCCGGCAGCAGCCCCGAGCCCACGTCCGCCGCGGAGCGGGTCATGTGTTTGGCTCGAGCCGCTCGAGCAGCAGCTCCAGCGCCGCCCGGGCGCTGTCGCGCTTGTTTGCCGATCGATCGCCATGCCATTGGTGACGGCGCACGTCGTGGCCGGCCTGATCGGCCAGCGCCACGTAGGTCAGCCCGACGGGCTTGGCGGCCGTCCCGCCATCCGGACCGGCGATGCCCGTCACCGCCACTGCCACGTCGGCGCCGTAGCGTCGGCGAGCGCCTTCGGCCATGGCGACCGCGACCTGGGCGGAGACGGCGCCATGGTGCTTGAGCGTTTCGGCCGGGACGGCCAGCTCATCCTGCTTCAGCTCGTTGCTGTAGCAGACGATGCCACCGCGGTAGTAGCCGCTGGAGCCGGGCACCTCGGTCAGCAGGTGGCCAAGGAGGCCGCCGGTGCACGATTCGGCCGTGGCGAGCGCCAGGCCGCGCTGAAGGCAGAGCTGCTGGATGCGCCGGCAGGCATCGAGCAGCGGCGTGCCAGGCTCCGGCTCAGCGCGACTCAGTGGTTTGCCGCGGATCGCTGCCCGGCTCGATGATGAAGTTGCCTACCTGGCCGCGATTGCCGAGCATGCCCACCTCGCGACCGTTGATCGTCACGTGCACCACGCCGGCGTTGCCCGTCCGGATCCAGATCTCGCGCTCGGCGGTGATCGTGGCCGTGGCGCCGTTGCGCAGCGTGGGGCCGCCCCAGTCCCGCGGCCGCAGCGCCTGGCCGTCAACGACGATGCGCATCCAGGACGCGCCGCCGCGCGCCTCGAGCACGACCTGCAGCTCACCCTGGACGGGCGGCTGGCCACCGCCCACATTGACCGTCCGCGACTGGCTCACTGGCTCGAGGCCAGTCGCAAAGGCGGTGACGGTCACGCGCCAGCGACCCGGTGCCAGGGTCAGCGATTCGCTGAAGGCCCCGGTCGCGGGCACGGTGATGTCGAGCGGCGTCGCGGCCGGTGTCGGCGAGCCTTCGGGCGAGGCAGTGGGCGGCGGGGGCTCCGTTGGCGTGGCGCCGGGCAGCTGCCCGAGGAGCTCAGTCGTGATCGTGATCCGGGTGCCGGTGGTCGTGCCGCGGACGTTGACCACGCCATCGCTCGAGGTCGCCCCCTCGACAGGGCTGAGCAGGCCGATGGTGATCGGACTCGGGCTCGGGATGGGTGAAGGCGGGCTGGTCACGTCAGGCAACGGGACGGTGATGATCACGTTGACCGGGTCTGAGTCGCGCTCGGTGATCGGGTCGCGCGCGATGAGCGTGAAGTCGTTGCGGCCCTTGCTCAGCGGCACGCTGTGCGACCATCGGCCGTCCTCGGCGCTGGCGCGCGCGGTATAGACCTGGCCGTCCGCGGCCCGGATCGTGACCGTCGCGGCCGGCCCGGCTGTGCCGGCGAGGGTGATCGTGTCGGCGTCGATCTCACTGACCAGGCTCGCCGGATGGGTCAATGCGACCGGCGGGGCTTGTACGAAGCGGAAGACCTGCCAGCCGATGAAGGCCAGGAAGGCGAGCACGACGATGCTGATCATGCCGGCGACGATCATCCCGGGCGTGATCGAGATGCCCCGCCGGGGTGCGGCGAGTGGGCGTGGCGGCGGTGCGACCACGACCCGCTCCTGCCGGCGCTGCAGCGCCAGCTGGTCGCGCCAGCGGCCAATCACCTCTTCCGGCTCGAGCCCCAGATACAGCGCGTAGTTGCGAATGAAGCCCTTCGTGTAGACCGGCGGCGGCAGCTCAGCGAGGTCGTCATCCTCGAGCGCGGCGAGATACTTGAGCCGGATCTTGGTGTCGCGCTCGGCGCGATACAGGTCGACACCCTTGCGCTCGCGGGCAGCCTGAAGCACCTCGCCGAGGCTGGGTGCTGGTGTGGCGTCAATCACCGATCGGTCGCGGCCGAGGCGGCGGCTGCCGATGCGAATCTGATGACGAGCTGTCATCGCCGGGCGTCTTCCTTGGTCGGGGTTTGAGTCTGCGTTAAGCGAACGCGTCCGAGGCCGCGCCGGCTGCCCAGTCTACGCGCTAATGCGGATCCGCTCCAATCGCGCTGAAGTGCGTATTGCGCGCAGGCAACGGCAACCCGGGCGGTTCGCCGTCAGAGACGTCAGTCGATGCGGTCCACGTCAGCCGGGCCGCGCAGCCAGTTGTCCGGGCCGTAGACCACGCGCGGCACTGCCGGGTTGCGCGGATCGAGCGGCCCGACGATGCCGAATCGCTCCAGCTGGTCCATCAATCGGGTCGCCCTGTTGAAGCCCACCTTGAGCTTGGTCTGCATCATCGAGGTGCTCGCCTTGCCGGTCTGCATGACCAGCTCTGCCGCGCGAACGGTCAGCTCATCCTCGGCGATCCTGGCCAGCCAGCCGAACTGCCCGCCGTCGTCGCCGCCTTCGCCGTCGGCGCCCTCCAGCAGCCGCTCGTCGAGCTCCGGCCCGCCCTGCTGCTGCCAGAAGCTGGTTACCGCCCGGACCTCGTCGTCGCTGACGAACACGCCCTGCAGCCGGACCGGCCGGGGCAGGTCGGCGGGCTGATAGAGCATGTCGCCGCGGCCGATCAGGTCCTCCGCGCCGGGCGCGTCAAGTACCGTCCGGCTGTCGACGTTGGAGGCCATGGCAAAGGCGATCCGGCTGGGCACGTTGGCCTTGATCAAGCCGGTCACGACATTGACGCTCGGCCGCTGCGTGGCGAGCACCAGGTGGATGCCCACCGCGCGCGCTTTCTGGGCCAGCTTGACGATCGGCTCCTCGACCTTTCGGCCCTCCTTGAGGATCAGGTCGGCCAGCTCGTCAATGACCACTACCAGGTACGGCATGCGCTGTGCGTCGGCATTGCCGTTGAGGCTGAGGTTGTAGGCGCCGATGTTGCGCTGGCCGGCGTCGGCCAGCGTGCGGTAGCGCTCCTCCATCTCGCCGACCAGGTTGTTCAGCACGCGTTGGACCTCGTGCGATTCGACCAGCACGCGAACCGCCAGGTGGGGCAGCTTCTGGTAGGCGGCGAGCTCGACGCGCTTGAGATCGATCAGCACGAGCTGCAGCTCGTCCGGCGTGGCGCGCAGCAGCAGGCTGGCGATCAGCGCGTTGACGCAGACGCTCTTGCCCGAGCCGGTGGCGCCGGCGATCAGCAGGTGCGGCATGCGCGCGAGGTCGACGGCGTACGGCTTGCCCGAAACGTCGCGCCCGAGGGCGAAGGTCAGCTTGCTGGTCGATTCGAGCATTTTCGAGTCCTCGACCAGGCCGCCGAACCCGACCACCTCGCTGGCATGATTCGGGATCTCGATGCCCACGACATCGCGGCCGGGAATGGGCGCCTCGATCCTGATCGAGCGCGCGGCGAGGGCCATCGCCAGGTCGTCAGCCAGCGATTCGATGCGCGACAGCTTGACGTGGGCGTCCGGCCGAACCTCGTACTGGGTCACGACCGGCCCGGTGTTGGTGGCGGTGACGGTCGCCGGGATGGCGAAGCTGCGCAGCTTCTCTTCGATGATCCTGATGTTGCGCGCATGGTCCAGCCGTGCGCCGCCGACGGGCGCCGGCCGGCTGGCCCGGTCGCCCAGCACCTCCGCGCCGGGCAGCCGCCAGGTACGTGCCTCGGCGGTCGCAACGGCCGTCGCGGCCGGCGCCGGCTCAGCGCCAAGGCCGCCGACGCGATCGGACGACCAGACCGTCTGGCTGATCGGGGCCGGGCTGGGCTGCGGCAGGTCCGGCGGCGGCGGTGCGGGCCTCTCAGCGGGTGGCTGCTTGCGCCCGCCTGTCTCGTCGTCCATCACCGGCACCGGCGTGCGCCCACGGCGCGCCGTCGAACTGTTGTCGCCGCTCGTACGAGCGCCTGATTCGGTGATCGCTCGGACGGGCGACGCAACTGCGCTGGCCAGGACCCGGCCGCCGCCGTGTATCGGCCGCACCAGCTCGCGCAGCGTCGTGTTCAGCAGCAGGATCAGCCCGGCCAGCGCCAGCCCGACGAGGATGACCAGCCCACCCGCGAAGCCGAGCAGGTCGACGAGGCCGGTGGACATCGCTCGGCCAACGGCGCCGCCACCTTGGTGCAGCGCGGCCTGACTGGCGCCGTTGCCCATCAGCAGGTGGATCAGGCCGAGCCCGGCAACGAACAGCAGCACGCCTCCGAGCGCGGTCACGGCCCAGCCATTGCCAACGCGCGGCGAGCGCTCGACGAAGACCCCGCCCACGATGAGCAGCAGGGCCAGCAGCCACGCGCCAACGCCGAAGTTGGGCCGCAGCACCCCATTGACGTAGCGCGACAGCAGGCCCTGGCTCTCGAACATCAGCGCCACGACCGTCACCGCACCGAGCACGATCAGTGCCAGCCCGAGCAGGGAGCGCAGGACGTGCGGCGACAGGGCCAGCGCACGCCTCGTCGAAGCCCCGTTCGTGCCCCCGCCGCGCCGGGCACGGGTGGAGCGCTGGCTGCGCGGGCGAGTCGGGCTCGCCCGGTAGCGGCGGCGGTCGGCCATCAGGCTAGACCTGGACCACGACCGGGAAGACCATCGGCCGGCGCTTGGTCTGCTCATACAGGTAGCGCGTCATGCTGTCCTTGATCTGGGCCTTGAGCAGGCCGATCTCCGAGGTGTGGTCACCGGGGTTCTCGATCGCCCTCGCGGCGTGCTCGGCGGCCGCCTGGATGACCGGGTCGTCAGGACCGGCGACGAAGCCGCGGGTGACGATCTCCGGCCGGCCCAGCACGGCGCCGGTCTGCTTGTCGACCGTCACCACGACGAGGAACATGCCGTCCGTCGCCAGCGCTCGCCGGTCGCGCAGGACGATGTCGCCCACCTCGCCAACGGACATGCCGTCGACGTACACGTAGCCGGCTTCGACCGGCGTGCCCCGGCGAGCGCTGCCGTCAGGCAGGAACTCGATCGGCTGGCCGTTCTCGATGATCAGGATGTTGCCCGCGGCCACGCCCATCTCCTGCGCCAGCCGGCCGTGCCGGACGAGCATCCGAAACTCGCCGTGCATCGGGATGAAGTACTTGGGGCGGACCAGGTTGATCATCAGCTTCAGCTCTTCCTGGCTGGCATGGCCCGAGACGTGCGCGCGCTTGATGTCGTGGTAGTAGACGTTCGCGCCGGCCTTGAACAGGTTGTCGATCGTCCGACCGACGCTTTCCTCGTTGCCCGGGATGGGGCTGGCGCTGACGATGACCGTGTCGTCTGGCTGGATCTCGACCCAGCGGTGGTCCCGATTGGCCATCCGCGCCAGCCCGGCCATCGGCTCGCCCTGGGCGCCGGTGGTCGCGATCACCGTCTCGGCGTCGTGCAGCTCGCGCAGCTTGTCCTTCGAGACGATCTGCGAATCGGGGTAGCGCAGGTAGCCGAGGTCCTTCGCGATGCGCACGTTCTGTTCCATCGAGCGGCCGATGACCGCCACTCGCCGGCCGAAGGTGGCTGCCGCGTCGAAGACCTGCTGGATGCGGGCGATGTTGCTGGCAAAGGTGGCCACGATGACCCGCCCCGACAGGCCGTCCATGATCTCGCGGAAGGCTTCGCCAACGATCCGCTCGGACGGCGTGTAGCCGGGCCGCTCCGCACCCGTCGAATCAGACAGCAGGCAGAGCACGCCTCGCCGGCCGAACTCAGCGAGCGCGTGGAGGTCGAAGGGCTTGCCGTCAACTGGCGTGTGATCGAACTTGAAGTCGCCGGTGTGGACGACCAGCCCGCGCGGGGTATCGAGCGCGATGCCCATCGCGTCGGGGATCGAGTGGCCGATCCTGAAGGCCGTTGCCTTGAACGCGCCGAGCTCGACCGAGTCGCCCGGCTCGAGTGCCCTGAGCGGGTTGTTGTTGAGCTTGTGCTCTTTGATCTTGTTGCCCAGCAGGCCGCGGGCCAGCGTCGAGGCGTAGACCGGCACCCCTGGGAAGTAAGGCAGCACGTACGGCAGCCCACCCACGTGGTCCTCGTGGGCGTGGGTGATCACGAAGGCCTTGACCTTGTCGCGGCGCTCGCGCAGATAGGTGACGTCGGGCACGACGAGGTCGACGCCGAACATCTCTTCCTCGGGGAACATGAGGCCGCAGTCGATGACGACGATCTCGTCGCCGTACTCGAACACGTACATGTTCTTGCCGATCTCGCCTACCCCACCGAGGGGCAGGATGCGCAACAGGTCTTCCATCAGGTCAAAAAAGCTCCATCTGGTTCTCGGGTATCTGCTCGATCGCGCCAACGGCAGTCGGCTCGAGCTCGCCCGGCTCTTGGTCGACGATAGGGATGGCGACGAAGGCCGGCGCCGCCTCGGAAGGCGGGGGCGGACCCGGCATCGGCTCGACCGGCGCCTCCGCCGGCTGGTCAGCCGGCGGCTGGGCCGTCTGCCCGTCGCGGCGGGCCCGGCTGTCTATCAGTGCCTGTGGCGCGGAGGCCATGTCATCGAGCATCGTCTCACGCAGGCCGTGCTGGCGCAGCGCAGCCGCGGGATGGTACATCGCGAGCACGCTCGCCGCGCCGGCGCCGGTGGCCGGATCGACCGGTCGGACCGTGCCGTGTACCTGGCCGATGCGCGTGCCGGGCATGAACGTCTGGAGCGAGTGACGGCCGAGGGTCACCACGAGCGCCGGATCGAGCACCTCCAGCTGGCGGCGCAGGTATGGCGCGCAGGCCTCGATCTCGAACGGCTCTGGATCGCGGTTGCCCGGCGGCCGGCACTTCACGACGTTGGTGATGTAGACGTCCTCGCGGCGCCAGCCGATGGCCTTGATCAGCTCGTTGAGCAACGTCCCGGCGGCACCAACGAACGGCCGCCCCTGCTGGTCCTCGTTGAAGCCCGGCCCTTCGCCGACGAACACGACCTCGGTGTCAGGGTGGCCCTCCCCCGGCACGGCGTTCGTGCGTCCCACGTGAAGCGGGCAGCGCGTGCAGCCGCTTACCTCGACGGCAATGGCCTCCAGCGCCGACCGACGCTCGTCCGGGGTCACGCGGCCTGACCGCGGCCGTCGCTGCGATTTCGCCGCCCGGCAGGCTCCAGCCAGCCGCGGCCGGCGATCAGCTCCGCGATCTGGACCGCGTTCGTCGCCGCGCCTTTGCGCAGGTTGTCCGACACGACCCAAAAGGCCAGCCCGCGGCCATCAGCCAGCGAGACGTCCTGGCGGATGCGGCCGACGAACACCTCGTCGCGGCCGGCGGCCTCCGTGGCCAAGGGATAGATGTGCGCGGCGGGGTCGTCGCGCACGATCACGCCCGGCACGGCCGCGAACAGCTCGCGCGCCTGAGCCGGGCTGAGCGGTCGGCTGGTCTCCACATGGACGGCCTCTGAGTGGGCAAAGAAGACGGGCACGCGGACCGCGGTGCAGGAGACGCGCAGCTCGGGCAGGTGCAGGATCTTGCGGCTCTCGGCGATGACCTTCCACTCCTCCTTCGAGTAGCCGTCGTCGCGGAAGACGTCGATCTCCGGCAGCGCGTTGAAGGCGATCGGGTGCGGATAGACCCTCGCCTCGGGGGCATCGCCGGCGGCGTGGGCCTTTATCTGGCTCTCTAGCTCGGCGACGGCGTCCGCGCCGGTTCCGCTGACCGACTGGTACGTGTCGACGATGACCCGCTCCAACCCGACCGCGTCGCGCAGCGCCATCAACAGCGGCACGAGCTGCATCGTCGAGCAGTTCGGGTTGGCGATGATGCCCTCATGGAAAGCCGCGTCTTCTCCGTTGACCTCTGGCACCACCAGCGGCACGCGCGGTTCCATGCGCCATTGAGACGAGTTGTCGATCACCACCGCACCACGCTCGACGGCCGCCGGCGCGAGGTCACGCGACACGTCGCCCCCGGCTGAAAACAGGGCAACGTCCACGTTCTCGAAGGCCTCCGGGCTGGAGACGCTGACAGGCACCTGGCGGCCGGCGAACTCGATCGTCCGCCCGTCCGAGCGTGAGGCGAGCGGCCGCAGCTCACCGACGGGGAATCCACGCTCCGCGAGCAGCTGGACCATGGTCTGGCCGACGAGGCCGGTTGCCCCGACGACGGCGACGGTGAGCGGTCTGTGGGCTTGAATCGTGGACATGGCTACGCTCGCGCGGTCATCCGATGGGGCACTCCGCGGATGATACCGCCGCCCGCCGGCACGGACCGGGCCTATCGCGCCGCGGGCGCGGGGGTCGTGCCTGGGCCTCGCGTGATCACCACTATCTTTGAGACTGCCATCTGCCGAACCGCTCGCAGCGCGGCAGTCTCGCGCTGCGCGGGAATCTCGACCGGATCCGGCCCGGCGACGCGAACGTTGCTCAGCGACCTCGCGACACGCCCAGGTGATGGGCAGTGGCGGGACTGTGGGCCCAGTTTGCCCACATCGAAAGGGCGCCCGAAGGGTAGTGGCGATCAGCGGCCGTGCACGGCCCAGCCCGGGCGCTGCCACGGACCGCACGGTGCGCCGCGAATCGAAACGGCCCGCCTCGCCGACGGGCCGTTCGCTACTTGCAGGCTTGGGCCCGCGCTAGGCGGGGGTCTTGGCGAGGTGGCGCTGCATCGCCGCCTTGCGCGACAGGTTGACCCTGCCCTGACGGTCAACCTCGGTCACGACGACCATGATCTCGTCGCCGACCGAGACGACATCCTCCACGGTGGGCACGTGGTAGTCGGCCAGCTCGCCGATGCGCACCAGGCCCTCCTTGCCGGGCAGGATCTCGACGAAGGCGCCAAAGCCCATGATCCGGGTGACCTTGCCCAGGTACAGCGCACCGACCTCGACCTCGCGCGTGAGGCTTTCGATCCATTGGATCGCCTTGCGCGAGTTGTCCGAGTTGACGGCGGCGATCTCGACCGTGCCGTCGTCCTCGACGTTGATCTCGGTGCCCGTCTCCTCCTGGATCTTGCGGATCGTGGCGCCGCCCTTGCCGATGATGTCGCGGATCTTCTCCGGGTTGATCTTGATCGTGATGATGCGCGGCGCGTAGTCGCTCATCTCCGCCCGACTGGTGGGCATCACCTCAGTCATCCGGTCGAGGATGAACAGCCGCGCCGCGAGTGCCTTCTGGAGGCCGGTGCGGATGATCTCCTCGTTGATGCCGCGGACCTTGATGTCCATCTGCAGGGCGGTGATACCGTCGCGCGTACCGGTGACCTTGAAGTCCATGTCACCGAACGCATCTTCCTTGCCCAGGATGTCCGCCAGGACGGCAAACCGGCCATCGCCTTCGGTCACCAGGCCCATCGCCGCGCCGGCCACCGGCGCCTTGATCGGCACGCCGGCATCCATCAACGCCAGCGTCGAGCCGCAGGTCGAGGCCATCGAGGTCGAGCCGTTCGAGGTCACCACCTCTGAGACGAGGCGGACGACGTACGGGAACTCCTCGTGGTCCGGCAGCACCGGTAGCAGCGCGCGTTCGGCGAGCGCGCCGTGGCCGATGTCACGCCGGCTGGGCCCGCGCATGAACTTGTTCTCGCCCACGCTGTAGGGCGGGAAGTTGTAGTGGTGCAGGTAGCGCTTCGACTCCTCCGGGCTGATGGTGTCGATGCGCTGCACGTCAGACGAAGGGCCAAGGGTCGCGACGGTCAGCGCCTGCGTCTCGCCGCGGGTGAACAGCGCCGAGCCGTGGGCCCGCGGCAGCAGCCCGACCTCGACCGAGATCGGCCGGATCGTGTCCGCGTCGCGGCCGTCGATGCGGATGCCCTCGTCGAGCACCAGCTCCCGGACGACCTTCTTGTTGAGCACTCCGGCCAGGCCCTTGCTGAACTTGGCCAGCTTGCGGGCGCTATCGACGGCCTTGTCGTAATCGGCCGCCGTCGAGCCGTTGCGCCGCGACCGGATGGCCTCGGCGACCTGCTGGCGGTAAAGCTCGATCCGGCCGGGCAGCTCCTCGCCGAGGCGGATGAGCAGCTGGGCGGTGGCCTCCGCGTCGGGCATCGCCCGATGGGTCGGCTCGGTCTCGAGGCTGAAGAACTTGGCCAGCTCGGACAGCTTCCAGTCGGCGTCCGGGTAGGCCTCCTTGATCAGCACCAGCGTGTCGAGGTAGCGGCCGGGGCCACTGATCTTTTCGTCGCCCAGCGCCGCCTCGAGGAAGCCGATGTCGAAGCCGACGTTGTGGCCAACGAGCACGCCGTCGCCGGCCCACTCCATGAACGAGCGTGCCGCATCGCCGGGCGAGGGCGCGCCGCCGACCTCCTCGTCAGTGATGCCATGCAGCTGCCGGCCGACGATCGACTCGCCGGGGTTGACCAGGCTCGACCAGCGGTCGGTGATCTGGCCGCGGCTGACCTTGACGCCGGCGATCTCGACCATCTTGCCCATGCCCGCGTCGCGGCTGGTCGTCTCGACATCGAAGACGACGAACGGCCGGTCGCTGTCGGCGACCTTGAGGAACTCCAGCACCGAGTCTGCGCCGGGCTCGAGGTAGGGCAGGCGCTTGGCCTTGCCGACCTGCTCGCGCAGCTGCTCCTGGAGGTCGATGATTGGTGCCAGCGAGCGGTGGCCGAACATGATCGCGTCGGCCATCACGTCTTCCGAGACGATCTTGGCGCCGGCTTCGACCATCATGATCGCGTCGCGCGTGCCGGAGACGACCAGGTCGATGTCCGACTCCTCGAGCTGGCTGATCGTCGGGTTGAGCACCAGCTCGCCATTGATCCGCCCCACGCGCACCGCGCCGACCGGTCCCATGAATGGGATCTCGCTGATCGTCAGCGCCGCCGACGCGGCGATCGTGCCGATGATGTCCGGATCGTTCTCCTGGTCGGTCGAGAGGACCGTCAGCACGACCTGGACGTCGTCCTTGTAGCCCTCCGGGAAGAGCGGCCGAATGGGCCGGTCGGTGAGGCGGGCGGCCAGGATCGCGCCCTCGGACGGCCGCGACTCGCGCTTGATGAAGCCGCCCGGGATCTTGCCCGCGGCGTACATCCGCTCTTCGAAGTCAACAGTCAACGGGAAGAAGTCGAGCCCGGGCCGCGGCTCGGCGCGGTTGGCAGTGCCCAGGATCATCGTGTCGCCGTAGCGGACGGTGACCGCGCCGCCGGCGAGGCGCGCCAGCCGGCCCGTCTCGATGGTCATGGTGCGTCCGCCGATCTCGGCGGTAAGGGTGGTGACTGGCATCAATCCTCCAATTTTGGTCGGAGGATGCGTTCGTACCGACCGGACCCCGACGGAGTCCGGACCGAGTAGCGCGTCCGGTTGTCGCTGCTGGCCCCGCCCGGCTGGGCCGGACGAGATGCGGTGCCTGCGCTAGCGGCGCAGTCCGAGCCGACCGATGACGGCCCGGTAGCGGGGATTGTCCCTGCGCATCAGGTAGGCAAGGAGCCGGCGACGCTGCCCTACGAGCTTCAGGAGGCCGCGGCGCGAGTGATGGTCCTTGGGAAAGCTGCGCAGGTGCTCGGTCAGGCCGCGGATCCGCTCAGTGAGCAGGGCGATCTGTACGTCCGGCGAGCCGGTGTCGCCATCCTTGACGGCGTAGTCGGCAACGATGCTTTCCTTGGTCTCCCGCGTGAGCGGCACCCAGTTCCTCCAACGATCTTTCTTTTCTCTCTTGAACCGGGCGGAGTCTAACACGCGTCGGCCTTCACGGGCCAGGATGCGCCGCTGGCCGGCTAGCCCAGTATCCGGCGAGCGCGCACCGAGTCGCGGTCCATCTGCTCGATCAGCGCCTGCACCGACGCGAAGCGTCGCTCGCGGCGCTGGCGGCGGACGAACTCCATCCGCAGGCGCTGGCCGTAGAGATCGCCGTCGAAATCGAATAGGTGCACCTCCAGCGTCCGGCCGCTGACGCCAAAGGTCGGCCGTACCCCGAGCGAGGCCACGCCGAGCGCCCGGTGGCGCGGCTCGAGGATGCTCTCCCCGGCCCAAGACACGCGCGCCGCGTAGATGCCGTCCGGCGGGAGGACCACGGGATCCGTGAAGTCCAGGTTGGCGGTCGGGTAGCCCAGCTGCCGGCCGCGGGCGTCGCCATGGACAACCTCGCCGATGACGGCGTAGTCGCGGCCCAGCAGGCGGCGCGCCTCGGCCAGCCGGCCGGCTGCCAGCGCGCGGCGGATGGCGGTGCTGGAGATCCGCTGGCCGCCCTGACGCGCCTCGTCGACGTGGACGACGCTGAAGCCGAGCTCCCGTGCGAGCTCGCGCACCGCCGTCTCGGTGCCGGCGCGGTCGCGACCAAAGGCGGTTTCAGAGCTCATGACAACGCCGCGCAGCTCACGGCCGGCGGCCACCCGATGCAGGAACTCTGCCGGGGATTGCTCGGCGAAGCGCGCGTCGAACGGGCAGACGACCGCCAGCCCGATGCCGGTCGCGGCCAGGTGCTCGAGTTTCTCGGCCGGGTCGCACAGCAGCGGCGGCGACGCGCCGCGAAGCACGGCAGCCGGATGTGGATCGAAGGTCAACGCGACCGGCAGCGCGTCCAAGTCAGCGGCGGCGCGGACGGCAGTCTCGAGCACCCGCCGGTGACCTCGGTGGACGCCGTCGAACATGCCGACCACGAGCACGTAGCGCAGGCCGAGCGGCAGCGCGTCGAGCTGATCGAGCTGCTTCACGCGCTTGGTCAGCCGGCGTTCGGCAGCGGCACGAGCACCTTCTCCGGCGCAAGGCGGCCGTCGCGAACCCGGGCGATGGCGGCCAGCCGTCCCTGCGCATCGGCAACGCGGACGAGCTCGTCATTCACCGCCGGCGTCTCCGGCGGAAGGCTGGCGAGCGAGACGGCCTGCCCGCGCAGCAACGCCTGCAGGTCGCGACCGACCAGCGTCTGGCGGCGCAGGCCGTCCAGCCCGGCGTCAGGCGGCAGCAGCACGGCCTGGGCTCGGCCGTCGGCCAGGGCGCTGCGGATGTGCTCGAGCGGATGGGCGTCTTCCAGCCGGAAGGGGCCGCTCGCCGTCCGCGTGAGCGCCGCCAGGTAGGCGCCACAGCCGAGCCGCTCCCCGAGATCGCGCGCCAGCGCGCGGACGTATGTGCCTGCCGAGCAGCGCATCTCGATGGTGGCCACCGGCCGATCGGGCGTCGCGTCGTCCCAGCCGGTCAGCTCGAGCCGGTGGAAGGTCACCCTGCGCGGCCGCAGCTCGGGCTTGCGCCCGTGGCGCGCCAGCTCGTAGGCCCGGCGGCCGCCGACGTGGACGGCGGAGTAGTCGGGCGGCACCTGCTCGACCTGGCCGACGAATGCGGCGAGCGCGTCGGCCGCGGCCTCGCGGCTCGGCGGCGGAGCCGCAACCGCCGTCAGCTCACCCTCGAGATCGTCGGTCGTCGAGCGCGCGCCGAAGGCGACTAGCGCGCGGTACTCCTTGTCGTTCCCCAGGTGGTACTCAGCCAGCCGGGTGGCCTGGCCGATGAAGACGGGCAGCACGCCGGCCGCGAATGGGTCGAGCGTCCCGCCGTGGCCAACGCGCCGGACGCCGCTGAGCCGGCGAATGAGCGCGACCACGTCGTGCGAGGTCGGGCCCGGCTCCTTGGCCACCAGCACGACGCCGTTATGTGCCGGCGGCTGTGCAGTCACTGACCCGGATCGAGCAGTTGGCGCGCCAAGCCGAGCACCACGTCGGTCGCTTCGCCCAGCGGCAGCGGCACGGTCGCGCCGGCGGCACGGGCATGCCCTCCCCCGCCGAAGAAGGCTGTCAGGGCCGTGGCGTCGATGCCACCCTCCTTGGTCCGCACGCTGATCCGCGTGCTCGCGGGCGCGTCCTGCTTGAAGAGCACGACCAGCTGGCCGCTGGCCGACTGGCTCAGCAGGTCCGACAGGCCCTCCGCCTCGTCCGGCAGGGCGCCCGTCGAGACCAGGTCGTCGCTGGTGAAGCTTGCCCACACGAGCCGGCCATCGAGGTCCTCCTCCAGCCGACCGAGCACGCGGCCGAAGAGCGCCAGCTGCCGATTTGGCTTGGTGCGATAGAGCCGGCGCGCGGTGTCGTATAGCGGCGCGCCGGCGGCGACCAGCTCAGCCGCGACGCGCAGCGTCCGCGGCGTCGTGTTGGGATGCTGGAAGTTGGCCGTGTCGATTACGACGCCGGCGATCAGGCTGGCCGCGATCGCGCCGTCGGCGGCATCGAGCCGGACGCCGAGGGCCGGGCAGAGCAGCGTCACCATCTCGCACGTGGCGGCGGCTGCCGCATCGACCCAGTCGATCGCGCCAAAGCCGGTGTTCGAGATGTGATGGTCGATGTTCACGATGGGCACGCTGCTGAAGAGCCGCGGGTAGCGGGTCAGAACCGGCCCGACGCGCTCCAAGTCGCCGCAATCGCCGACCACGATCAAGTCGTACTCAGCCTCGGGGTCGGGCTCGGTGCGAAAGCGCTCGACGAGCGGCATGAAGGCATACATCTCGGGCACGGGGTCGGCGCAGACCGGCGTCGCGCGCGCGCCCAGCTGCTCGACGATCAGCGCCGTCGCCAGCGCAGAGCCGAGCGCATCCGACTCAGGCTTCTCGTGGCAGATGGTCAGCACCCGCCGTGCGGAACGCAGCGCCTCGATGACCTCCGCCGGCACGGCGCGGATGTCATCCGCGGTCAGCGATGTCAGGCCGTCGCCTGCAGACGTGGCCATCATCAACGCCGGCTCGGACGGCGCTGCGCCTTGCCGTCCGCCTTCGGTCGGGGCGCTCGCGCGGTGCGCGGACCGCGCGGCTTCCGTGGCTCGACCGGCGCTCGACCGACAGGCGTCGGCAGAGATTCCTGGACGGACACCTCCTCAGCGTCCTGGGCGGCCGTGCCGCTCTCCAGAGCGTCAAGCAGGCGCAGCACGCGCGTGCCGCGCTCGGCCGTACGGTCCTCCTTGAGGTGCAGCTCCGGGATGCGCTTCAGGCGCAGCTTGCCCAGGTGGTGGCGCACGTAGGGCATCGCCCGGCCGAGCACGCGCATCGTCTCGCGCCGCTCGTCCTCCGCGCCAATGATCGACACCCAGACCGAGGCGTGACGCAAGTCGGGCGTGACCTCGACGTCAGTCACGGTCACGAAGCCGATACGCGGGTCATGCACCTCACGCGCCACGACGGCGCTGATCTCCTGGCGCAGCAGCTCGTCGAGCCGCGCGGTGCGCTCACTCACCCGTAGTACTCCGCCCCGCTCAAGCGCTGGCGATGCGCGAGACCGTCTGCTGGCTTGTGCACTCGATGACGTCGCCCTCCTGTACCTCGTTGAACGAGGCCAGGCCGATGCCGCACTCGTAGCCCGTGGCGACCTCGCGCACGTCGTCGCGGAAGCGGCGCAGCGAATCGATCCGGTCGGTGGCGATGACCTTGCCGCCGCGGTAGACGCGAGCGCCACCGCGGATGATCCGGCCGTCGGTGACATACGAGCCGCAGACGACGCTGCGCCCGATGCGGAAGATCTGGCGCACCTCGGCGCGGCCCTCCACGACCTCGACCACCTCCGGCTCGAGCATGCCCGAGAGGGCGGCCTGCATCTCCTCCGTCAGGCGGTAGATGATGTCGTACAGCCGGACGTCCACGCCTTCCGCCTCGGCCGTGCGGCGGGCGGTCGGATCGGGCTTGGTGTTGAAGCCGACGACGATCGCGTTGGACGCCGACGCGAGCAGCACGTCGTTGTCGGTGATGTCGCCGGTGCCCTCGTGGAGGACGTTGATCCGGACCTCTTCGGTCTGGATCTGGTCGAGCGCATTGGTTATCGCGCCCAGCGAGCCCTGCACGTCAGCCTTGAGGATGACCCGCAGCTCCTTGGTCTGGCCGGCCTGGATCTGACGGTACAGGTCGTCGAGGGTCGCCCGCCCGAAGACTTCCTTCTGGGAGGCAGCAGTCTTCTTCTGCTCGACCATCATCCGCGCCGTCTTCTCGTCAGGCACGACGCGCAGGATGTCGCCGGCCTCAGGCACCTCGCCCAGGCCGAGAAGCACGACCGCCGAGGCCGGGCCGGCCTTGGTCAGCCGCTCGCCCCGGCCGTTCTCGAGGGCCCGGACACGGCCGTACGTCTCACCCACCACGACCGTGTCGCCCACCTTGAGCGTGCCCGTCTGGACGAGCACCGTCGCCACCGAGCCGCGGCCCTTGTGGAGCTCGGCCTCGACGACCGTCCCGACCGCCGGCCGCTTCGGATTGGCGGTCAGCTCAGCCACGTCAGCCACGACCTGAATGGTGTCGATCAGGTCGTCGATGCCTGCGCCGGTCTTGGCGCTGACCGCCACCAACGGCACGTCGCCGCCGTACTCCTCAATGACGACTCCGTGCTCGGACAGCTCGGTCTTGACGCGCTCTGGATTCGCGTCGGCCTTGTCGATCTTGTTGAGCGCCACGATGATCGGCACCTTGGCCGCCCGGGCGTGGTCGATCGCCTCCAGGGTCTGGGGCATCACGCCGTCATCAGCGGCCACGACGACGACGGCGATGTCGGTCACCCTGGCGCCGCGGGCGCGCATGGCGGTGAAGGCCTCGTGGCCGGGGGTGTCCAAGAAGACCGTGCGCTTGCCGTCCTTGACGACCTCGCTGGCACCGATGTGCTGGGTGATGCCGCCGCGCTCGCCGGCCGCCACGTCGGTCGCGCGGATGGCATCGAGCAGGCTCGTCTTGCCGTGGTCAACGTGGCCCATGACGGTCACGATCGGCGCTCGTGGCTGGAGCAGGCTGGCGTCGTCCTCCTCGAAGAGGACTTCCTTGGCTGCCTCCGGCGCAGGCGCGTCGCCGTTCGATTCGACCGCCTCTGGCGCGCGCGCCTCGGCCACCTCGAACCCAAGCTCGCCTGTTACCAGGCTGGCGGTGTCGCGGTCGAGCGGCTGGTTGATGCTGGCGAAGATGCCGCTCTTGATGAGCTCGCGGATGACGTCGGCAGGGTTGACGCGCAGCAGCTCGGACAGCTCCTTGACGGTGACCGACTGCGGAATCTCGATCGCGCCGCGAGTCGCGGGATCGAGTGTCTGGACGGCGCTGTCCGACTGCTGGTCGGGACGACGCGGCGGCTTGCGTGGGCCGCGCGTGTTGCGCGTGCCGCTTCGACTACGAGCCATGACTACCTCCCAGCAGGAGCGGGCTCCCCTGCTCCAACTGTCCGCGCACCTCTGCCGGCAGCGGGGCCGACAGTGCGCGCTCGATGGATGACTTCTTCAGCGCGACCGACCAGCACGAGCCGTCGGCGCACAGGTACGCGCCACGGCCGGCGGCCTTGCCGCTGGCATCGAAGGAGACGCTGCCGTCGGGCGCACGCACGACGCGCAGCAGGTCGCGCTTGTCGCGAGTCGTCCGGCATGCGACGCAGGTTCGCTGTGGCGCGCGGCGCGGCTGGCCGGTCACTCGGTCGCCTCCGTCTCGGCGCCAACCGCGGCCTTGGCGCGCGCGCGGCTGGCGCGCGGCTTCTTGGGCTTTGCACCATCGCCGTCAGCCGACCCGGCAGCGGGCTGGACCTCGCCCGTCTCGGCGACGGCGGGCGTCGTTGCCTTGGCAGCACGCTTGCGGGCGGGCTTGGCGGGAGCTGGCTCCTCGGCCGGCGCGGCTTCCTCGGCCGTGACCTCGGTAAGCTGCTCGCCGGCGGCGGGCTGCGGCGCCTCGACGGCCTCGGCGGGTTCTTCGGTCGCGGCGGGCTGCTCGGCCGGCTGCTCGATCGCGGCGGCGGTGGGCTCTTCGGTCGGAGCGGGAGGGGCAGGGGCCTCGGCCGGCTTGGGCTGGTCGCTGCGGATGTCGATCCGCCAGCCGGTCAGCTTCGCCGCCAGGCGGGCGTTCTGGCCCTCGCGGCCAATGGCCAGCGAGAGCATCCGCTCCGGCACCGTGACAGTCGCGATGCGCGCTTCCTCGTCGATGTTGACGCCCACGACCTGCGCCGGGCTGAGGGCATTGGCCACGAAGACGGCTGGGTCCTCGTGCCACGGGATGATGTCGATCTTCTCGCCACCGAGCTCGGCGACGACCGCCTGGACACGGCCGCCACGCTGCCCGACGGTGGCGCCGACCGGGTCGAGGCCTTCCTGGCGGCTGGCCACGGCGACCTTGCTGCGGCTGCCCGCCTCGCGGGCGATGGCCTTGACCTCGACCGTGCCGGCATGGATCTCCGGCACCTCGAGCTCGAAAAGCCGGCGGAGGAAGCTCTTGTGGGTACGACTGACGTAGATCAGCGGCCCCTTGGTCGTGCGCCGGACCTCGAGCACGTATGCCTTGACGTGCTGGCCGATGCGGTAGTGCTCGGTGCTCGACTGGTCGGTCGTGGGCAGGACGGCCTCGGCGCGGCCGACGTCGAGGATCACGCCCCGCGGCTCGACGCGGCTGACCGTGCCGGTGATGATCTCGTTCTCGCGCTGGGCGTACTGCCCGAAGACTTGCTCGCGCTCGACCTCGCGCAGGCGCTGCAGCACGAGCTGCTTGGCGACCTGGGCGTGGATACGGCCGAAGCTTGATGCCGGCAGCTCCTCGAGCTCGATCAGGTCACCGACCTGCGCGTCCGGCTTGCGCTTGCGGGCGTCCTCGAGCGACCACTCGGTGAACTCATCCTCGATCTCCTGCACGACCTGCATGGCGCGGTAGGCGCGGATCTTGCCGGTCTCCGGGTCGACGTCTACCCAGACGTTCTCGTTGCCCGGCGCGACACGACGATAGGCGGCCTGGATGGACTCCGCGACCGTGCGGACGAGCGACTCACGCGAGATGTTCTTCTCCGCGTTCAGCTGCAGGAGGGCGCCGATGAAGTCTCGGTTCACGTCGCACCTCCAGTCGCGCTTGCTCGTTCCCCCGCGGGCGAACTCCCCTTGCTGCCTCCGGTCATAAGAAAACGTGGGCGTCACCCACGTTGTCGAGGCGGCCTTATCCAGACGCGCGGAGTATACACCCGAGCCCGCGGCCGGCTCAACGAGACACCCAGCCGCCGAGCCGATCGGAGTATCGCCACTATCTTTGAGGTTGGGCTGCAGAGTCGATCAGCCGGCGCCCGATCGACCGATTTCCCACATCCCGTGCTCGAGGGGTCCGCATCGGCCGCCTACCGCCTCATGGAGGCCCGATTCACCGGGCGCCGGATGCACTGTCAAACATAGTGCCGATGCCCCGCCCGCTAATCTCGGCGCGTGCGTGACCCAGCTGCGCTCGATCGGCAGGCCATCGACTGGCTGCGCGCGTCCAAGGAACCGGGCATCCACTACCAAGCCCGCCGCGAGCTGCTCGACGAGGAGGCCGCCGACGACGCGGCGGCGGTGCTCGAGGGTCCGCTGGTGCGCGCCCTGCTCGCCAACCAGCAGCCTGACGGCGGCTTCGGCAACCACCCGTACCAGAAGTGGCTGGGCGCGCACTGGCGCCTCGTATCGCTGGTCGAGCTGGGCGTGCCCCCCGGCCAGCCACGTGCGCTTGCGGCCTACGAGACAGTCCTTCGCTGGCTGCTCGGCGACGCCCACCGGCGCAACGTGCCGGTGATCGAAGGCCGAGCTCGCCGCTGCGCATCGCAGGAGGGCAACGCGCTGGCGGTCGGGGTACGCCTCGGCTTGGCCGGCGATCCGCGCGTCGAGCGGCTCGCGCGTTCGCTTGCCGGCTGGCAGTGGCCGGATGGCGGCTGGAACTGCGACCGCCGCGCGCTGGCCAGCCACTCGTCATTCAACGAGACAGTCACACCGCTGTGGGGTCTGGCCGAGTACGCCCGCGTCACGGGCGACGCCGCGGCCAGGGCATCTGCGAGACGCACCTGCGAGCTGCTGCTCGACCATCAGGTCTATCTCTCGCACCGGACGGACAAGGCGGGCAACGTGAAATGGCAGGACGCGCGTTACCCGCCGTACTGGCGATACGACATCCACCAGGGCCTGCTGATGCTCGCCCGCGCGGGTGCGCTGCCCGACCAGCGCGCGGACCGGGCGCTCGACCTGCTACGCGAGCGCCAGGCTGATGACGGCCGTTGGCACCTGGCCGGCCAGCCGATGTGGAGCACCGGTCCGCGGGCCCAGCGCGATGCCGTCGATTGGGGTCGCTCCGGTCCGAGTGAGATGCTCACCCTCAACGCGCTGCGCATCCTACGCGCGGCCGACCGGCTGGCACTCACCTGATGTTGGCCGTGACCAGCGCCGGCGGCGTGCTGCTCACGGGTGTCGGCCTGCGGCTGCTCGCGCTCCGACGCGTGCGCCTGGTGAGCTTCCTGCCGGCCCTGCTGTTGGCGCCTGCTCTTGTGGCGGTGGCCGACGCGCTGGCGGCGGCGCTGGCTCAGTAGGCCCGGGCGAACACCACCCGCCGCTCAGAGGGCCCGCCGTCACGGACGCACGAGCCTGCTTCGTCCGGCGAATCAAACGGGATGACGCGAATCGTCGCGCCGGTGTCGGCGTTGATCTGCTTCTCGCACTCGCTGTCGCCGCACCATGGCGCCATCAGGAAGCCGCCCTTCTCATCGAGCGTCGAGCGGAAGGCACCGTAATCGTCGACGTGGTGGGTGTTGGCCGCGCGGAACTCGACCGCCCTCTCGAACAGCCGGCGCTGGTAGTCAGCCAACCGTCCGGGCAGCTCTGTTGGCAGCGCGTCCAGCGGCAGCATCTCCTTCTCCCGGTCGATGCGCCGGACCAGCACTGCCTGGCCGGCGGCGACATCGCGCGGCCCGATCTCGAGCCGGTAGGGCACGCCGCGCAGCTCCCAGTGGTTGAACTTGAAGCCGGGCGATTCATCGCGCCAGTCGACCTTGAAGCGCAGCGGGCCGGACGCGGTCCGTATGTCTCGCAGCGCGCCCTCCAGCCGCTCGATTGCGCCGGCGACCTCGACCCGATCCTCCTCTTTGCGCCAGATTGGCACCACCGCCAGCTGCGTCGGGGCGACGTTGGGCGGCAGCACCAGGCCGGCGTCGTCGCCGTGGGCCATGATCGTCGCGCCGACCATCCGCGTCGAGAAGCCCCATGAGGTGCCGTAGGGATTCTTGCGCTGGTTGTCGCGGTCGAGGAACTCGATGCCCGCCGAGCGGGCGAAGTTCTGCCCGAGCATGTGGCTGGTTCCCGCCTGAAGCGCCTTTCCGTCGCGCATCATCGCCTCGATGGCGTGGCTGTAAACGGCGCCGGGGAAGGTCTCGTTGCGTGTCTTGACACCCTTGATGACCGGGATGGCCAGCCAGTCCTCGGCCACCGCGCGGTAGGCCTCGAGGCCCGTGGCCACCTCGTCGGCGGCCTCAGCTTCCGTGGCGTGGAAGGTATGCGCCTCCTGCCACAAGAACTCGGCGGTACGCAGGAAAAGCCGCGTGCGCAGCTCCCAGCGGACGACGTTGTTCCACAGGTTGAGCAGCAGTGGCAGGTCGCGGTAGGACTGGATCCAGTCCTTGACCACCTCGGCGATCAGGGCCTCTGACGTGGGCCGGATGGCCAGCGGCTCGGCCAGCTCCTCGCCACCGGCGTGGGTGACCCAGGCAACCTGCGGGTTGAAGCCCTCGACGTGCTCGGCTTCCTTCTCGAGCAGCGAGCGCGGGACGAAGAGCGGGAAGTAGACGTTGTCGTGGCCGGTGCGCTTGATGTGCCGATCCAGCTCGTCGCGCATCGACTCCCAGATCGCGAAGCCGTACGGCCGGATGACCATGCAGCCGCGGACCGGCGAGTAGTCGGCCAGCTGGGCCTTCAGGACGACATCGTTGTACCAGGCCGGGAAGTCGTCTGACTGGCGGGTGATCGACGTGACGAAGCGGTCTTTGGTTCGTTCATTTGAGTCGGCGGACACGGCCCCTCCGGGTCGCTGCGGTCTCTTAGGGAGCGGCAATCGTAGCGCAGGCGAACCGCGCACAGCTGACGGCCAGCGCCCAAGGCGCCGCCAGAATCACCACTATCTCTAGCTCTACGCCAAAGCTGGACCGACTGTGCCCGGAATGAGGTAGCGCACCGTCCGCAGCGGTCGACGACCAGCCATCCGCGAACGCGCGTCCGCGCGACGGGCGCTGGAGGGCCGTCGGGAGGATAGGCGCGAGTTCATCGAGACCGCGCCTGAAAGATAGTGGTGATTCCGTCGTGGCGGCCCTTCAGCCCGCTTCCCCGTAGCGCCGCTCAACGTAGTCGTCGAGGATGCCGATGAACTCCGCCACCAGCCCCTGCCCGCGCAGGGTGGTGCGCAGCGCGCCATCCACGTAGACCGGCGCGACCGGCTCCTCGAACGTGCCCGGCAGCGAGATGCCGATGTCGGCGTGCTTGGATTCGCCCGGCCCGTTGACCACGCAGCCCATCACCGCCACGCGCATCTCCTCGACGCCCGGGTAGCGCTCCGCCCAGTCCGGCATCTGCTCGCGCAGGTAGCCCTGGATCTGCTCGGCCATCTGCTGGAAGAAGGTGCTCGTCGTCCGGCCGCAGCCGGGGCAGGCCGAGACCTGCGGCGTGAACGAGCGCAGGCCCATCGATTGAAGTACCTGCTGCGCGACCTGAACCTCCTCCGTCCGGTCTCCGCCGGGGGCCGGCGTGAGCGAGACGCGGATCGTGTCGCCGATGCCCTCCTCGAGCAGGACGGCGAGGCCCGCCGTGGAGGCGACGATGCCCTTCATGCCCATGCCCGCCTCGGTCAGCCCGAGGTGGAGCGGGTAGTCGCAGCGCACCGCCAACGCCCGGTAGACGTCGACCAGGTCGCGCACCTGCGACACCTTCGCGCTGATGATGATTCGGTCGTGGCCGAGGCCGGTCGCCTCGGCCAGCTCGGCGGAGCGCAGTGCGGACTGGAGCATCGCCTCGATCATCACGTCGCGTGAGTCAGCCGGCTCGGCACGACGCCCGTTCTCCTCCATCAGCTCGGTCAGCAGCGCCTGGTCGAGCGAGCCCCAGTTGACGCCGATGCGCACCGGCTTGTCGTGCTCCAGCGCCACCCGGATGATCGTCACGAAGTTCTCGTCCCGCCGCTTGGCACCCACATTGCCCGGGTTGATCCTGTACTTGGCCAGTGCCGCGGCCATGGCCGGCTGCTCGACCAGCAGCTGGTGGCCGTTGTAGTGGAAGTCGCCGATCAGCGGCACGCCCACGCCCAGGTCGTCGAGCTTGCGCCTGATCTCGGGCACGGCCCGCGCAGCGGCGTCGTTGTTGACCGTGATCCGGACCAGTTCCGAGCCGGCGTGGGCCAGCGCGGCGACCTGCAGCGCCGTCCCGTCGGCATCGGCCGTGTCAGTGTTGGTCATCGACTGGACGACCACCGGGTGGCGCGAGCCGATGCCCACCCCGCCGACGACGACCGTCGGCGTGGGCCGCCGCCCCGGCAGGTCCGCTTCGCCTTCGACGGCGCCGACCTCGAGCCGCTTCTCCTGGACCAGCGGCTGTTCGACTCCCGCGTCGGCCGTGTCGCGGGCAGCCAAGCTCAGAGCCCGGTTCGCTGCAGGATGCCGGTGTCGAACAGCGTCACCCAGGCCAACAGCAGCATCAACAGGATGAAGCCGGTCAGGTAGACGAGTCGCTCGGCGGCCTCGCTGATGCGGTTGCTCGTCGCCGCCTGGATCAGGCTGACTGCAACGCGACCACCGTCGAGCGGTGGGAAGGGCAGCACGTTGATCACTGCCAGGTTGGCGGACAGCAGCCCGATGAACCAGAGCATGAAGATCGGTGGCAGCTCGGCGCGCAGGCCGCCGACGATGCCGACGATGCCGACCGGGCCGGCGACGGGCGGGCTGGTCAGATTGGTCACCAGCTCACCGACCGCGCGCAGGACTAGCGTCGAGGCGCCAACGGTGCGGTCGAAGCCTTTGCTGACCGCGGTCAGCGGATCGTGGCGGATCTCGTCGCTTACCAGGCTCGGGTGGACGATGATCCCCAGCGCCCCCTGCTGCGGCGTTGTCTGGCGCAGCTGCACGCGCACGTCGCGCAGCGTGCCGTCATTGGCGCGCAGGGTGAGCGTCACCTCCTGCCCCGCGTGCTCGCGCAGGTATGACAGCGAAGGGGCCAGCACATCGATTCGGTCGAAACGCGGGAAGCGCTGGCCGTCGATGGCGACGATCACGTCGCCCGTCTCGTCGTAGATGGGCACCTCGTTGCCATCCGGATCGGTCTCGGTGCCGATGATGTTGCCGCCACGCAGTCCGCCGGCCTCTGCGGGCGAGTTTGGCTGGACGGCGGCGACCCGGATATCCGCCACGGGGTCGGCAACGGCGGCGATGAAGGCGAAGATCAGGAAGGCGAGCACGAAGTTCATCGCCACGCCGGCGAGCAGGATCGTCAGCCGAGTCCGCAGGCGCTGGCGGACGAAGGATCGCGGGTCGTCCGACTCCCCCTCCTCCCCTTCCAGGCGCACGAACCCGCCCAGCGGCAGCCAGTTGAGCGTGTAGGTCGTCTCGCCATCATTGCCCAGCACGGCCGCGCGGGGCGGGAAGCCGATGCCGAACTCGTGGACCCTCACCTTTGCCCGGCGGGCGACGATGAAGTGGCCGAACTCGTGGATGACCACGAGCACGACCAGGATGACGAGCAGCAGGACGATGTTGATGAGCAGGTCGATCATGGTCAGTCGGACGCGCGAGCGGGCCGGGCGGTTGCCGCCCAGTCACGCACTTCGCGCTCGAGCTCGATCAGGTCAGCCAGCAAAGGCTCGTCCGCGCCACCGAAGCGATCGACCGCCTGGGCGCACAGCTCCGTGATGCCGGTGAAGCGCAGCGTCCCGTCAAGGAAGCGGCCGACGGCGACCTCATCGGCGCAGATGAGCGCCGCTGCCGCGCGCTGGCCGGCGTCGCCGGCACGCCGGGCGACGGCCAGCGCGGGAAAACGCTGGTCGTCCACGGGCTGGAACGTCAGCTCCGGCAGGCGGGCAACGTGCGCCGCGGGCACGGGCGAGGGCAGGTGCGCCGGGTAGGTCAGCGCGTACTGGATGGGGATGCGCATGTCTGGCAGACCAAGTTGAGCCTTGAGTGAACCGTCGGCGAACTCGACGAGCGAGTGGATGACACTCTGGGGATGGATGACGACGTCGACCGTCGCGTCGGCGACATCGTACAGCCAGCGCGCCTCGAGCACCTCGAGGCCCTTGTTCATCATCGTCGCCGAGTCGATCGTTATCTTGGCGCCCATGCGCCACGTCGGATGGGCCAGCGCCTGATCTGGCGTGACCGTGGCCAGCCGCTCGGCGGGCCACTCGCGGAAGGGCCCGCCGGACGCCGTCAGCACCAGGCGCGCCACGTCTGCTCGGCGCTCGCCAGCCAGGCACTGCCAGATCGCCGAATGCTCGGAGTCGATGGGCCGCAGCCAGGTCAAGGCGCCGGCGGCGTCATCGGCCGCTCCGGCGGCCGCCGCCAGCTGGCGGGCAAGTGGCATGACCAGGTGGCCGCCCGCAACCAGCGTCTCCTTGTTGGCGGTGGCGACCACCTTGCCCGCTTCGAGGGCCGCAATGACCGGTCGCAGGCTTACCATGCCGCCGGTCGCCACGAGCACGATGTCGACGTCGTCTCGCGTCGCGATCTCGACCAGCGTGTCCGCCGCTGCCTCGGACGCGGTGTCGCCGGCGAGGTGGCTGGCCAGCGGCCGGTGGCGCGCCGCCTGCTCCTCGAGCAAAGCAGCGTTGCGGCCGGCGGCCAGGGCGACGACGCGGAACCGGTCGCGCAGGCCGTCAAGGACGTCGAGCGCCTGGCGGCCGATCGAGCCGGTCGATCCTAGGACGGCGACGCCGCGCTGCGGCTGGTCAGGCAACGCCGACCACGACGAGGTACAGCCAGGCGAGCGGCGCGACGAGCATGAAGGCATCGACTCGGTCGAGCATGCCGCCATGCCCTGGGAAGAGCCGGCCGGAGTCCTTGACGCCGGCAGCGCGCTTGAGCATCGACTCGACGAGGTCGCCCGCCTGAGCGGCGAAGCCGACGATGACGCCGAGCCCAAGGCCGATCAGCGGCTGCCCGATCAGCCAGCCAAGCAGCCCGCCGGCGACGGTCGCCGCCAGCGCCCCGCCGGCCGCGCCGGACCAGGTCTTGCTGGGCGAGATGTGGTTGAAGAAGCGGCCGCGGCCCCACAGCCGGCCGATGGCATAGGCGGCCGAGTCGCATGCCCAGACGCTCAGCACGATGACCAGCAGCCAGGCGCGCCCGGCGTCGAGCCACGCGACCAGCGGGCCGTTGGCCGAGTCCGGCCGTGCCGCCAGCGGGATCAACAGCAGCAGTCCGAGCATCGCCAGCAGCGCGCTGCCGGCCAGCGTCCCGGCCAGCGTGCGCAGCCCGTCCGCCGGCGCGGGCTGCCGAAGCGCGACCGTCGCGGCCAAACCGACCGCGACCACGAGCCATGCGCCAGCAAGCCACTGCCCGGCCAGCGGCAGCGCCGCGGCCACGGCCACCGCGCCAACTCCCAGCAGCACCATCACTCCGTGGCCGACTGGGTAACCGGCCTTGTCCAAGAGCTCGCCCATCTCGACAGCGGCGAGCAGCACGACCACGGCTACGAGCACGCCCAGCCACGGGTGGCCGGCCCACAGCACGCCGAGCAGCAGCGGGATGCCCACGGCCGCGGTCAGCAGGCGCCTGCCCAGCATCGCGCTCCTTGCCTGGGTCAGCGGCCGAAGCGGCGCGAGCGTCGAGCGTACTCGGCAAGCGCGGCGTCGAAGGCGGCCGGATCGAAGTCAGGCCACAGCCGCTCGGTGAAGTACAGCTCGGCATATGCCGCCTGCCAGATGAGGAAGTTGCTGATCCGCTGCTCGCCGCCGGTCCGGATGAGCAGGTCCGGATCGGGCAGATCCGCGCCGTACAGCCGATCGGCCAGGACATGCTCGTCGATCTCTGCCGGAGCGAGCCCGTCAGCCAGCGCGCGCCGGACAGCGTCCACGATCTCCGAGCGGCCGGAGTAGTTGAACGCGACGTTGAGCGTCATCCGCCGCCCGCCCGCCGTGGCCGCAAGCGCCTCCTCGACCGAGCGCCGCGTCTGCGCGGGCAGCTCTTCGAGCCGACCCAGGATGCGCACGCGAATGCCCTGGCTGGCCAGCTCCGGCGTCTCGTTGCGGATCGCCGAATCCAGCAGGCCGAAGAGCGTCTGCACCTCGTCGCTACGGCGGTTCCAGTTCTCGCGGCTGAAGGCGTAGATGGACAGCACCTCTATGCCGCGCTCGGCAGCCCGCCGAACGACCGGCCGGATGGCCTCCACGCCGGCAGCGTGCCCCTCCGCTTCCTGCACCGCGTGCTGGCGAGCCCAGCGGCGGTTGCCGTCCATGATGATCGCCACGTGGCGCGGCAGCGGCTCGGGCTCGGCGACGGGCTCGGCTGCGACCGCCGCCTGCTGGTCCCGGGCGGCGATGTCGAGCGAGGTCACGCGACCTCCAGGATCTCCTGTTCCTTGTGCTTGCCCACGCGATCGACCTCGGCTGTCCATCGATCGGTCACCTTCTGCAGCGCGTCGAGCTGGCGGCGGCCCTCGTCGGAGCCGATCTCGCCGTCGCGCTCGGAGCGCTTGATCTCATCGGCAGCCTCGCGCCGATGATTGCGCAGCTCGACGCGGGCCTCCTCCATGCGCTTGTGGACGAGCTTGACCAGGTCCTTGCGACGCTCCTCGGTCAGGGGCGGGATGTTCAGCCGAACCGCCGTGCCGTCGACATTGGGCGTCAGCCCGACGTCGCTCTTGAGGATCGCCTTCTCGATCGCGCCTAGCGCGCTGCGGTCCCACGGCTGGATGACGATCGAGTGCGCCTCGGGCACGCTGATGCTGGCCAGCTGGTTGAGCGGTGTCTGGGTGCCGTAGTACTCCACCGGCAGGCGCTCGACGAGCGCGGTTGCGGCACGGCCGGTGCGGACGGCGGCGAGGTCGCGCTCGAGCGCGTCGAGCGCGCGGCTCATTCTCTCTTCGACGTCGGGGCGCTGGTCACTCACCGGTCGATCCTCCCTCGGTCGGGCCGTCACCGTCGATCAGTGTGCCAACCGGCTCGCCGAGCGCCGCGGCACGGATGTGTCCGGGCGCGTTCATGTCGAACACGACTATGGGCAGGTCATTGTCCATGCACAGCGAGACGGCGGTCGAGTCGAGCACGCCCAGCCGCTCAGTCAGCACGTGGTCGAACGACAGGTGCTCGTGCCGCTCGGCGGAGGGATTCATCAACGGATCGGAATCGTAGACGCCGTCGACCTTCGTGCCCTTGAGCAGCACCTCGGCGCCGATCTCGACCGCGCGCAGCGCGGCCGCCGTATCGGTCGTGAAGTATGGGTTGCCCGTGCCGGCAGCGAGGATGATCACGCGACCCTTCTCGAGGTGGCGCATCGCCCGCCGGCGGATGTACGGCTCGGCGACCTCGTTCATCGCGATCGCTGACAGCACGCGCGTCGGCACGCTCGCCTTCTCCAGCGCATCCTGGAGCGCCAGCGCGTTCATGACCGTGGCCAGCATGCCGATGTAGTCGCCAGTGGCGCGGTCCATGCCCTTGGCTGACGCGGCCAGGCCGCGGAAGATGTTGCCCCCGCCAACGACCAGCGCCAGCTGGATGCCCAGGCCATGGACGTCGCGCAGCTGGCCAGCGATGAACTTGCAGACCTCAGGGTCCACGCCGTACTGACGCTGGCCCATCAATGCCTCGCCGCTGATCTTGAGCAGCACGCGGCGGTACCGCCCGGCGCTCTGCGCCGGGCGTTCGATCGGGCTCGCCTGGCTGACGACCTCGGTCACAGTTCCTCGCCGAGCTGGTAGCGCGTGAAGCGGCGGACGCGGATGTTCTCGCCGATGCGCGCCACCGCGTCTGTGACCAGCTGGCCGACCGTCTGGTCAGTGTCGCGGAATGGCTGCTCGTAGAGCACGACCGCCTGCTGCCACTTGCGCAGCTGGCCCTCGACGATCTGGGCGCGAACGTTGTCCGGCTTGCGCTGGGTGTTCTCGTCTGCCATCAGCTCGTCGCGCTTGGCCTCGAGGATTTCGGCCGGGATCGAATCGACGGTCGTGTACTCGGGCGCCAGGCCGGCGATCTGCATCGCGATGTCGCGGACCAGCTTCTGGAAGTCGTCCGTGCGGGCGACGAAGTCGGTCTCGCAGTTCACCTCGACGAGCACGCCGATGCGCCCGCCGGGGTGGATGTAGCTGCCGACGGTGCCTTCGCGCGCCTCGCGGCCGGCCTTGCGTGCGGCGGCCGCCTGGCCGCGCTCGCGCAGCAGAGCGACGGCCTTGTCGACATCGCCGGCTGTCTCCTCGAGGGCACGCTTGCAGTCCATGAAGCCGGCGCCGGTGCGCTCGCGGAGCTCCTTGACTGCCTCAGCTGAGATTGGTTGCTGGTCCATCTGGGTGGTCATTCCTGTTCCTGCTCGTGTTCCTATTCGTTGGTCGACGACGGTGGCTCTCTCAGGCCTGCCCGTCCGGTTGCTCGGCGGCTGGGACATCGGTCGCATCGACGCCAAGCTCGCCGGGCAGGACGTCGTCCTCATCGGGCTCAGGCTCGAAGCTGAAGGTTCCGCCGGCGGCGAGAGCGGCGATCATCTCGTCGCTCGCCTCCTCGGGCTCTTCGATCTCAGCCTCGGGCTCCGGCTCGGGCCGAGCGGCGCGCATCTGCGCGCCTTCGATGGCCGCCTCTGCGACCAGGTTGCACAGCAGCCGGATGGCCCGGATCGCGTCGTCGTTGGCCGGGATGACGTAGTCGAGCTGGTCCGGGTCGACGTTCGTGTCGCCGGTGCCGATTATCGGGATCTCCAGCTTGCGGCCCTCGGTCACCGCGATCCGTTCGCGCTGCGGGTCGATGACGAACATCGCCCCGGGCAGGCGGCGCATCCGGCGAACGCCGCCGAGCATGCGCTGGAGGCGGGTCATCTCGTCGGTCAGGCGGCCGGCCTCCTTCTTCGAGAGGCGATCGAACTCACCGGCGGCCTGGCGCGCCTCGAGCTGGTCGAGCAGGCCGAGCCGCTTTCGGATGGTCACGAAGTTGGTCAGCATGCCGCCCAGCCAGCGCTGGTTGACGTACGGCTGGTCAGCCCGGGCGGCCTCTTCGGAGACAGGCTCCTGAGCCTGCTTCTTGGTACCGACGAAGAGCACCGAATCGCCACTCGCGACGGTCTCGCGCACGAAGTCGAGCGCGCCGTCGAGGCGGTGGACGGTCTGGGCGAGGTCGATGATGTGGATCCCATTGCGCTCGGCAAAGATGAACGGGCGCATCTTGGGATTCCAGCGCCGCGTCTGGTGACCGAAGTGGACTCCGGCTTCCAGCAGCGCGCGCATCGAGACGGACGGCATGAGAGTGATCTTCCTCCTGTTTCGGTTGTGCCTCCGCGTGTCTCGGGTCCGTCGCACCGTGCGCCAGTTCGTGGCGCGCGGCACCTGCGCGGGGAGCAACACGCGTGTGAGATGGGCCGCCGGTGGCGGCCTCGACGGAGGGCGCCCTTGGGCGACCCTTTCGAGTCGGCCGCGCGAGCCCAGTGTGCGACCACCGCGCCCGTTCGGCCGGCGGGAAGTCTAGCACAGGGGGCCGGTCTCGCCGATCGGCGGCAGCTTGCGTGAGCGGGTTCGCGGGCTGCAGCTTCGGCCGCTGCCACAGCGGCCAGCGACCTGCGATCAGGGTGGCATCAGCCGTTCGAGATGGCGCACCTCGATCGATGCACCTCGCCCGTCGACGATCAACAGGTCGACGCGGACCGGCAGGCTTGGCAATACAGCGCCGTCGGGCAGGTGCCCGAGTGCGCGGAGTGCGGCCATCGACCTGTACAGCCGGCTGACCTTGGCCGCGTCAACTCGCTCCTCGGGCGCGCCGAACGCCACCGAGCGCAGGCTGCGCACCTCGACGAAGACGAGCTCCGGCGGCAGCTCGGGATCGACGCACAGCAGGTCAATCTCATCGCGTCCGATGGCAACGTTGCGCGCCAGCACGGTCCACCCGCGCGCGGCCAGGTGCTCGGCCGCCAGCTGCTCTGCCTCAGATCCGCGCCGACGCCGTTCAGTCGCCATTGGCCGAGCCTATAGCGCGCCACTTCGCGCCGGCTTATGCGGGCGCGGCGGCCAGCTCGGGCAGCGATGTCTCCTCGAACAGCGGCAGCGTAGCCTGCTCGCCGTACAGCACGCGGCGGGTGGTCACGAACGAGCGCCGATGGTGCGCAGTGACGCCGTGCTCGGCCAGGCCAGCGCGATGGTCTGGCGTGGGGTAGCCGCAATTGTGCTCCCAGCCATAGCCCGGATGCCGCGCGGCCAGCCGGCGCATCAGCCGGTCGCGGGTCACCTTGGCGATGATCGATGCACAGGAGACGGCGTAGCACAGCGCGTCGCCGTCGATCACCGCCCGGTACGGCCCGGCGTGCTCCTCGAAGCCGCGGATGCGGCGCCCGTCCACGATCACGAAGTCGTGCGCGCCGGCGCGGGTGACCGCCCGACGCATGGCCAGCACCGTCGCGTGATAGATGTTGAGCCGATCGATCTCGTTGACCGAGGCGGCGCCGACGCCGACGCGGATCGCCCGCCGCAAGATCAGCCGCGCCAGGCGCTCGCGCTGTGCGGCGGACAGGGTCTTCGAGTCGCGAACGCCCTTGATCGGTCGCTTGTCGAGTGGCATGGCGACGGCCGCTGCGACTACGGCGCCGGCCGAGCACGCCACGCCGACCTCGTCGACGCCGAGGATCACGCGGTGGCCATCCTCCCGCGCCAGTTGAAGCTCGAGGCGGCGGGACGGGACGATGATGGCCATCGGCGAAAGGCTAGCCCATCCGCCGGGCCGGGTGTCAGGCCTTGGCGCGCTGCGCCTGGGCGCGGTCAGTCATGCGCCGCTCACGCAGCGTCGCGGCTTTGCCGACACGCTTGCGCAGGAAGTAGAGCTGGGCGCGGCGAACCTGGCCGTGGCGCACGACCTCGACCTTCTCGATGCGCGGCGAGTTCAGCTTGAACGTGCGCTCGACGCCGACGCCGCTGCGGATCGCGCGGACGGTGAACGAGCGACCGATGCCGCCACCGCGCAGACGCATGATCGTGCCCTCGAAGACCTGGATGCGCTCGCGGTTGCCCTCGCGCACGCGCTGGGCCACGCGGACCGTATCGCCGGAGGCGAGCTCGGGCAGGTCGGTGCGGATCTGGTCGGCAGTGATTTCGTCGATGACGGACATTGGACGCTCTCTCGGTCAGGGTCGCAGGCAAAGGGCGACGCGGGACTGTCAATGGGATCGGCCGCGGAGTATAGCATCGAGCTCCGGGACTGCCGGCCCATGCCCTGCCCAACAGGAGATGACACTTGACCGTTCAGCCAGACCAGCCAGTGCGCCACCAGCCGGAAGGGCCGGAGACTGACGCCGCCGGCAGAGAGTGGCTGGACCACTGGCAACGCGGCCCGACACGGACGCGCTGGACGAAGATCCCGCTTCAGCGCGGCGATAAGGCGCCGTCACTGGAGCTGATCGAGGCGCGCTCCGAGCAGCCCATCGAGCTGGCCACACTGTGGTCGCAGCGGCCGGCCTTGCTGCTCTTCTGGCGCCACTTCGGCTGCAGCTGCGGCAGGGATCGCTCAAAGCGGCTGCGCGACGAGTACGAGGACTACCGCGCCGCAGGGGCGAGAGTGGCGCTCATTGGCCAGGGCGAGCCGGCCCGGGCGCGGATGTACGCGAGCGCCAACGGGCTGCCGAAGGACATGCACCTGCTGTGCGATCCCGACGAGCGCGCCTACCGCGCGTTTGACCTGCTCGAAGGCACGCCCGTCGAGGTGCTGTTCGATGCGCCCGACGAGTACCTTCGCTGTGAGGCCGGGGCCGGGCAGTCGATGTTCGAGCAGCGCGGCGCCAGCGGCCGCCCAATGGTCGACAACCCGTGGCTGTTGCCCGGCGAGTTCGTGGTCGCACCCGACGGCCGAGTCGCGACGGCACACCGCTACCAGTACTGCGAGCACTGGGTCGACCCGCGCGTTCACGTTGCCGCCATTCGCTATGCCGCCGGCGAGCTTCAACCGGCGTTCGAGCGAGTCGACTGAGGGATCAGCCCCTCGCCCTCACGGGTGTCAGTCGCGCTCCAGCAGGTCCGGCCGTCGCTGGCGCGTCCGGGCAAGCGCCTGCTCGCGACGCCAGCGCTCAACGGCGCCATGGTCGCCGGACAGCAGGATGTCCGGCACGCGCCGTCCTTCGAACTCGGCCGGGCGGGTGTACTGCGGGTATTCCAGCAGCCCGTCGCTGAACGATTCGTCGGCGATAGAGGCGGCCTCGATCGCGCCGGGCAGAAGCCGCAGCAGCGCGTCGATGACGACCATCGCCGGCAGCTCGCCGCCGCTGAGGACGTAGTCGCCGATAGACAGCTCGAGGTCGAACATCGGCCGTACCCGGTCGTCCACGCCTTCGTAGCGCGGGCAGACCATCAGCAGGTGGCTGCGCGCGGCAAGGTCGCGCGCCAGGCGCTGGTCGAAGCGGACGCCGGCCGGGTCGAACAGGATGGCGGTTGTATCGGCGCCGCGGAGCTCGGACAGCGCGCCATGGATCGGCTCGGGGCGCAGAACCATGCCCGCGCCGCCGCCGTAAGGCGTGTCGTCGACAGTCCGGTGACGCCCGAGACCCCAACGCCGCAGGTCATGGGCGGTCAGCGTGGCCAGGCCGCGCTCGAACGCCCGACCCGGGATGCTCGCCGCCAGCGGCCCGGGAAAGACATCCGGGAAGATCGTGACGACATCGATGCGCAGCCCGCTCACTCGGTCGGCGGCTCCTCGAGCCCGAGCGCCACGGCGTCGACCACGATCCGCTTCTCGGCCGGCGCGAGCTCGGTGACGATCGATGAGACGGCGGGCACGAGCGTCTCCTCGCCCTGCGCCCCGCGCACGGTGTAGACCTCCGATTCGCCGACGCGGAAGACGTCAACGACCTCGCCCAGATCCTTGCCGGCGGCAGTCAGCACGCGGCTGCCCACGATGTCGTGCCAGTAGTGGGCACCCTCCGGAAGGGCTGCTTCGGCAACGTCAGCCTCCAGGTAGACATCGCGCAGCGACTCGGCGGTGTCGCGGTCGGGCACCTCCTCGAAGCGCACGATCAACCCGGGCGGGCGATTGTCGCGAACGTCAGCGATCGTCAAAGTCGCGTCCGTGCCCTCAGGGTGGACGACGCTGCCCCGCGCGAAGCGCTCGGGGTCATCAGTCAGGACCTCGATCCGGACTGCGCCGCGCAGGCCGTGAAAACCACGCACCAGGCCGACTACCAGGCGGGCCATGGCCGGGCTAGACGATCTCGAGTGAGACCGACTCCCCTTCGCGCGCCGACACGACCTTGAGCAGCGTGCGCATCGCCTTGGCAACGCTGCCGTTCCGGCCGATGACCTTGCCCATGTCGCCCTCGGCGACGCGCAGCTCGATCACCCGGCCGTCGCCCTCGTCGATCAGCTCAACCTGGACGGCATCGGGCTCATCGACCAGCGACTTGGCAACGAACTCGACCAGCTCGACGGCGGACATCAGGCGTTCTCCTC
>DATMJK010000012.1:0-7330 GCA_035553915.1 Candidatus Limnocylindrales bacterium | reverse complement strand
CGAGCGCCAGCTGACCGAGCTGCTCGAGGTGCATCGGCGGCTCAAGCACCGCGACGCCGTCGACCGGGCGGTCGAGCTGCTGGAGATGGTCGGGATCCCGCAGGCGCGCGAGCGGATCGGCAACTTTCCGCATCAGTTCTCGGGCGGCATGCGCCAGAGGGTGATGATCGCCATGGCCCTCGCGCTGGAGCCCAAGCTGCTCATTGCCGACGAGCCGACGACGGCGCTCGACGTGACCATCCAGGCGCAGATCCTGGACCTGATGCGTACGATCGTCAGCGACCGCGGCACGGCGCTGGTGCTGATCACCCACGACCTGGGCGTCGTCGCGGGCATCTGCCGCCGGGTGCTGGTCATGTACGCCGGCCACATCGTCGAGGAGGCCACCGTCGAGGAGATCTTCGGGCGGCCGCGCCACCCGTACACCGTCGGCCTGCTCCGCTCGATTCCGCGCCTTGATGAGGAGCAGCCGGTCGAGCTGGTGCCGATCGAGGGCCAGCCACCCGACCTGTCGCGCGAGATCCGCGGCTGCCCCTTCGCCGCGCGCTGCTTCAACGTTCAGGAGCGCTGCCTCGAATCGATGCCGCCGCTCGAGCAGGCCCCGAATGCCGCTCCTGGACACCGCATCGCCTGCTACTTCCCGGCCGAAGGCGAGCGGATGGTCCCGTCCGGTTTCGAGGCCGGCCGATGACCGCTCAGCCGATGGCGCCTCAAGCGCCTGCCCAGCCGCCGGCCGACGACGGCTCGCCGCTGCTCGAGCTGAGCGGGCTGAAGGTCCACTTCCCGATCTACAGCGGGCTCGTCTTCGACCGGCGCGTCGGCGACCTGCAGGCCGTCGACGGCGTCGACCTCACCGTCGGCCGTGGCGAGACGGTCGGACTGGTCGGCGAATCGGGCTGTGGCAAGTCAACCCTTGCCCGGGCGGTGATCCGGATCTACGAGCCGACCGACGGGACGATCACCTTCGAGGGGCGCGACATCAGCCACCTGGGCGGAGAGGACATGCGCCGCACGCGGGCGCGGATGCAGATGATCTTCCAGGATCCTTACTCGAGCCTCAACCCGCGGATGACCGTCGGCTCGATCGTCGAGGAGCCGATGCGCGTGCATGGCACCGGCCGGCGCGAGGCGCAGTCCGAGGCGCGCCGGCTGCTCGAGATCGTGGGCCTGCCGCGCAACGCCCTCAACCGCTATCCGCACGAGTTCTCGGGCGGTCAGCGCCAGCGCGCGGGGATCGCCCGCGCGCTCGCCGTGCGGCCGGTCTTCATCGCGGCAGACGAGCCGGTGTCTGCGCTGGACGTGAGCATCCAGGCACAGATCATCAACCTGCTCGGCAACCTCCAGCGCGAGTTCGGGCTGACCTACCTGTTCATCGCCCACGACCTGTCGGTCGTCCGCCACATCAGCGACCGCATCGCGGTCATGTACCTCGGCCGGATCGTTGAGATCTCGCCCTCCGCCGAGCTGTACAGCGACCCGCTGCATCCGTACACCCATGCGCTCGTCAGCGCGGTGCCGATCGCCGATCCGCGGGTCGAGACGAGGCGCCGGCGGATCATCCTGCGCGGTGACGTCCCCTCGCCGGTCAACCCGCCCAGCGGCTGCCGCTTCCACACTCGCTGCTGGCTGCGCCAGGAGCTGGGCAACCCGGAACGCTGCGTGACCGAGGATCCGGCCCTGCGCGAGCTGCGGCCGGGCCACGGCTCGGCCTGTCACTTCGCCGAGGAGCTGCTCCAGGTCGAGCGCCGCAGCGCGCTGGTCGAGGCAGCCAGCGAGCACAGCAGCGCGCTCGACACGGCTGATGACGAGGCCACCGCCCCGACCGCTCAGCCGCTGACCGAGGACGTGATCCAAAGCGAGCCGGACGAGGTGCTGCCGCACTGATCGTGGCCCTCGTTGGCGGCCGTCCCGGCCGTGCCCGGTGCACGCCGGGCCGCCGCTAGACTCGGGCCTGTGAGCACGTTGCGCATCGGGCTGGCCCAGCTGGCGCCGCGGCTGGGCGACGTGGCGGCAAACGTCGCGCTGCACCGAGATTGGATTGCGCGCGCGCTGGACCAGCAGGTCGACTTGCTTGTCTTCCCGGAGCTCGGCCTGACCGGCTACCTGCTGCAGGACTTGAACGCGGAGGTGGCCATGCCTGCCGACGACGCGCGGCTGGCCGAGCTGGCAGCGGCGGCCGGTCAGATGAGCGCCGTCGTCGGCTTCGTGGAGGAGGCAGCGGACCATCGGCTGTTCATCAGCGCTGCGCTGCTCGAGGGTGGGCAGGTGGCGCACGTGGTGCGCAAGGCCTACCTGCCCAACTACGGCCTGTTCGACGAGCAGCGCTTCTTCGCGGCCGGCGACCGGGTGGCGGCCATCGACAGCCGCCTGGGAGTGCGCCTCGGACTCTCGATCTGCGAGGACTTCTGGCACCTGCCGGTGCCGCTGCTGCATGCGCTCGATGGTGCGCAGCTTCTGGTCAACATCTCGTCGTCGCCCGGCCGCGACGTCAGCGCCACCGTCGAGGGCGGCCTGGGCACGGCCGGCTCGTGGCAGGCGTTGCTGCGCACGTACGCGATGCTCACCGGCTGTCACGTCGTCTTCGTCAACCGGGTGGGCGTAGAGGAGTCGATCACCTTCTGGGGCGGCTCGGAGGTGCTCGACCCGTCAGGCCGCACGGTCCTGCGCGCGCCGCTGCACGAGGAAGGGCTCTTCGTCGCCGAGATGGATCGTGCCGAGGTGCGCCGCCAGCGCGTGGCCACGCCCCTGCTGCGCGACGAGCGGCCGGAGATGGTGGCGCGGCAGCTCGAGCGGCTGATCCGCCAGCGCGCGGGTACGGCCGAGGAGGAGCCGCCAGAATGAGTGACGATCTGCCCTGGGAGCTGCCTGACGAGCTGCTGATCGACACCGAGATGGCGCGCCGGATCATCGTCGCGTTCATCGGCGGCCACATGCAGCAGACCGGGTTCGGGCGGGCGGTGCTGGGCCTGTCAGGTGGCATCGACTCGGCGCTGGTTGCTTACCTGACGGCGGCGGCGATCAAGCCTGAGAACCTGCTTTGCCTGATGCTGCCCTACCGGACCTCGTCGCCGGCATCGCGCGCCGACGCAGAGGAAGTCGTGGCGGCGCTCGGCTGCCCGTCGCGGGTGGTCGAGATCACGCCCATCGTCGACGGCTACTTCGAGGCAGCGCTCGCGGGCGGCGAGGAGCGTGCAGAGCCCAGCCGGCTGCGCCTCGGCAACTTCGCCGCGCGGGCCCGGATGGCCGTGCTCTACGACCAATCGGCAGCTTGGGATGGGCTGGTCATGGGCACGAGCAACAAGACCGAGTCGCTGCTGGGCTACACCACCATCTTCGGCGACAACGCGGCAGCGCTCCAGCCGATCGGAGACCTGTACAAGAGCCAGGTGCGGCAGCTCTCGGCGGCGGTCGGCGTGCCCGAGGCGATCCTGCGCAAGCCGCCGACGGCCGACCTGTGGGCCGGCCAGACGGACGAGCACGAGGTCGGCCTGTCGTACGCCGAGATCGACCGGCTGCTCTACTCGCTCGTCGATCTGAGGCGCACCTCGGACGAGCTGGTCGAGATGGGCTTTGCCCCGGCGAACGTCGAGCGCGTGGTCGCGCTCGTGGCCGGCTCCGAGTTCAAGCGCCAGGTCGCACCGGTGGCCAAGCTCTCGCCACGGACGCCGGGCGTCGACTACCTGTATCCGCGCCGCCGGCCGCGCGGTGGCTGAGCGGCCCGGCACCGGAACGCTGTACGTGGTCGCGACGCCGATCGGCAACCTGTCCGACGTCAGCCTGCGCGCGCTCGAGACGCTGCGCGCCGCGCCGCTGGTCGCCGCCGAGGACACCCGCCTCACGCGCCGGCTGTGGGCGCGCCACGGCATAGACACGCCGCTGGTCAGCTACCACGCTCGATCCGGGCCGGGCAGGCGTGACCAGCTGCTGGACCATCTCGCCAGCGGCGCTGACCTCGCGCTCGTGACCGACGCCGGCACCCCGCTGGTCAGCGACCCCGGGGCGGAGCTGGTGGCAGAGTGGGCCGCACGCGGCGGACGCATCGTGCCCATCCCGGGGCCGTCGGCCGTGCTCGCCGCCCTGGTCGCGGCCGGGCTGCCCGCCGCGCGCTGGGGCTTCGAGGGCTTCCTGCCGCGACGCGGCCGGGAAAGGCGCGAGCGCCTGGCCCGCATCGCCACTGACGATCGCACGACGGTGCTCTTCGAGGCGCCCGGGCGGACCGCCGCCACGCTGGCCGACCTCGCCGCGGCCTGCGGCGCCGACCGGCCGGCGGCCGTCTGTCGCGAGCTGACCAAGCTGCATGAGGAGATCAGGCGCGGGACGCTCGGCGAGCTGGCCGCGGCACTGGCGGAGGTTCCAGTGCGCGGCGAGGTGACGCTCGTCGTCGCAGGTGCGCCGGCCGCGGCGGCGCCACTGCCTCCGTTGGGGGAAGGCCGGGCCGAGGTCGCCGCCCTCGTCGCCCAGGGAATGAGCCGATCAGCCGCTGCCCGCGAGGTGGCGGGCCGGACCGGCCTGCCGCGACGGGAGCTATTTGATCAACAGGAGGACACCGCGTGACCGACGATCAGATCGATCCGCTGCCGCAGCCATCGCCTGACGAGGTGCCGCCGCCGCCCGCGGAGGTGATGGCCGTGCCGGCAGAAGGACTCGAGCCGCGGCCGGGCGAGCGCAAGAAGGTGCTCGTCATCGGCGGCGGGATGGCCGGCCTGGTGGCCGCCCACGAGCTCAAGCGGCAGGGTCACAAGGTGACCGTGCTCGAGGCGCAGAACCGGGTCGGCGGTCGGATCTACACGCTGCGCAGCTTCGCGCCGGGCCTGTATGCCGAGGCGGGCGCGATGCGCATACCGCGGGCCCACGCCCTCACGCTCGAGTACTGCCGCCGCTTCGACCTGCCGCTGCGCGAGTTCGTGACCGGCAACCCGAAGGGGCTCGTCCATGTTGGCGGCGTGCGCCTGACGATGCAGCAGGCGCTCGACCAGCCGGAGATGCTGCCCTTCGAGCTTGCCGCTCATGAGGCCGGACGCACGTCGGAGGACCTGTGGCAGGAGGCCACGGCCGAGATCAGGCAGCTGATCGAGCAGGCCGGCGACGAGGCGTGGGAGGAGATCGTCCGGCGCTACGACGAGTACTCGCTCTACGAGTTCCTGAAAGAGAAGGGCTTCTCCGAGGGCGCGATCGAGTACTACGCGGTCATGAACTTCCTCGAGTCGGACATGCACAACGCGCTGGTCGAGATCCTGCGCGAGGACCTGGGCCGGGCGTACGTGGACATGGTCGAGATCGCCGGCGGCATGGATCGGCTGCCGAATGCGTTCTACGGCGAGCTTCAGGACCGCGTCCGCATGGGCGTCGAGGTGCGCGCCATCGAGCAGGACGACGACGGCGTGACGGTCCATTGCCGCCAGGGCCCTGATCGGTACTCGCTGCACGGCGACTACGCCATCTGCACCGTCCCGTTCTCCGTGCTGCGCACGATCGAGCGCCGCTTCTCGCGCGAGAAGGAGCGGGCCATCCGCCAGCTCAACTACCACGCCTCGACCAAGGTCGTGGTCCAGGTCCGGCGCCGGATCTGGGAGGAGGGCGACGGCATCTATGGCGGCGCGTCGGTGACCGACCTGCCCATTCGGCGGGTCAACTACCCGACGCCTGATCCATCGACCACGCGCGGCGTGCTGCTGGCGTCATACACGTGGGGCCAGGATGCGCTCCAGTGGGGCTCGATGGATCGCGAGACACGCGTGGAGCAGGCGCTCGAGGACCTCGAGCAGCTTCACCCGGGCATCACCGAGGAGTTCGAGGTCGGTGACTCGCACGCGTGGTACGGCGACCGCTGGGCGCGCGGCGCGTTCGCGATGTTCACGCCCGGCCAGCAGGGCGCGCTGCACGAGGCGATCGTCCGGCCCGAAGGTCGCGTTTACTTCGCCGGCGAGCACTGCTCGCTGTACCACGCCTGGATCCAGGGCGCGCTCGAGTCGGGCATCAACGCAGCCCAGCAGATCAACGAGCTGCCGCCGCGCGACTAGGCGCCCTGGGGCGGCCGATAGACGTAGCGGAAGTAGCCCCACGCGGCGACTGACAGCACGCCGAAGCCGATGAAGAAGCCGACGGCGACCGCGACCGCCTCGCCGCGCACCTCGAAGAGGTAATCAACGCCGGGGTGGAGCAGGATGTGGACGAAGGCGAAGCCGGCGATCGCGAACAGCGCGATCCAGACGCTCCGCCGCCATGCCCAGACGTAGTTGCCGCGCAGGAAGCGCAGCGGCAGCAGCTCGACGAGCAGGCCTTCCAGGCCGCCGATGAAGATCACCGCCAGCACGGTCGTGGCAAACAGGCTCAGCAGCGGTGAGCCGGCAAGCGCCTGCTCGACGCCCGGCAGCAGCACCCACGCCCCGAGCGCCATGGCCAGGATCAGCACGCAGGTCAAGGTGACGGCGATTCCCGCCGAACGGCGGGGCAGAGCACGGTCGAAGGCCCAGAAGGCGATCAGCCCGTACATGTAGCCGGGCTGGAACTCGGCCATGCGCGAGACGAGAACGCAAGCCAGCGCGATCAGGATCGTCAGCGGCAGCACGCGCACGAGGCCGCGCTCGAGGTTCACCCGCCGCTGGACGAGCACGATGGGGTACTCGAAGGCGGCGGTCGTGATCGCCAGGCCAACGACGATGCCCGCGAACAGCGCCAGCGAATCCGCGTCGAGGCCGAAGGCCGGGTCGAGGAAGCCGTAGACCACGCCGGCGAGCAGCAGGAAGATGCCGACACCGATCGGACCCTGCCAGAAGCCGGCGACGAGGCCGCGCAGCCGCGCCACCCGCTTGCCGCCGCGCGCGAACCAGCCGGCAATGACGTCGTAGTTCTCTTCGATCGTCTCGTTGAACAGGCTCGCCGGGAAGAGCGCCAGCAGCAGGAACAGCGCGACGAGCAGCAGGCTGAAGCCGATCGCCGCCGGGTCCATGGTCACGTCGCCAAGCAGCGGAATCGCGCCGGCGAGGCGGCGTGGGCCATCGGGCGCGGACGAAGGCGAGGGCGATGGATCGACCGCTGCCGAGGAGGGGGAAGGCGACGGCGCGGGCAGCGGAGGATCAGTCGGGCCCGGCGGGTCAGTCGGCACGGACGTGGGCGACGGCGAGGCCGACGGCGACGGCGAGGCCGACGGGTCGGCTGAAGGTGCCTCGGTCGGGGCGAGAGTGGGCGGTAGGGTGGGCGCGAGCGTCGGCCCGGGCGTCAGCGGCGCTATCGGCGGCAGTGACGGGCTTGGCAGCGATGGGAGGGGGAGCGATGGGCTTGGGAGCGATGGCAGCGGCAGCGTCGGCGTCGGGATGACCACGAGCGGGAC
>DATMJK010000011.1:0-9810 GCA_035553915.1 Candidatus Limnocylindrales bacterium | reverse complement strand
CCCCAGGTCACGGTCCCCGGTGCGCCGGCACTCACGGCCATGACCGCGCCGAAGCGGCCTGGCGTGCGGCTCAGCTGGACGGCTCCAGCGAGCAGCGGTGGGGCAGCGATCACGAGCTATCGCATCCTGCGCTGGAACGGCAGCCGGTTCGTCCGCATCGCCACCGTCAAGGCCTCGGTGCGGAGCTTCCGCGACCAGCGCACGGTGCGTGGACGCACGTATCGCTACGTGGTCCGCGCGGTCAATCGGATAGGCGTCAGTCCCTACTCGAACGAGGCCTCGGCGGCGGCACGCTGACCACCCGCTGCCCAGCCCGCCAGGACGGGCACGAAATTGACGTCCTCCGAAAAAGGCGAGTAGGCTTCGGCGCAGGTAAGCACCCGCATCGCGGCCGCACCAATGGATGGGTTGCCCGTCCCGCGGCCGGCGGCGATGCGCATCTGACCCGCCTCGCGGCCCAGCGAGGCAGCCCGGCGCTTGGGGGAGTGCCGACTGACACTCCGGTGCCGCAAGCGCCGACCGATAAGCGAACCCGACATACCTTCCAGCGGCAGGCTGGATGGGAGGCAGAGATGCAAGACCCCGTCATCCTGGCGGCGGTGGCCCTATTGGGCATCGCAGCAGGCTTCGTCCTTGGCCTGATCGCGCGCAGCGTTCTCGCCGCCCAGGCCATCAGGGCCGCGCAGGAGAAGGCGGCGCGCATCGTCGCTGATGCCCGCGCCCAGCAGAAGGACCTGATCCTCCAGGCCAAGGACGAGCAGGTCCGCCTTGGCCGAGAGGCTGAGGATGAGGCGCGTGCCAAGCGCGCCGAGATGGCCAACCTCGAGCGCCGGCTGCTGCAGCGCGACGAGCAGCTCGACCAGCGGACAGACATGCTCGAGGATCGCGATCGCAAGCTGATCGAGCGCGAGCGCGAGCTCGACCAGGCTCGCGACGAGGTGTCACGCGCGCGGCAGGAGCAGATCACCGCCCTCGAGCGGGTGAGCATGATGTCCGCCGAGGAGGCGCGCAACGTGCTGCTCGAGCAGGTCCGCGAGCAGGCCGAGCACGATGCCGTTCGGCTTGCCCGGGCGATCGAGCGCAAGGCGCGCGAGGAGGCCGAGGAGAAGGCGCGCGATGTCGTGATCACCGCCATCCAGCGCGTGATGGTCGACCACACCGCTGAGCTGACGGTCTCGGTCGTGCCGCTGCCCTCGGACGAGATGAAGGGCCGGATCATCGGTCGTGAAGGGCGCAACATCCGCGCCCTCGAGCAGGCCACCGGCATCGACCTGATCATCGACGACACGCCCGAGTCGGTCCTGATCAGCGGCTTCGATCCCGTCAGGCGTGAGATCGCGCGGCTTGCCCTGACCAAGCTCATCCAGGACGGCCGCATCCACCCGGGCCGGATCGAGGAGGTCGTGACCAAGGCCAAGGCGGAGGTCGAGCTGGTCATGCGCCAGGCAGGCGAGGCCGCGGCCTACGACACCGGCGTTCCGGGCCTGCCGACGGAGATCGTCCGCCTGCTCGGCCGGCTCAAGTACCGCACCTCGTACGGCCAGAACGTGCTCCAGCACAGCATCGAGACGGCGCGGCTGGCGTCGGTCATCGCCGCCGAGATAGGCGCCGACACGATGGTCGCCAAGACGGCCGGGCTGCTGCACGACATCGGCAAGGCGGTCGACCACGAGATCGAGGGCCCGCACGCGGCCATCGGCGCCCAGATCGCCAGCCGGCACAACATGTCGATGAAGGTCGTCAACGGCATCGCCGCCCACCACCAGGAGGTCGAGTACGCGTGCATCGAGTCGCCGATCGTCCAGATCGCCGACGCGATCAGCGCCAGCCGGCCCGGCGCGCGCGGCGAGTCGTCTGAGACCTACGTCAAGCGCCTCGAGGAGCTGCAGGCGATCGCCAACTCCTTCCAGGGCGTGGAGAAGTCGTTCGCCGTCCAGGCCGGGCGCGAGGTGCGCATTCTCGTCCGACCGGAGGAGATCGACGACCTGGCCTCGATGCGCCTGGCGCGCGACATCGTGCGCAAGATCGAGGAGTCACTGACCTATCCGGGCCAGATCAAGGTGACCGTCATCCGCGAGACGCGCGCCGTGGAGTACGCCAAGTAGCGGCGCCAGCGGCCGACGACCAACCGGCGCGGGCGGTCGCAGAGGTCCAGGCCGCCGATCGCCTGAGCCCGCCGCCGGAGGTGCCGGCGCGCGGCAGCGTGCGCGTGCTGATGATCGGCGACGTGATCGGCAAGCCCGGTCGAGTGGCCGTCGAGCAGGTGCTTCCCGGCCTGCGCGAGGAGCGCCGGATAGACCTGGTGATCGCCAACGGGGAGAACCTCGCCGGCGGCATGGGCCTGACCGCCAATACCGCCGCCGCGCTCTTCGATACCGGCGTTGACGTGATCACCAGTGGCAACCACATCTGGGACAAGAAGGAGATCTACGCCGAGCTCGACCGCGACGAGCGGATCCTGCGGCCGATCAACTACGGCGAGCAGGGCGTGCCCGGTCGTGGCTGGGGCGTCTTCCACGCCGCCGATGGCTCGGAGGTGGCGGTCATCAACGCCCAGGGACGGACGTTCATGCAGCCCATCGAGAACCCGTTCACGACGCTCGACGCGCTGCTCGAGCATGGCGCCAACGAGCTGCCGCCGGTCCGGATCGTCGACTTCCACTGCGAGGTCACGAGCGAGAAGAACGCCCTTGGCCTGTACCTCGACGGCCGGGTCAGCGCGGTGTGTGGCACGCACACCCACGTCGCGACGGCCGACGAGCGGATACTGCCGCGCGGCACTGCCTACGTCAGCGACATCGGCATGACCGGGCCGCTGTACAGCGTCATCGGCTTCGACCCAGCCACGGTCCTACCGCGCTTCATCAACGCCCTGCCGACGCGCTTCGAGGTCGGCTCGGGTGACGTGCTGCTCAACGCTGTGCTGCTCGACCTGGAGGTCGCCACCGGCCGGGCGCGGTGCATCGGGCGGCTGCAGCGGATCGTCAGCACGTGAGCGAGGTCCAGAGCCGCTTCCACGAGCCGGTCGGGCAGATGGTCACGCCGCGTCGAAACCGGGTCGACCTGCACACCCACACCACGCGCTCTGACGGCGTGCTCGATCCGGAGCGGCTGTACGCCGACATGCGCGAGTACGGCATGCGCGTCGTCGCCATCGCCGACCACGACACGCTGGCCGGCTACCGCGAGCTGCGTGCAGCTGGCCGGGGCGCCGCGGCCGGGCCAGAGGGGCCGCAGCTCATCTCAGCGGTCGAGATCAACAGCATCGCCGACCGCGCGCTGCGTGAGATGGGCGTCCAGCTCGAGGAGGGCGAGCTGCACATCCTGGGCTTCGGCGTCGATGCGGACGACGAGCGCCTCGAGGCCCGCCTCGCCTCGCAGCGCGGCAGCCGCCGCACCCGCTTGCTGCTGATCATCGAGGCGCTGCGCCGGCTGGGCAAGCCCATCGACGACCAGATCGCGCCTGCCCTCGAGACCCTCGAGGCACTCGGGCGCCCCCACATCGCGCGGGCGATGGTCGAGGCGGGGCACGTGGCCAGCGTGCAGGAGGCGTTCGATCTCTGGATCGACCGCCATGGCCCGGCGTACGTGCCAAGGCAGGGCCTGGCAACGCGCGACGCGATCGACGCGATCAACGAATCGGGCGGCATCTGCGTGCTGGCCCACTACCCGGCCGCGCCCGAGCAGCCCGCGCTGATCGAGCTGCTGTTGGGCTGGGGCCTGCGCGGGCTGGAGGTCCACTACCGGCGCTTCCTGCCCGAGACCGTTGAGCGAATGGCTGCCTTTGCCGCTGAGCGCGGCCTGATCGCCACCGGCGGCTCCGACTACCATGGCGACGGCATGAGCTACGCCGAGGCGCAGGCCACCACCTTCGTGCCCAACGAGGTCGGTGAGCGGCTGCTCGAGGCGCTTGCTGCGCAGCCAGCCAGGAGCGGCTGATGGCATCGCGCGCGCTGCCGGTGCTCGACCTGGTGACGCCGTCCGCGCCAATGGCCGGTGGCCGCCCGGCCGCAGCACCCGCGCCGGCGCTGGCCGAGTTCGCGACCGACGACCTGGCGCTGCCGCGCTTCCATGTCTGGACGCTTGGCTGCCAGATGAACCGTTCCGACTCCGAGGAGATGGCCGGCGCGCTGCTTGCCGCCGGCTGCGCCGAGGCGCCCAGCCTCGAATCGGCTGAGCTGATCGTGATCAACTCGTGCGCCATCCGCGAGGCGGCCGAGCAGAAGGTCATCGGCCGGATGGGCCACCTCGCTCGCCTGAAGGACGCCAACCCGCACCTACGTGTCGTGTTGACCGGTTGCTCGGTCCGCGAGAACAACCGCTCGACGCTGCAGCGGCGCTACCCCGCCGTCGACCTGTTCCTGGCGCCTGACCAGGAGGCCGAGCTCACCGCCCGGCTGGGCCTGGCGACGCCGACGGCGCCGGGCCGGATGGCCACCGCGCCGCGACGTGAGAGCACGATCCACGCTTGGCTGCCGATCATCTACGGCTGCGACAAGACGTGCACCTACTGCATCGTGCCCTTCAGCCGGGGCCCTGAGCGAAGCCGGCCGTTCGACGAGGTCGTGGAGGAGGCGCGCGCGCTCGCCGCTGCCGGCGTTCGCGAGGTCACGCTGCTCGGCCAGAACGTCAACTCGTACGGCCACGACCTGCCGGCGGCGGCACAGTTCGCCGACGTCCGCCGCCAGCGCGAGATCGGCCGCCGGCTGGAGCTCGACGGCCGGCCGGACATCGCGGCCCTGCTGCGCGCCATCGACGGCATCCGCACCGCGGATGGCGTGCCCGCCATCCCGCGGCTGCGCTTCGTTACCTCGCACCCGTGGGACCTCGGTGATCGGCTGATCGGCGCGATCGCCGACTGCCCATCGGTCTGCGAGCACCTGCACCTGCCGGTCCAGTCGGGCGACGACACGGTGCTGCGCCGGATGGGCCGCCAGTACACGGTGGCGTCGTACCTGCGGCTGGTCGAGCGGCTGCGCGCCGCCGTGCCCGGGATCGCGCTCACGACTGACGTGATCGTGGGCTTCTGCGGCGAGACCGAGGAGCAGTTCGAGAGCACCTTGGCACTGCTGCGCGAGGTGCGCTTCGAGCAGGTCTTTGCGGCCGCGTTCAGCGTCCGGCCCGGGACGCCAGCCGAGCGCCTGGCTGACGATGTGCCGCGGGCCGAGAAGAAGCGCCGGCTGCAGGCCCTCCTCGAGCTGCAGGAAGGCATCGGGCTGGCGGCCAACCGTGCCTGGGTCGGGCGAACGACCGAGGTGCTGGTCGACCAGGTTCGGCCGGCCTCGAGCCACGACCACGCGGCCGATGGCGTCGCGCGCGTTGCCGGACGCAACCGCCAGAACAAGCTCGTCCACCTGCCCGGCGGCGCGGAGCTGCTCGGCCGGCTGGTCAACGTGCACGTCGAGCGCGCCGGTCCGTATGCCCTCGTCGGCCAGCCAGCCTGAGCCGGGGTTCCCACCGCTCCTCGTCATCTGCGGCCCGACCGCGACCGGCAAGACGGCCCTGTCGCTGGCGCTGGCCGAGCGGATCAACGGCACGGAGATCATCAGCGCCGATTCGCGCCAGGTGTACCGCGGCATGGACATCGGGACGGCCAAGGTCAGCGCTCTAGACCGGGCGCGGATCCGCCATCACGGCCTCGACCTGGTCGAGCCGGACGAGCGCTTCACGGCGGCCGACTACGTGGCCCACGCGCACGGCGCGCTGGTCGGGATAGCGTCGCGCCGCGGCGTGGCCGTGCTGGTCGGCGGGACCGGGCTCTACATCCGTGCCATCGCCCGCGGTTTGCCGTTGGAGGAGACGGGCAGCGACGCGACCCTCCGCGCAGAGCTCGAGGAACGGCTGGCGGGGGAGGGGCTGCACGTGATGGTCGCCCGGCTGCGCAGCCAAGCGCCGCGGATCGCCGCGCGCACGGATCTCGCCAATCCGCGGCGCGTCGTTCGCGCCCTCGAACGCGTCCAGCTCCGCGGCGACGAGCTGCCGCCGGCGCCGCGTGGCTACCCCGGACCGATCGCCTGGCTGGGCCTCGACGTCGAGCGCGCGACCAACGACCGGTGGCTCGCCGAGCGCGCGCGCTGGCAGTTCGAGAACGGGTTGCTCGAGGAGGCGACGGCACTGCGCGCCCGCTATGACCCCACGCTGCCGCCCTTCTCAGCGATGGGTTACCGCGAGGCCTTCGCCGTGCTCGATGGCGAGATGACGGTCGAGGAAGCGATCAAGATCGACGCGCGTCGCACGCGCCAGTTCGCGCGCCGCCAGCGAACGTGGTTCCGCAACGAGGCGGGCGTGGAGTGGCTGGACGCCCAGGCGAACGCATTGCAGCGGGCGCTGGAGGTCGGGCACCGACTGGTCGGGTCGTGACGGCCGGCAGGGTGACCCGTCAATAGTGCCGCCCCGAACACCATATGCGATTCGCGGCTGACCGAGAGCCTGCCGGACCGCACCCTTCGTGCTCAACGAGCGAGGCTGCAGCGGCGTCGACGGCGCCTGGACCGGCGTACGCGTCCACCAGGCGCACACATGACGGACCACGGACGACCCGCGGCTCAGCCCTCTTCCAGCGCCCGGACGTCGAGCTCGTCGATGACCTCGTCGATTCCGCTCACACGCGATGCGACCTCGACCACGTTGTCGCTGTCGTCCACCTCATCCACCAGGCCACGCAGCGCGACGGTCCGGCCGCTCGCCGCGATGGCGAGGCTGTCGGCGTAGGCGCTGGTTGCGGAGTCGGCTCGAAGCGCCTCGCGGACGCGGGCGCTCAGCTCGTCCTCGTCGGCCAGGGCGCTCGTCGGGTGCTGGTTGTCGTAGGGCTCGCTGATCGCGGATGCACCAAAGCCGGCGGCGATCTCGACGCCCTGCGGGTCGTCGGGGGAGGGGACGGTCGGCGGGTCGATGGGGGGAACCCAGGTAAGGCCTTCTTCGGCGGCCACTGACGGGTTGGCGGTCTCGCCCTCGCGCAGCTCGTCCTGGGTCAGCGACTCGACGCCGCCCGTCGAGCGGGTGTTCGCCTCCAGCTCACCCAGGTAGATCTCGGTAGGCGTCAGGTCGGGAGCCTCGTCGTCGACCTCGTCAGTCTCCAGCCAGGCAGTCTGGTCACGATCGTCGTCGCTCATTGGGCCAGGGTGCCATGGCAGCCCGATTGGGCATTGCAGTCACCAGCGCCCGAACGTTACGTATGCTTTGCGGGTGAGCACGCGTAGCAACGGCCGCGAGAAGATGATCGACCTTCGTCCGCAGCGCGAGAAGGCGTTCCTCGTTGCCGTCGACACGGGCCAGGACAAGGGCTGGTCGGCCGAGGAGTCGCTCGCCGAGCTGGCCAGCCTGGCCGACACGGCCGGCGCGGAGGTCGTGGGCGCCGAGTGGCAGAACCGCCGCCACGTCGACCCGAACTGGTACCTCGGCAAAGGCAAGGCCGGGGAGCTCGTGCAGGCCAAGGCGGAGACCGGCCTGACCATGCTCATCGCGGACGACGAGCTGAGCCCCAACCAGCAGAAGGCGCTCGAGAGCCTGCTCGGCGTCAAGGTGCTCGATCGCAGCGGGCTGATCCTCGACATCTTCGCCCAGCACGCGCGGACTCACGAGGGCAGGCTGCAGGTCGAGCTGGCCCAGCTGGAGTACCAGCTGCCGCGGCTCACCCGGCTTTGGACCCACCTATCGCGCACGCAGGGCGGCATCGGCTCGAGAGGTCCCGGCGAGACGCAGCTCGAGACCGACCGGCGGGTGATCCGCGAGCGCATCAAGAAGCTCAGGCAGCGCGTCGATCAGGTCCGCCAGCAACGCGAGACGGCGGCCCGCTCGCGCGATCGGCGCCTCGTGCCAACGGTCGCGATCGTCGGCTACACCAATGCCGGCAAGAGCTCGATGCTCAACGCCCTGGTCGGCAGCGAGGAGGCGCGGGCCGAGGACCGCTTGTTCGCCACGCTCGACCCGACCAGCCGCACGGTCAAGCTGGGCGACGGCCAGTCGATCATCGCGACCGACACCGTCGGCTTCATTCACAAGCTGCCCCACCAGCTGGTCGACGCCTTCCGGGCCACGCTCGAGGAGGTCAACCGCGCGGACCTGCTGCTCGAGATCGTGGACGTCTCTGATCGCCACGCGCCCGAGCACCGCCAGACGGTCCAGCAGGTGCTCAGCGAGCTTGGCGCGGGCGAGAAGCCGCGCCTGCTGGCTTACAACAAGGCGGACCTGGTCGAGCCGGCTGCGCAGGACGGCGCGATGCCCGCCCCATCGATCGCTGGCAGCGTGCTCGTCTCCGCCCACACCGGCTACGGCATGGACCTGCTACGGGCGCGGCTGGCCCAGATGCTGGCCGAGCTGTGGGAGGAAGTCGACATCGCGCTGCCGTACTCGGCCGGCGAGCTGCTGTCACGCGTCCGCGAACGAGGCACGGTCGATATCAGCTACCGCGCGCGCGACGTGCGCATTCGCGGCCGAGTGGCGCCCACGCTCGCCGGCGAGCTGCGCGCAGCAGCGGAGTGGGCCCGTGCGCCGCGCGACTGAGCGGCGCCGTTACGGCCGCGCCAGGTGCCACACCCCGCCCAGGACGTCACCGTTCGTGTCGGACGGGTCGCTGTCGCCGGCGTAGTAGTAAAGCGGCGCATCGTCATAGGTCACCTGCAGCGTGCCATCGGCGCGCTCGATGACGCCGAGCTCGCCGTCGATGCCGTCGCCGGCGGTCGGCGTCTCGGTGTCATCGATGATCAGCGGCGGCCAGCTGTCGGCACAGCTGCCATCGCACGATGAGCTGCCCGGCGAGTCATTGTCGAACGTGTACAGCGCAAGGTTCGCAGGGCCAAGCAGGTAGCCGCCCTCGGCCAGGGTGATCTCGATTGATCCGCCCGGCATCGGGCTGGGAGTGGCCGGGCCCGGCGTTCCGTAGCCGCCGTAGCCATCGTCGGGAGGTGGCGGTGCAGGCAGCGTGGGCGTGGCCTGCAGCGCGGTCGGCGTGGCCCCGGCACCGGTGGTGGGCGTGCCAGCCACAGGATCGACCGTCGCGGCTGGCGCATCGGTCGGCCCAGAGGTCGCGGCCGGCGGGCCGCCGGTGCAGGCGCAGGCCAGCAGGGCCGCTAGCGACACCCCGGTCAGCGTTCGAGCAAACATGGCGAACCTCCTGGCAACCAGAGTGCGCTCGTGTCGCGCCATCGTCAACGACCATCGTCACGGCCATACTGGTCAGGTGACCGAACACCAGCTGAGGATCGACTGCCGGGCCGGCGGTGGCGGCTGGACGTGCCTCGTGGTCGTTGGCGATGATCCTCAGGCCACGCGCCACGAGGTGCGCGTCGAGCACGACGATTTGACCAGCCTCGACCCGGGCCGCGATCAGCCCGCCGCGCTCGTCGAGGAGTCGTTCCGCTTCCTGCTCGAGCGCGAGCCGCGCGAGGCGATCCTCCGCCGCTTCGCCCTGCCGGTCATCAGCCGCTACTTCCCGGAGTACGAGCGCGAGATTCGCCGCCGCCTGGCGGGCGCGCGCTAGACTCGCACGATGCGCCAGGTGATCGGGCGCCACCTCTTCGAGGTGGACGTCGGTTAGCTCGCCAACCTGATTGCCCGCCACGAGCGGGTAATCGTGGACATCGGCACGGGTGACGGCAAGGCCGTGCTACGCCGTGCCCGGCGCGAGCCATCGTCGCTGGTCGTGGGCATTGACAGCGTAGCCGCATCGATGGCTGAGGCCTCCCGTCGCGCCGCCCGGCCGGCCAACCGTCGCGGCAGCCCGAACGCCATGTTCCTGGTCGCAGGCGCTGAGTCGCTGCCCGGGCCGCTGTCGGGGAGCGCCCACCACGCGACAGTCACGCTGCCCTGGGG
>DATMJK010000010.1:0-6158 GCA_035553915.1 Candidatus Limnocylindrales bacterium | reverse complement strand
CGGTTGTCCGGGTCGACGAGCGACAGATCCCATAGCTCCGTGCCCTGGTAGATGTCTGGCACGCCCGGCGCGGTCAGCTTGATCAGCGTCTGGCTGAGCGATGAGACGCGCGCCGCCGGCAGCAGCCGCTCGAGGAAGCTCTCCAGCGAGCCGATGAACGCCCCGTCAGCGAGACAGCGCTCGATGAAGCGCCGCAGAGCGCGCTCGTAGCGCGGATCAGGGTCAGTCCACGAGGTGTGGCTCTTCGCCTCGCGAGCGGCCTTCTCCATGTAGGCGGTGAGCCGCTCGGCGTCGATCGGCCACGCACCGACGAGCGTCTGGTAGAGGAAATACTCGGTGTTGCGGTCAGGCGCGCGGCCGGTGCGCTTGCGGCGGTTCATTGCCGACCACCCCTCAACCGCCGCCCGCCACTCGGCCGGCATCTCTGACAGGGCGCTGATCCGGCAGCGGACATCCTCGCCGCGCTTGTGGTCGTGGGTCGCGGTCGAGAGCATCGTCGTTGGCCAGTCAGCCTGGATGCGTCGGCACCAGGCATGGAAGTCTTCGACGGATGCGCCGAAGTGGCCCGGCTCACCACCGACCTCGTTGAGCGAGATCAGCCGGCTGTACTCGTAGAACGTCGTGTCCTCGACGCCCTTGGCCATCACGGCCCCCGAGAGCTGCTGGAAGCGGGCAACCAGCTCAGCCTGTGCCTCGCCCGGGTGCCGCCAGAGCAGCACATCGCGCACGAACTCGAGCAGGTCAGCACCAAGCTCGTCGCCGCGGCGCCGGATTGCCTCGGTAGTGGCCGCCTGCATGTGGCGGACGTCGTCGTCCGAGGCTGCGCCATCTGCCGGGCGCACGTAGACGCGGTAGACGGGCAGGCAGGCGATGAGCTCGGCCAGGGCCTCGCGCAGCTGGCTGCGCGTGTGATCACGGTGCCGCCGGTGACGCTGGATGACGTTGACCGCAAGCTCGGTCAGCCGCGTCAGCTCAGCGGCCAGCATCTCCTGCATCACGCGATGCTTGTTGCGGTACGCCAGGTCCTCGAAGGACTCGTCGCCGCCGCTGAGCTCGCGGTAGAGCCGGGTCATGGGCTCCTCACCGGCCGGATCCACGAAAAGGCCGGCGACCTGGTTCATGAAGTCATATCCGGTCGTGCCGTTGATCGGCCAGTCGGTCGGCAGCGGCTCGCCGCGGGCGAGGATCTTCTCGGCCACGATCCACGCCTCCGGGCTGGCGGTGCGCAGCCGCGCGAAGTACGTCCGCGGATCGCGCAGGCCGTCGGGATGGTCCACACGGAGGCCGTCGAGCACGCCGTCGCGCAGCCAGCGCAGGAGCAGGTCGTGGGTCTCGCGGAAGACGTGCTCGTCCTCCGTGCGCAACCCGATCAGCGTCGCGACATCGAAGAAGCGTCGGTAGCCGAGCTCCTGGCCGGCCATCCGCCAGAGCGCCAGGCGGTAGTTCTGGGCGTCGAGCAGCGCATCCAGGCGGTCCGTGTCGGCGTTCAGCTCGGCGAGCGCCTCGTCAACGGCAGCGGCGATGTCCGGCCGGTCACCGAGCATCCGCCCGAGTTGGCCCTTGAGCACCTCCTTGTCGCGGTGGCGCCGGACGACGCTCTCCCGGTCGGTCGCCGACGATGGCGGCAGCGAGCCCATGGCATGCGCGATGAAGACGAGCTCGTCAGAGCCGGCGCGGTGGCCGGCGCGGGCGAGGAGGCCCTCGAGCGAGATCGGCGCGACGGGGAAGCGGCGCTCGTGGTAGCGGACGTGGAACGTGCCGCCGTCGCGCTCCAGAGCCAGCTCCCCCGCCTCCAGCACGCGGCCGTAGTGGTCGCCCAGCACGGGCAGCAGGACCTTGTCCGTCAGTGGCGAGCCGACCGGATCCCAGTCGACGTCGAAGTAGCGCGCGTAGCGGCTGGCCGGGCCGTTCTCCAGCACGTCGGTCCACCACGGGTTCTCGTCACCGATGGCCATGTGGTTGGGCACGATGTCGAGGACCTGGCCAAGGTCGCGCTCACCGAGCGTGCGCGAGAAGCGCTGGTGGGCTACCGGGCCGCCGAGCTCGTGGTTGACCTGCCTCGGGTTGACCACGTCGTAGCCGTGCGTGCTGCCCGGGGCGGCCTGCAGGTACGGCGAGCAATAGGCGTGGCTCACGCCGAGCGCGGAGAGGTAGTCGGCGATGCCGGCCGCGGCGTCAAAGTCGAAGCCGGCGTGGAGCTGTATGCGGTAGGTGGCGCGTGGGACGTGGGCGAGCGAGCTGGTCGGCGCTCGCGCGGGCTCAGCGCACACGCTTGAGCAGCAGCAGCGAGCGCGCGGTGACCGCCAGCTCGGCGCCCGCCTCGTGCGTCGGCCCGTCTGCCTCGCTGATCGCCGGTCGGGCGGTGTCCAGGACGGCCTGCCATGCCTGGGCCAGCTGGCCGTCCGGCAGCCGGAAGGGAACGTCCTCGCCAGAGGCGTTGAGCATCAGGTAGAAGCTGTCGTCGCTGATCCGCTGGCCGCGGCCGTCCGCGCCAAGGTCGTCGCCGGCAAGGAACACGCCCAGCGCGCGGCTCCAGCCCTCGTCCCACTGCTCGTCCGACATCGGCGTGCCATCCGTCGAGAGCCAGGCGATGTCGGTCACGCCGGCGCCGCGGATGGGCCGGCCCTGGAACCAGTGCCGGCGGCGGAAGACCGGGTGCGCCGCCTGCAGCGCGATCAGCCGGCGGCTGAAGTCGAGCAGCTCCTCGTCCGCCGCCTGCCAGTCGTACCAGCTGATCTCGTTGTCCTGGCAGTAGGCATTGTTGTTGCCGCCCTGCGTCCGACCGATCTCGTCGCCGCCGAGCAGCATCGGCACGCCCTGCGACAGGAAGAGCGTGGCCAGGAAGTTGCGCTGCTGGCGGCGGCGCAGCTCGGTGATGTGGGGATCGTCAGTCGGTCCCTCGGCGCCGTGGTTCCACGAGCGGTTGTGGCTCTCGCCGGGAATCTCGCCTTCCTGGTTGGCCTCGTTGTGCTTGTCGTTGTACGAGACCAGGTCAGCCAGGGTGAAGCCATCGTGGGCGGTGATGAAGTTGATGCTGGCGTGCGGCCGCCGCGCGCTCGTCTCGTACAGGTCTGACGACCCGGTCAGCCGGTTGGCGAGCTCTGACAGGGTGCCCGGCTCACCGCGCCAGTAGTCGCGCACGGTGTCCCGATACTTGCCGTTCCACTCGGACCAGAGGGGCGGGAAGTTGCCCACCTGGTAGCCGTCCTCGCCGGTGTCCCATGGCTCGGCGATGAGCTTGACCTGGCTGACGATCGGGTCCTGCTGGATGAGGTTGAAGAAGCCGGCCGTCGGATCGACCCGGCCGGTCTCGCGCCCGAGCGCCGCCGCGAGATCGAAGCGGAAGCCGTCGACGTGCATCTCGCTGACCCAGTAGCGCAGGCTGTCCATGATCAGCTGGAGCGCGTAGGGATGGGCCGCGTTGAGCGTGTTGCCGGTGCCGGTGGTGTCGAAGTAGAAGCGCTTGTCGTCCTCGACGAGGCGGTAGTAGGCGGCGTTGTCGATGCCCTTGAAGCAGAGCATCGGTCCCAGGTGGTTGCCCTCCGCGGTGTGGTTGTAGACGACGTCGAGGATCACCTCGAGGCCAGCCGCGTGGAGCCCCGCGACCATGGCCTTGAACTCGGCAACCTGCTCGCCGTGCTGCCCGCCGGCGGCGTACTCGTTGTGCGGCGCGAAGAAGCCGATCGAGTTGTAGCCCCAGTAGTTGCGCAGACCCTTGCGGGTCAGGCCGTCGTCCTGCACGAACTGGTGCACCGGCAGAAGCTCGACAGCGGTTACGCCGAGCTCGGTCAGGTAGCGGATCGCGGCCGGATGGGCAAGGCCGGCATACGTGCCGCGCAACGCCTCCGGGATGTCCGGGTGGCGCATCGTGAAGCCCTTGACGTGGGTCTCGTAGATGACCGTCTCGTTGAGCGGCCGGCGCGGCAGCCGATCATTCGACCAGTCGAAGTAGGGGTTGACGACGACCGACCGCTGGGCGAAGGGGCCGCTGTCGGCGTCGTTGACCGGACCGTCCGGATGGTCGAAGCGGTATGGAAACAGCGCCTCGTCGAAACGCGGCTGGCCCTCGATCGCCTTGGCATACGGGTCGAGCAGCAGCTTGGAGGGCAGGCAACGCAGCCCGTCATCCGGCGACCATGGCCCGTGGACGCGGAACCCGTAGCGCTGGCCCACCGGCAGCGAGGGCACGTAGCCGTGCCATACGAAGCCCGAGTGCTCGGGCAGGTCGAGGCGTGTCTCGTTGCCCTCGCTGTCGAAGAGGCACAGCTCGACGCGAGACGCAACCTCGGTGAAGAGCGCGAAGTTGACGCCCACGCCGTCGTAGGTGGCACCGAGCGGGTACGGCTGGCCAGGCCAGACCTCGTGAGTGACGCGGCCGGCAGCGACCGGCGCGGGAGTGACGGTGGCCAAGGGTGGTGTCTCCTCAGGGTGGCAGGGCCCGGGCGGCGGGCCGCAGCCCGGGTCAGCACTCGTGCTGGCCTCGATACTGGCGCATCGTCGCCCACGCCGAAGCGGCGGTCACTGCCGGCGCCGAGGGCCGCCGTTGCATGACTCTCACAAAGGGTTCGCCGCCGCTTCGGCCGTGCTTGGAAGCGGACTGCAAGCCGGACTGCCGCGTGACCGGCGGCGAGCGCAAGCGGCGGCGTCCGATGCTTGTCCGGCCCAGATGCATGTGTGAGGAGGATGTACATGTCCACGGACCCCACCCTCTCCCGCGCCAGCGATCCGGACGCGACGGGTCTGCCCGAGCAGCCGGATGCGCGCGGCCCGGTCGGCGGTGATGCCGGCGCCCAGGAAGGGCCGATCAGCGAGCGCGTTGGCCGTGACCCGGGCAATCTGGGCGACGAGGTGCCTGCGCCCGGCGACCTGACCACGCCTTCGCCCGAGCCGTCAGACCTGCAGATGTAAGGAATGGAGCACCAGATGAGCACCAGCGACTACGGCAGCACCAGCGGCTCCGCGACGCGCGAGTCGCGCTCGATGATGGAGCAGCTGCTGGTCTTCGACCTCCACGCGGAGATCACCCGACTGCGCTCCGAGGAGCAGTGGACTGACGGCGACCGCAACTCGGTCATGCTCGCCAAGGACGTCGACTTCCGGATGCTGCTGACCGTCCTGCGCACTGGCGCCACGCTCGAAGAGAACGACGGCGATGCGCGCACCAGCATCCAGCTGATCGGCGGCGCAGCACGGCTCGAGGCGGCGGGCCGCTCTGCCGAGCTGCGCTCGGGCCAGGTGGCGGCGATCGACCAAGGCCAGCCGTGGAACCTGACCGCGGCCGAGGACTCGGCCGTGCTCGTCACCTTCGCCTGGCCGCGCGACAGAGCCGGCGTCTAGGCGGAGCGCGGCGGGCACCCCCCTGGTGCGAGACGCATCGGATGCGCGACGCTGGTGCCCTCTCGTGCGGGACGCATCGGATTGCGGGACCCGTCATCTCTGCCGCGGATGACGCCTTATGCCGGTCGCACCGGGTCACATCGAGGCCGCTGCCGTGGTGTTGAGCGTGGCGCCCGATCGGCAAAGGGCCCCACGGCGCCCCGACGGGGCGCCGACCCGCGTAAGCGTCGCCAGCCAGCAGAAATGACGGGTGGCCGAGGATAGGCGTCGCCTGTAGCCCGCCGGCGCCCAACCAGCCGGCCGGCGCCGAACTCCCCGCCGGCGCCCAACCAGCCGGCCGGCGCCCAACTCCCCTCCGGCGCCCAACCAGCCGGCCGGCTCATCTAGGCTGAGCGCGCCATGTCGCTCGAGAAGTACAAGCGCAAGCGCGATTTCGGGCTGACGCCCGAGCCTGCCGGCGAGGTCGGTCCGACCGCGCCACCGTTGGGCAATCGGCGGTTCGTCGTGCAGCGCCATCGGGCCACCCGGTTGCACTACGACTTCCGGCTCGAGATCGACGGCGTGCTGATGAGTTGGGCCGTGCCAAAGGGACCCTCGCTCAACCCGAAGGATCGGCGGATGGCGGTCCACGTCGAGGATCATCCCCTGTCCTACTTCGACTTCGAGGGCGTCATCCCCAAGGGCCAGTACGGCGGCGGCGACGTGATCGTCTGGGACTGGGGCACCTTCGAGCCGGAGGAGACTGACGATCCGGGCAAGGCCGTCAGCAAGGGCGAGCTCAAGCTCAGCCTGAAGGGCCAGAAGCTGCGCGGCCGTTTCAC
>DATMJK010000009.1:0-12480 GCA_035553915.1 Candidatus Limnocylindrales bacterium | reverse complement strand
ACCCAGGTCGGCATGCCCGCAGCCCAGCCCCCGAGCCCGCCCGGCTACGGCCAGCAACAGGGCTACGATCAGCAGCAGGGCTACCAGGGAACGCCGCCTGGCTACCAGGGGCCGCCACCCGGCTACGGCCAGCAGCAGGGCTACGGCCAGCAGCAGGGCTACGGCCAGGCGCCGGGCTACCAGGGCCCCCCGCCGGGCTACGGCCAGCAACAGGGTTACGGCCAGCCGCCGGGCTATCAGGCGCCGCCGCCGGGCTACGGGCCGCCGCAGGGCTACGGGCCGCCGCCGGGATACGGCCCGCCGCCGGGCGGCTACGGGTACCAGCCGCCGCGCGGCCGTCGTGGCCCCTCGCCGCTGCTCGTCGGCCTGCTCGCGCTGCTGCTCGTGCTCGCCATCGGCGTCGGCGTCATGTACGCCATGCGCCTCGGACCCTTCGCGCCACAGCCCGGCGTCTCGCCAACCCCAACCGCCCAGGCCTCGCCGTCGCCCACGCTAGAGCCGACGCCCAGCCCGACGCTCCAGATAACCCCGAGCCCGACGCCGGAGATCACGGCCAGCCCGACGCCGGAAGTCACGCCGACGCCAACGCCGGAGGTCACGCCGACGCCGGAGGTCACGCCGACCCCAACCGGCGACGCCGACTACGGCTTCCTGCTCGGCTGGATCACCCAGCCCGTCCGGCCCGCCTGTGAGCCGCTCATCCTGAGCGACCCGCTCGAAGGCGCAGCGGCCGGCGCGTGGTGCGAGCCGGTCGGCGGCCTGCCCCGTGGTTACGCGCTGTTCGATGACCAGGACGACCTGGACGAGGCCTACGAAGCAGTCCTCGGCGACATGGAAGGGGGCGATGGCACGTGCCCGGACGACCTGCCGGCGGAACAGTCGTGGTACTACCTCGATACACCGGAGGTGATGCGAGGCAGCCTGCTGTGCTACGAGGACGATGCCGGCCAGCCGTGGCTGGTGCTGACCGCCGACCATGCTCTCGTCCTGTCCTGGATCACCCGGCCCGAGGACGGGGTCGAGACGATGGCCGACGTCTACGCCGCCTTCCAGGAGGATGTGGGCATCCTGCAGCCCGGCGAGTGGACGCCCTAGCAAGGGTTCGCCGGACCGGCTGAGGCCAACCCCGGCCGCGCGGCGGCGGCAACGCCGAGCGTGCCTTCGACCCTCGACTTGATGCCGAGCAGTTGCTTGCGCGTCATCAGGACGAGCCCGTGCCCATGATCTCGCCCATTACCGCTCGTGCCGGTCCGCCACCCGTGGTGAGCGCGCGGAAGCGCTCGATCAGGCGGGTGCGAGTGCACCTCCGGCGTCGATTGTGTCGACCGAGGGCCGGGCCACGCGAGCGCCGATGTCACCTTGGGCGAGCCAGAGTGGCCGCCACAGCGAGCCTGACACTCGCCTGCGGCGAGCAGGCGCGCGGCCGTCATGCCGGCCATCGCAAACTGGCCGGGTGACACGGCGAGCCGACCAGAGACCGGATGCCGAGCCTGAGCCCGAGGCCGGGACGGGCTCGGCGCGCGACTTCCTTCCGGCGCAGCCGACCCTCGACCGGATGCGCGAAGCGGTGCAGGCATGCCGCGGCTGCGGGCTGTACCTCAATGCCACCCAAGCCGTCTTCGGCGAGGGGCCGCGGGGCGCCTCGATCATGCTCGTTGGCGAGCAGCCCGGCGACAGGGAGGACCTCGCCGGGCAGCCTTTCGTCGGCCCCGCCGGCGCGCTGCTCGATCGGTCGCTGGAGGACGCTGGCATCGACCGCTCGCTGGCTTACGTGACCAACGTGGTCAAGCACTTCAAGTGGAAGCGCACTTTCCGGCCCGGCGGCGCGCCCGGCAAGCGTCGGCTGCACGACAAGCCGAACGCCTACGAGGTCGAGGCCTGCCGGCCGTGGCTCGAGGCGGAAATCCGCCAGGTCCGGCCGGCGGTGGTCGTGCTGCTCGGCTCGACGGCCGCCCAGGCGCTGCTCGGCAAGAGCTTCCGCGTCACCCGGCAGCGCGGCCAGCTGTTCGAGTCAGAGCAGGGGCCCTTGCTAACCGCCACGGTTCATCCATCATCGATCCTGCGCGCACCAGACGAGGTGTCTCGCGAGAGCGCCAGGCAGGCCTTCGTCGCTGACCTGCGCGCGGTGGCAGAGGCGCTCGCGCGGCTCGATTCGGCTGAGGGCCGACGATGAGGCCTCGGCTATACTCGGCCTCCCGTGGGGATGTAGCTCAGCTGGGAGAGCACTGCGTTCGCATCGCAGGGGTCAGGGGTTCGAGTCCCCTCATCTCCACCACCCTTGCCGTGTGATGGACGGATCCGCCGAAGACCAACTCGACCTGCTGCTCGACGAGCTCGACCTGCTGACCGAGGACGACATCCCGCTGCTGGTCGAGGCGTGGCAGCGCGAGGATGACGCCGCCCGCCGCCGAGCATGGAGCAGGGCCAAGGCCGAGATCGATCGGCGCCGGCTTGGCGGAGCGCTCGACCGGGCGCGCAGCGAGGTCGGCCGCTGGGCCGCCGCCGGCCGTTCCGACTATCACGGCATCGGCGGGCTGATGGGCATGCCCACGCGCGAGGCGCAGGAGCGTGCGCAGGCCGCACCGGCCATCCTCGACGCGGTCGTTGCCCTGCTCGCCGGGCAGGCGCTGGACGACGAGGAGCACGCCATCCTGGCCGCGCCGTGGCAGGCGCTGCAAGCCGAAGCCGAGCACGTCGACGACGAGGCACCTGGCGATTGACCGGCTAACATCCCCCGACATGCTGTACGACTATTCGCGCGTCACCGCTGAGACCGTCAGCAGCGAGGTCGAGCGGCTCCTCGGTGCGGCTGAGGCGCGCCTCGGCGAGCTGACTGTGGGTCCCGATCAACGAACCTACGACAACACCCTACGGCTCCTCGACGAGGCCGTCGGTCAAGCCTGGCTGGCCTTTGGGCGGAGCGCGTTCATGGCTCGCGTCCACACCGATGCCGAGGTGCGCGACGCAGGCCAGGCGGCAGAGGAGCGCCTGACCAAGTGGCAGGTCGACCTGGCCTTCCGGCCGGAGCTGGCGGCTGCCGTTCGCGCCTTCGCCGAGACTGCCGAGGCGCGAGCGCTGGAAGGTGAGCGCCGCCGCCTGCTCGACCATTGGTTGCGCGACTTCCGGCGCGCCGGCCACGACCTCTCGGACGAGCAGCGTCGCGAGGTGCAGCGGCTGCGCGAGCGGCTCGTCGAGCTGGAGGTGCTCTTCCAGCGCAACGTCGACGAGTACGAGGACGGGCTCGAGCTCACGCGCGACGAGCTTGCCGGCATGGACGAGGACTACATCGCCCGCCTGCGGCCAGGCGAGCGCGCGGGCACGTATCGCGTGTCGATGGACTACCCCGAACTGTTCCCATTCCTCGACCAGGCCGAACGACGTGACCTGCGCCAGCAGATCGAGCACAAGGCGCTCAACCGGGCGGCAGAGCAGAACCGGCCGCTGCTCGAGGAGATCCTGGCGCTTCGCCGACGCGTGGCCGAGCTGCTCGGCTATGCCTCATGGGCCCACTTCGCGCTGGAGGTCAAGATGGCCGCCCGGCCGGAGCAGGTGGATGCCTTCTACGCGGGGCTGCTGCGCCCGCTGCAGGCCAAGGGCCACGAGGAGATCGAGCGCATGGCCAGGCTGCTCGAGGCGGAGACCGGCGACAGCACACTGCGCTCGTGGGATCGGCGCTACTACGACGAGCAGATCCGGCGCCGCGAGTTCGGCATCGACACCGCTGAGGTAGCGGCCCACTTCCCGCTCGAGGCGACGGTCGCGGGCATGTTCGAGCTGTGCGGCGAGGTGTTCGGGCTGGCATTCGAGCAGCTGCCGGCGACGAGTGCCTGGCACCCCGACGTGTACCTCTACGCCATCCGCGATCGAGCGTCCGGTGAGCACATCGCCCACTTCTATGCCGACCTGTTCCCGCGCAGCGGCAAGTTCGGCCACGCGGCGGCATTCACGCTCGTGCCCGGCCACCGCTCCGCTGACGGCAGCCGCCAGGCGCCGGTCTCGGCCATCGTGGCCAACTTCACCAAGCCCGCCGTCGACAGTCCCTCGCTGCTCCGCCACGACGAGGTGCTGACCCTCTTCCATGAGTTCGGGCACATCCTGCACCAGTGCCTCAGCCAGGCCGAGACGATCCGCTTTAGCGGCACGGAGACCGAGGGCGACTTCGTCGAGGCGCCCTCGCAGATCATGGAGCACTGGGCCTGGAACGCCGAGGTCCTGTCGCGCTTCGCGCGCCATCACCGGACTGGCGAGGCCATCCCCGCCGAGATGGTCCGCCAGCTTGCCGCGGCGCGCGACCTGAACGTCTGCGTCAAGACCCTGCGCCAGTGCTACTACGGGCTGCTCGACCGGGCGCTGCACGGCCCCCAGCAGGAGCGCGACCTGGAGCGCATCTACCGCGAGGCGTGGGAGGTGACCGGCTTCCCCTTTCCGGAGGGCACTTTCGACCCGGCATCGTTCGCCCACCTCGTCGGTGGCTACGACGCCGGCTACTACGGCTACCTGTGGTCGAAGGTCTACGGCGACGACATGTACAGCCGCTTCGAGGCGGAGGGCGTGACGTCACCCGCGGTCGGCGCCGACTACCGGCGCGAGATCCTCGAACGCGGCGGCTCGCGCGACGGGATGGAGCATCTGCGCGCGTTCCTCGGGCGCGAGCCGTCAGATGAGGCCTTCCTGCGCCTGCTGGGCATCGAGAAGGCGGTGGCGACTCCCTAGCGGCGGCTGATCAATCGAGCGCCGCGCGCAGCAGCGCGTGATGCTCGCGCAGCCAGCGCCGATGCTCGTCGGCGCGCGGCACGTGGCGCCGGACGAGCGCCCAGAAGCGTGGCCCGTGCCCGGCCCAGCGCAGGTGGGCGAGCTCGTGCACGACGACGTAGTCCAGCACCTCGGCCGGGCACATGACCAGCCGCCAGCTGAAGGACAGCGTGCCACGGCGGGAGGCGCTGCCCCAGCGCGTACGCTGATCACGCACCGTCAGCCGGTTCGGCCAGAAGCCCATCTGCGCCCCCCGCACGGCGATCGCCGCCGCCAGCTGGCGGCGTGCCTCCGAGCGCAGCCATCGTTCGACCAGCCGCGCGGCCTGGGCGGCAGCGTCGCGGCCTTCGACGAGCAGCGCCCCGGCGGCGGCATCGTGCCGGACAGTGGGCCTGCTGGTCGGCGCTTCCAGCACCACGATCCGCGTCTCGCAGCCACGCAGCATGATCGTGCGCCCGAGCCCGACCGCCGGCCGCGCGGCCAGCGCCGTCCGCTGTCCGCGGATGCGCGACTGGTGACGCAGCAGCCAGCGGCCGTGGCGAGCCACGAGCTCGGCGGCAAGCCGCTCGTCCGCCTTGACCGGCAGCACTACCAGCGCGTCACCCTCGGCGGTGATGGTCAGGCGCGCCCTTCGAGCCCGCTGGGAGCGGCGGATCGTGTACGCCGCGGGCTGGCTCACGCGATGGCGACCCGGCTGCCGAGCAAGCTGAGCTCCTGCTCCAGCCCCAGCAGCGCCACGCGCGCCTGCCCGAGACCGACCTCCCGAAAGCGCACCCCGTCGCCCGCGCCGAGCTGGCCAAGCCGCGGCAGGTCGGCGCCGATGACCACCGCCGGCACCGGGTAGCCACCGACTGTCTGGTGGTCGACCAGCAGCGCGATCGGTCGACCGTCCGGCGGCAGCTGGACCGCTCCGGCTCGCATCGGCTGCGAGACGAGGGACAGGCTGCCCGGCTTGATCGACGGCCCTTCGAGGCGAATGCCCTGCCGGTCGCCACGACCAACGACGAAGAATCCCTCGAGCAGACCTGCCAGCGCCTGGTCCGGCAGCTCGGAGGCATGCGGCCCGCGAACCACGCGCAGCGGGCCAGCCGCCGGCATCGCCGCGCCATCCCAGCTGCCAACCCGCCTGCCTCCCGGGTCGCGCGGGCTGATCGTGTCGCCGGCAGCGAGGGGGCGGCCCTCCAAGCCGCCGAAGCCGCCGATCAGGCACGTCGACGGCGAGCCGAGGACGTCAGGCACGTCGACGCCGCCAGCCAGGGCGAGGTAGGCCCGTACGCCCGACCCGGGCGTCGCGCTGCTGAACGTCAGCACCTGGCCGGCGCGCAGCAGCCGAGCTGAGCCCGGCCGAAGCTCCGTGCCGTCGTCCAGCCGGCCCGACAGGTCCGCGCCGGCCAGCCCAACTGCACAGTCCGCCCGGACGCGGAGCGTTGGCCCGAGGAGCGCCATCTCCAGCGCCGGTGCAGTGGGATTGTTGCCCAGCAGCGCATTTGCCAGCGCCAGCGACCAGCGATCGCACGCTCCGCCGATGGGCACGCCGAACGTCACCATCGCGGGCCGACCCGCACCCTGGACGGTGGTTACTAGCCCGCCATCGACAACCTCGAGCACGGCGTCAGGCACTCACGAAGCGCACCGTCTGGCCTGGCGAAAGCCTCGCCGGCGGCTCGCGGCTCACGTCCCACAGGCGTTCATCCGTCCGCCCGATGAGGTGCCAGCCACCGGGGCTCGGCAGCGGGTAGACAGCGGTCTGGCGGCCGGCGATGGCAACGCTGCCGGCCGGGACGCGGGCGCGCGGGGTGTCCCGTCGCGGCAGCTCCAGCGCGGCGGGCAGCTCACCCAAATAGCCGAAGCCCGGCGAGAAGCCGAGCATGTACACCCTGTACGTGACGGAACCGTGCACCTCGACGACCTTATGGCTGGTCAAACCCAGCCGGCGCGCGACGTCGTCGAGATCTGGTCCGTCGGCGCCGCCATAGCGGACCGGGATCTCGATCAAGGGCCAGTCTTCGACTGCCGCTTCGGCGGAGTTACTGGCGATGGCATTCCTCAGCCACGCCGCGACCCCGCTGACGTCGCCGATCGTCGGATCGAACGGAACGAGCAGGCTGGCGTAGCCGGCGACCGCGACGCCCAGCCTGCCGTCGCCTGATTCACGCGCCCGATTCACCTCGGCGGCCAGGGACTGGATGCGCGCGCTCAGCAAGGGGTCGACGCGCTCGCCCAGCCGCACGAGCAGCGCGGATTCGCCGAATGGCTCGATGGACACCCCATCGATGCTCACTTGCGGCCCAGCGGCGCAACCGTCACCCCGGCCTGCTCGAGCGCCATCCGCACCTGGCGTGCGTATTCGGCGGCGCCCGGAGTGTCGCCATGCAGGCAGATCGTCTCGGCACGCACCTCGACCGTCGTGCCGTCGTAGGCGGTCAAGCGGTTGAGCGTTGCGATCGAGACCGCCTGCTCGGCGGCAGCCTCGGCAGATTCGAGCACGGCGCCAGGCAGGCGGCGCGAGCGCAGGCTGCCGTCGGGCTCGTAGGCTCGGTCGGCGAAGGCCTCGGCGGCCACAGCCAGGCCCGCTTCGCGCCCGGCCTCGAGCAGCAGCGAGCCGGCCAGCCCAACCAGCACCAGTCGTGCGTCGAACTCGTGGACTGCCTGGGCAACCGTCCGGGCGAGATCCCCGTCTCGTGCGGCACGGTTGTAGAGCGCGCCGTGCGGCTTGACATGGTGCATCTGCACGCCCGCCAGCCGGCAGAACGCGTCGAGAGCGCCGAGCTGGTAGAGCAGCGACGCGCGCAGCTCTTCGGCAGGCAACTCCAGCTCGCGCCGACCGAAGCCGTCGCGATCGGCGTAGCCCGGATGCGCCCCGACGGCCGCGCCATGGCGTTTGGCGAGCTCGACGGTCCGCTGCATTACCAGCGGGTCGCCTGCGTGGGCGCCACAGGCAACGTTGGCCGAGCTGACGAGCGGCACCAGTGACTCGTCATCGCCCATCGCCCACGCACCGTAGCTTTCGCCGACGTCAGCGTTGAGATCGATATGCATGACCGCTGAATCGTAGTCCCGCGTGGACGGGTGCGGAGCGTTGACTACGGGTACGGAGTGGAGACCGAGTGACGACATCCGTGGCGTACCGGATGACCGGAACCCTTAGCGGCGCGTAGCGTCCAACCCATAGAGCCCACCTTGAGGGAGCACCACGTGCTTGCAACCCCGCTTCGCGCCCGCCTCGGGAACCACCGCCTGCTTCCGGCCGCCGCCGGCCTGGCCCTCGCCGCCGTGTTGCTCGTGCCCTCTGGGGCGGCAGCAAACCCTGGGGCATCGGCGACGCTCAGCGGCAGCACACTCAATGCAGCTGTCACGGGTAACGCCCGTGTCGGTGTGTGGCGCGTGCGGATCGTGGCGCCCAGCGGTCGCGAGCGGATCGACTTCGTGCTGCGAACCGGCGACATCGCATGGCATGGCGCGGTCCGGGTGAGCCAGCTGCGCAACGGCCGTTGGACCCTTGTCAGCCGGCGCGCCCTAGATGGCAGCATGCGCCGCCTAGAGCAGGCGAGTGGCAGGGGCGCGGGCGTTCGCTGGAACAGCGCGAGCTTCCGCCTGCCGCGCAACGGCGATGCCCGCTTCGAGGTCAACGTCGAGCTCACGCGCAAGGGCAGCTACCGCATCGTCGGGGCCGTGCGGGTGGCCAGCGAGGCCTTCACCTACGGGCCGTGGAAGACGGTGGGCCGGGTCTCGGTCTCACGCTGAGCGGCGCTCACTCCGCCAACTGCTAGAATTCTCGCTCGACGGCGGGGCGATAGCTCAGCTGGGAGAGCATCTGCCTGGCAGGCAGAAGGTCCGGGGTTCGAGCCCCCGTCGCTCCACCAAGCCTCGCCTGATGAACTGACCCTCGCCCGAGCGGCGAGGGTCTTTCGCGTAAGATGGCCCAGTCATGCGGTCGCCACTGAGCTGCTCCACGCTGCCGGCCCGGCACCAGTTGCTTAGCCGGGTCGCCGGCGCCTGAGCGCGCCGCGCGACCAACCTCCACGCCCCCTTCCAGCCACCGCAACGCTGAGGCCGCGGCATGACTTCCCCCACCACTCCGACAACCGACCGCTACCAGCCGACTGAGATCGAGCCGCGCTGGCAGGCGCGCTGGGACGAGCTCGGCATGCACCGCACCGACCTGGACGACGAGAGCCGCCCGCCGTACTACGTGCTGACCATGTACGACTATCCGTCGGGCGACCTGCACATCGGCCACTGGTTCGTCAAAACGCCGACCGACGCCATCGCGCGCCACAAGCGGATGTCCGGCTACAACGTCTTCTTCCCGGTCGGCTTTGACGCCTTCGGGCTGCCCGCCGAGAACGCCGCCATCCGCAGCGGCGTGCAGCCGCGTGAGTGGACGCTGCGCAACATCGACAAGATGCGCCGCCAGCTGCGCTCGATGGGCGCGTCGTGGGACTGGGACGCCGAGATCGTCACCTGCAACCCCGACTACTACCGCTGGAACCAGTGGTTCTTCCTGCGCTTCCTCGAGGCCGGGCTGGCTTACCGCGCGCAGGCGCCGGTCGACTGGTGCCCGAATGACGGCGTCCTGGCGCGTGAGCAGGTCGTGGGCGCCGAGCGCGCCTGCTGGCGCTGCGGTGCGCCGGTCACCAAGCGCGACCTGGAGCAGTGGTTTTTTCGCACCACCAGGTACGCCGACGAGCTGCTGACATATGACGGCGTGGAGTGGCCCGAGTACGGCCGCATCGCGCAGGCCAACTGGATCGGCCGGTCAGAGGGCGCCGAGATCACATTCGCCGTCGCGCCTGATGCCAGCCAGCCGGGCGGCGACCAGATCTCCGTGTTCACCACTCGCCCCGACACGCTCTTCGGCGCGACCTTCATGGTCCTTGCGCCTGAGCACCCGCTGGTCGATAAGCTGACTCACCCCGGCCGGCGCGACGAGGTCGACGCCTACCGAGACGAGGCGCGGCGCAAGACGGAGATCGACCGGCTGGCGACCGAGCGTGAGAAGTCGGGCGTCGCACTGGGCTCCTTCGCCATCAACCCTGTCAACGACGAGCACATCCCCATCTGGATCGCCGACTACGTGCTGAGCGGCTACGGCACCGGCGCGATCATGGCCGTGCCCGCCCACGACGAGCGCGATTTCGAGTTCGCGCAGTGGGCCGGGCTGCCGGTGCGGCGCGTAGTTGCGCGCGCAGGTGAGGAGGCCGAGGGGGCCCTCTCCCAGGCCTACGCCGCCCACACCGACGACGAGGTGCTGGTCAACTCGGCCGGCTTCTCCGGCCTCGCGGCCGCCGAGGGCGGGCGACGCATCACGGCCGCGCTCGAGCAGCGCGGGCTTGGCAAGGGAGCGGTCACATACCGCCTGCGCGACTGGCTGGTCAGCCGGCAGCGGCCGTGGGGGACGCCGATCCCAGTGGTCTACTGCGAGCGCGACGGCATCGTGCCGGTGCCAGAGGAGCAGCTGCCTGTCATCCTGCCGGACACGTTCGACTACGCCGGCGGCGGCAGCAACCCGCTCGTCCACGACGCGGCCTTCGTGAGCACGACCTGCTCGCGCTGCGGCGGCCCGGCGCGGCGCGAGACGGACACGATGGACACGTTCGTCGACTCGTCGTGGTACTGGTTGCGCTACCTCTCGCCAGGGCTGGAGACGGCGCCATTCGACCGGCGCCGCGAGCGGCGCTGGTGTCCCGTCGAGCAGTACACCGGCGGCGCCGAGCACATGGTCATGCACCTGCTATACGGCCGCTTCTTCACCAAGGCGCTCAACGACCTGGGCCTGGTCCACGAGCGCGAGCCGTGGAAGCGCCTCTTCAACCAGGGCCAGATCCTGGGCGCCGACGGCGAGCGAATGAGTAAGTCGCGCGGCAATGTCCAGGATCCGGACGAGCTAATCGGGCGCTACGGCGCAGACAGCGTGCGGCTGTTCCTGATGTTCATGGGGCCGTGGGACCAGGGCGGCCCGTGGAGCCCGACCGGCATCGAGGGCGTTCACCGCTTCCTCCGTCGCACATGGACTGTGGTGCTCGACCCGCATGGCCGCGAGGCCCGAGAGACCGAGAGCGGGCGGCTGCCGGACGGCGTGACCGAGACGGCCGCCGCTCAGGAGCTGCGCCGGCTGGCCCATCGCACCCTCCAGAAGGTCACGGAGGACCACGCCGACTTTCGCTGGAACACGATGATCTCGGCGCTGATGGAGCTGACCAACGGCCTGATGCGGCTACGGGGATCAGCCGTCGCCGGACGTGAGGAATGGGCCGAGGCGACGCGGCTGCTGATGCTCATGCTGGCGCCGCTGGCGCCGCACATCGCCGAGGAGCTGTGGGCGCGACGCCTTGCCGCGGCCGGCGAAGAGTGGCGCTCGGTCCACGCAGAGCGCTGGCCGGACTACTCGCCCGAGCTGGTCGCCAGCGCGGAGATCGAGCTGCCCATCCAGGTCAACGGCCGGCTGCGCGACAGCGTGTCGATCCCGGCCGGGCTGTCAGCGATCGAGATCGAGCAGATCGTGCTGGCGCGGGACCGCGTGCGGGCCCACCTTGACGGCAGCGAGGTGGCGCGTATCGTCCACGTGGCGGGCAGGCTGGTCAACGTGGTCACGCGGCCGCGCCAGGCCTGACGGCGGGGAGGAGCAATCGTGCGGCTGCTGGTCCATATCGCTACCGGCCCTGAGAACCCCACGCGCGTGGCGCTCGGGCTGCTGGTGGCGCGAACCGCCCTCGCAGAGGGCCATGAGGTCGACGTATTCATCGCCGGCGACGGCGTCGACGTGCTGCGCGCCGAGACGCGCGAAGCGCTCCAGGGCATCGGGACGGGCAGCGCGGCCGAGCACTGGCAGGCCCTGCGCGAAGGCGGGGCACGGCTGTACGGCTCGGGCATGTCCTCCAAGGCGCGCGGCGTGGAAGCGGGCGACGGCGTCCAGCTGGCGCCACCGAGCGAGCTTGTCCGGCTGATCGCCGAGGCTGACCGCATAGTCAGCTACTGACCGAGGGCTGACTCTTCGCGCAGGCGCGCCCGGTGGCGAGCCACTTTGGCCCGGTTGCCACATACGCGCATGTCGCACCACTTGCGCCGGCCGGCCGGCGACGAGTCATAGAACACCCAGGCGCAGGCGTCATTCGCGCACACCCGTAGCCGGTTCGTGTCGGCCGTGGTCAGCTCGCGACCGATCGCCTCGGCCAGCCGGGCCAGCGCACCCTCGATCGGGTCGCCCTCATGGCGATGGTCGAGCGACACCCCGTCCGGCGCCGGCACCAGCTCGTAGACGTACTGCGCACGCAGTGCCCGGTTGACGTCGCGCAGCGCCTCAGCCGCCGGCTGTCGGCGCTCGACGGTCGCGTCGAGCAGCTCGCGCAGCGCTGCGCGCACGCGCCCGATGCGCGCCACAGCCCTGTCGCTGCCGGTTGGATCCGAGGCGTAGCGGCCCAGCTCGTGCTCGACCATCTCAGCGTGCAGCAGCTCGTGGTCGTGCAGCCAGCGAAGCGCCGGCTCGAGCTCGCTCAGGGCGTCGCCGCTCGAGCTGAGCGTGTTGACGAAGTCAAGCCCGTCCTGCAGCGAGGCGTGGTGGCCATGACGGCCGTGTGGGTCGTCCTGTGAGTGGGCTGGGCCGTCAGGCAGGATGTTCATCCTGTAACCATTAGTACACCATTGACAGGTTACTGGCAAGGCCTTATCATCCGATCTGTAACCGGAACATCGTGTTGCACAGGTTACGGGAAGGCAGGAACAGGCATG
>DATMJK010000008.1:0-10455 GCA_035553915.1 Candidatus Limnocylindrales bacterium | reverse complement strand
ACGCAGGCGCGGCGCGGGTCATCGCGCGTAACCTGGCCGCTGCCCGGCTGGAGGGTGGCGCGAGCATCGTCCGCTCGGACGCGCTGCGCTTCCTCGGGGGCGACGCGGCGGCCAGCGGCGCGCCGTTTGACGCCTGCCTCGTCGATCCGCCGTACGGCGACCAAGCGCTCGCTGCCGTGCTGCAGCGCCTGGGCGACGCCGCCCGTGCCTGGTTGCACGACGAGGCGCTCGTCGTGGCCAAGCACTTCTGGCGCGACGAGCCGCCGGTGACGGCCGGCCGCTTGGCCCGCGAGCGGCGAAAACGCTTCGGCGAGACGGCGCTGACGTTCTATCGTTATCACCAATGACGACAGCGCTGTACCCCGGGTCGTTCGACCCGATAACGCTCGGCCACCTCGACGTCATCGGCCGCGCGGCCGGGCTCTTCGACCGGCTGGTCGTGGCCGTGCTGCGCAACCCGCGCAAGATGCCGCTGCTCGGGGTGGACGAGCGGATGGCGATCATCGGCGAGGCGGTCGACGAGATGGCGCCGGGCATCACCAGCCGGCTGGAGATCGCTGCCTTCGATGGCCTGACAGTCGATTACGCGCGCGAGATCGGTGCCCACTTCATCGTCCGCGGCCTGCGCGCGATCAGCGACTTCGAGAGCGAGCTCCAGATGGCCCACACCAACCGCAAGCTCGCCCCACAGGTCGATACGCTGTTCCTGATGACCGCCCTCGAGCATGCGTACCTGAGCTCGACGCTGGTGCGCGAGATCGCCGCCTTCGGTGGCGACGTCAGCCAGATGGTGCCGTTTGCGGCGGCGCGCCGTCTGGGTCGTGCAGCAAGCGACTAGAATGCGCCTTTAGGCGGGCACGGAGGCCACTCCAATCGACATCGTCTTCCTTCTCGAACAACTGGAGCGCGTCATCGCCAGCGGCCGGAGCATGCCGCTGACGAGCAACGTGATCATCGATCGCGAGCGCGCATACGACCTGCTCGACCAGCTGCGCACGGCCGTGCCGGAGGAGATCCGCCAGGCGAAACGGATCAACGACGAGACCGAGCGCATCGTCGAGCGCGCGCAGGAGGAGGCTGAGCGCATCCTCGCCCGCGCTCAGGAGCAGGCCGCGTTTCTGATCGAGGAGCGCGAGCTGACCCGGGCCGCCGAGCAGCGCTCGCGTGAGATCGTGGCTGACGGCCAGCGCGAGGCGGAAGAGATCCGGCGCGGCGCTGACGAGTATGCCCAGAGCGTGCTGGTGCACCTTGAGGGTGAGTGCATCAAGGCGCTGCAGAGCATCAAGCGCGGCCTGGCGCTGCTCGACGAGCGCCACGCGGCGGCCATTCCCATCCAGCCGTCCACCGACAACGGCGACCTGGCGCTGGACATGGAGGATGCCGAGCCTGAACCGAGCCGTGCTCAGCTATAACGTTGCCTCGCTGCTGCGGGCGGCGCCCGGCACCACGCGCACCTACCCGGTCGAGGTCGGCCAGCTGCCGATCGCCGAGGACGTGACCCTGGCGGCGCCGATCGAAGGCGAGGTCCGCCTCGCCCGCACGGGTCGCAGCATCCTCGCCACGGCTGAGCTCGCCACGGCCATCGACGCCCACTGCGGCCGCTGCCTGCGGCCCGTCGTGGAGCCCATCTCGGTACGGATCGAGGAAGAGGCGCTACCCTCTGTCGACATCGACTCGGGGCTGCCGGTCGATCAGCGGGAAGAGCCGGACGTCCTCCGCCTCGACCGCAACCATGAGCTTGACCTGGCCCAGCCGGTGCGCGACGCGATCTCGCTCGCCGAGCCGATCAGCGTGCTCTGCCGGCCCGACTGCCGCGGGCTATGCCCGGTCTGTGGCATCGACCTGAACGAGCAACCGGATCACGGACATGCCGAAGACGCGATCGATCCTCGGCTGGCCGGCCTGGCCGAGTTCCGTGAGAAGGCCGACCGCCAACTGAAGGAGTAGACCAAAGATGGGAGTTCCGAAGCGCCGCGTGTCGCATGCCCGCCAGGGCGAGCGGCGCGCGCACCAGGCGCTGACCCTGCCCAAGCTGGAGGAGTGCCCGCACTGCCGCCAGCCCAAGATGATCCATTTCGCCTGCCCGAACTGCGGCTGGTACGGCGGCCGCGAGGCGGTGCGCATCAAGCAGCGCACCAAGTCCGACGCCGGCGCGGCCTAGTCTCGTCACCGCGGCCGCGGCGTCAGCGCCGGCCCGCATCGGCTGACGGCTGATGGACATCGACACCATTGCCCGGGACCCGACGTTGGACCGCGTGCGCGTCGCCGTCGACGCCATGGGCGGCGACCATGCCCCGGAGGAGGTCGTGCGCGGCGCGCTCGGCTGGGCCGCCGAGCATCCCGAGGTGGAGATCCTGCTCGTTGGCGACGAGCCGCGCCTACGGCCCTACATCGAGGGCGAGCTGCCGGCCCACGTGGGCATCGTCCAGGCCGCCGAGTCGGTGGCCATGGAGGAGCATCCGGCGGCAGCCGTCCGGCGCAAGCGCGACGCGAGCATCAACGTCTGCATGCGGCTCGTCCGCGAGGGCCGGGCTGACGCGGTCGTGACCGCCGGGCATACCGGTGCCGGCGTGGCCTCGGCCATAGTCCACCTCGGCCGGCTGCGCGGCGTCGATCGACCGGCGCTGGCCGTGCAGGTGATCAGCGACCGAGGCCCGTTCGTGCTGCTCGACATCGGCGCGACGACGGATTCGACCGGCCTGAACCTGGCCCAGTACGGCCGCATGGGCGCCATCTTCTCCGAGCAGGTGCTAGGCGTGCGCGACCCGTCGGTCGCGCTGCTCTCGATCGGCGAGGAGGGCGGCAAGGGCGAGCAGCGCGTCCAAGACGCGACGCCACGGCTGGCGGCCAGCGGCATGCGCTTCGTGGGCAACGTCGAGGGCAAGGACCTGCCCCACCACCCGGCCGACGTGGTCGTCTGCGACGCGACGGTGGGCAACGTCACGATCAAGTTCTTCGAGGGCCTCTCGTCGTTCATCTTCGACCAGCTGCGGACCGAGTTCCAGCGCTGGCCGCTGGGCCCGATCGGCTACCTGTTCATGCGCCGCGGCATCACCCGCATCCGCCGCCGTTTCGACTACGAGCGCCTCGGCGGCGCGCCGCTGCTCGGCGTCAAGGGTACGGTGCTGATCACTCACGGTCGCGCGAAGCGACGGATGATCGGCTTTGCCGTCGAGGTTGGCGCGGCCGCCGCGCGTGCCCGCATCCCGGAGCGCATCGCCGCCGCGCTGGCACTCGACGAGGCTCGCGCGGAGAGCGCCGGCCTGCTTGCCGGGGACGGCGAGGCGGAGCCGGCGACGGTGCCAGCCGATCCATGACCGTGAGCGAGCCCGCGCAGGCCCACCAGGCTGAGCGAGAAGGTCGGCGCCTCGCCCTGACGGCGATCTTCGAGGCCGAGTTCGGACAGCGCACCGCCCGCCGGGCGCTCGAACGCCGGCTGGAGGACGAAGGCGCCGAGCCTGGAGCCGCGGCGCACGGCGGCGCGATCGTCGACGCCGTGACCAGCCATCGCGACACGATCGACGCGCTGATCACTCGCCTGGCGCCCCAATATCCGGTCACCCAGCTGGCCCGAATCGACCGGGCGTTGATGCGTTGCGCACTCGGCGAACTGCTACACTGCCCGACGACGCCGACCCGGGTCGCAATCGCCGAGTGGGTGGAACTCGCCCGCACCTACAGCGGCGAGCCGGCCAGGAGGCTGCTCAACGGGGTGCTCGGTCGAGCCGCCAGTGAGGCCACGAGCCGTGGGCGGGAGAGTCGGCCTCCGACAACGGAAACGAAGGCGGAGGAGGAGCCCGCCACACAGGAGGGAGCACGTGACCGCTTCGACTTATGAGCGAATGAAGAAGATCGTCGTCGAGCAGCTCGGCGTGGACGAGGAGGAGGTCAAGCCTGAGTCCTCGTTCGTCGACGACCTCAACGCCGATTCGCTCGACCTGGTCGAGCTGATCATGAGCCTGGAGGAGGAGTTCGGCGCCGAGATCAGCGATGAGGACGCCGAGAAGATCCGGACAGTCCAGGACGCGGTCGACTACATCGACGAGCGCGCTACCTCGTAGCGCAGCTACACCGTCGCGGAGCCATGAGCTCCGACATCGCCGAGCTGGCCGCACACCTCGACCTCGAGTTCACCGACCTCAGCCTGCTCCGCCAGGCGCTGGTTCACAGCAGCCACAGCAATGAGCGGCCCTCCGCCGGCCCGCCCAATGAGCGGCTCGAGTTCCTCGGTGACGCGGTCGTGGGCGTCGTCATCTCGGAGGAGCTGTACGCGCGCCATCCCGACGAGGACGAGGGCTCGCTGACCACGCGCCGAGCGGCGATCGTCTCGGCTCGGGCGATGGCCCGCATCGCTGACCGCCTATCGCTGGGCGAGTACCTGCTCCTCGGCCAGGGTGCGACGGCGGCCGGCGAGGGTCGCCGGGCATCGGTCCTGGCGGGTGCCTTCGAGGCGGTCTGTGGTGCGATATACCTCGAGTTCGGCTTCTCCCTGACGCGGCAGTGGCTGCTCGATGTCTGCGCCCCCGAGCTGAACGCCGAGACGGCCGCGGCAACGCTGAAGGCGCCCAAGAGCCAGCTGCAGGAGCTGAGCTACAACCGCGACGGCCGTGCGCCGCACTACCGGCTGGTCAGCGCGGAGGGCCCGGACCACGATCGCCACTACGTCGTCGAGGTGCTCATCGCCGGCGAGGTGATGGGCCACGGCGAGGGGCGCAACCGGCGCGAGGCAGAGACCGAGGCGGCGCGTGAGGCGCTGGTCGCGCTGACCCTTGACGAGGTCGTTGGGTGAGCGGCCGAGCTCGGCTGCGCGCGCTCCGGCTGGTGGGCTTCAAGTCGTTCGCCGAGAAGACCAGCGTCGAGTTCGGCCCGGGCATCAGCGCCATCGTCGGGCCGAACGGCTCGGGCAAGAGCAACCTCGCTGACGCGCTGCGCTGGACGTTCGGCGAGGCCGGCCGGATGCTGCGCACCCGCCGCTCCGAGGACGTCATCTTCGCCGGCTCGTCCGCCCGTCGGGCGATCGGCATGGCTGACGTGACGCTGCTGCTCGACAACTCCGATCGGCTGCTGCCGGTCGACTACGCCGAGGTAGAGCTCGGCCGGCGGCTGTACCGCTCCGGCGAGAACGAGTACCTGCTCAACCGCCAGCGCATCCGGCTGCGTGACCTGACTGAGCTGCTCGATGCGGGCAACCTGGCTGACAACGCATTCCTGTTCATCGGCCAGGGCATGGTGGACCAGGCCCTGGCGCTGCGGCCGGAGGAGCGGCGACCGCTGTTCGAGGAGGCGGCCGGAGTGCGGCGCCATGAGCGCCGGCGCCGGCAGGCGGAGAGCGAGCTCGCCGAGGCTGCATCGAACCTCGAGCGGCTGCGCGATGTGCTGGCCGAGCTGCGGCCGCAGGCACGCCGCCTGTCCGCCCAGGCAGAGCAGCTCGAGGCGCGCCAGACGGCCGGCCTGGAGCTCGCAGAGGCGCTTGTTGCCGCCGCTCGCGCACGCTGGGCGGAGGCCGGGCCGACCCTCGGGCGCGAGCAGTCCGTGCTCCAGAAGGCGCGCGCTGAGGCCGACGCGGCGATGGCCGACCTGCGCGCCGCCGAGGTGCTTGGCGAGCAGCTGTCGAATGCGCTGGGCGACCGCGCCGAGAGCGAGCGCCGCCAGCGCGTTCGGCTCGATGGCCTGCGCGCACGAACGCTCGAGCTGCGCCTGGCCCAGGCGCGCCGGCTGTCCGAGCTGGAGAGCCTCGGCCGAGAACGCGAGCGTGCCGCCGCCGAGCAGGCCGCACTTGAAGCTCGGCTAAGCGATGCGCGGCGCGTGCTCGCGCAACCGCTGCCCGAGGTCGAGTCGAGCCACAGCCTCGAGCTGGACGAGGTCGAGCGCGAGCTGGCCGAGGTGGCCCGGACGCTGGAGCAGCGAACCGCCGGCCGCGCCGCAGACGAGCGCTCGCGGCGCGACCAGCAGCTGCTGCTCAGCCGGCTGCGCCAGCAGGCCGACGAGGGCGAGCGACGGCTGGCCTCGGCGCGCCCCAAGGCTGAGGCTGCAGTCGAGGCCGCCACCACGGCCGCGGTCGCGCGCGAGCAGGCCGTGCGCGGGCTTTCGTCCGCCGGCAAGGCCGTGGACCGCGCCGAGGAGACCGAGACGACTGCTCGCGCCGAGCACGAGGTGGCGCTCGCCCGTCACGCCGCCGCGTCGCGCGAGCGCAGCGCGGCCGACGCACGGCTGGGCGCGCTGCGGGCTCGGCTGGCGGCGCTGGACGATGCCCTGGCGGCCTCGATCGATCCCGGCCTCACGCGCCAGGCGCGCGCCCGTGGCGGATCGCTGATCGCAGAGGGCTTGGAGGTCGAGCCGCAGCTTCGCGTGGCGGTCGCCGCCGCGCTTGGCGAGGCGGCGCGTGGCCTGGCCGTCGACGAGGCCGCCGCCCGGGCGCTGAGCGACGGGCGTGGGCTGCTGCTTCTGCCCCCTGCGGCCGCCGCCACGCGAGCACGGGGAGGTGGCGCCCGGCAGGCGGACCCGCAAGCGGTCCTGGCGGCAGCACAGGCTGCCGGCGGCGGCCGACTTGCCGAGGGCCTGCGCCGTGACCCGAGCGGCAACATCGGTCGCCTGCTTGCGCGCAGCCTGTGGGTGCCGGCCCTCGCTGATGCGTTGTCGCTGCGTGGCCAACTGCCCGCCGGCTGGCGCGTGGTGACGCTCGCCGGCGAGGTGCTGGGCGACGAGGGCCTGCTCCGCCTGGCCGGCGCCGATCCGTACCTCCAGCTGCGCGCGGAGCGTGACGAGCTGGCGCCCACCGAGACAACGCTGGCGGCTGATGTGGAGCGCCTCGAGGACGCGCTGGCCGAGGCTGCCGACGCACGATCGACGGCGGACAAGGCGTGGCAGGACGCCCGGGCAGCGCTCGACGAGTCCCGCCGCGAGCGCCGCATCGCTGAGGAGGCGGAGCGGGTGGCACAACGCCGCGCCGAGGCCGCCGAGCGCGAGGCGGCCTGGGAGCAGGATCGTGTTGCCCGCCTCGCGCGCGAGGCCGACGCATCGCGCGCGCGCCTGGCCGAGGTCGAGGCCGAGGCGGCGGCCACGGCCGGGCCAAACGCAGGAGGCGAATTTGCGGATGGCGCAGAGATCCAGGCGCGCCTGTCGGCCGTACGCGCGCGTCGAGAGCGGCTGGTGCGTGCCCAGGCGGACGAGCTAAGCCGGCTGCGCAGCGTGGAGGAGGCGCATCGGCGGGCCGAGGTGTCGATCGGCATGGATGAGGCCCGCAGCCGAGATCTCGATGCGGAGCGCGAGCGGCTGGCCGCACGCGAGTCTGAGCTGGTCGCGCTGCGCGACCGGCTGTCGGCCGATCTGGCCGCGGCCGAGGAGGAGGAGCGGCGCGCCTCGCAGGAGCTGGAGCGGTTGGCCTCCGAAGGCGCGGACGAGCGGGCGCGGCTGCTCGCGGCCGAGCGAGCGGCGATCGATGCCCGCGAGCGGCTGCGGGCGGCGGAGGCGCGCAGCCGTGCCGCCGAGGTATCGGCGATGGAGGCACGGCTCCAGCTAGAGGCGCTGCGCGAGCAGCTGCTGGTCGAGCTTGCCGGCATCGGGCCGGACGCGCTCGAGGCGCTGCGCGAGGTGCACGGCCCGGTCGGGGTCATGGCCGCGCCCGCGCCAGAGCCGGAGCTGCTGGCGACGGCGCTGGAACAGGCACTTGACGCGGCGGTGGAGCGCTGGCAGCACCAAGCCGCTGCCCCGGCAGCGCCGACGAGCGCCAAGCTGGGCAGCCTGCGCCGGCGCTTCCACGAGCTTGGCGCGGGCAACCCGTTCGCCGCCCGCGAGTACGCCGAGGTGCGTGATCGGCTGGCCACGCTGGAATCTCAGCGCGAGGACATGGAGACCGCGATCCGCACGACGCGCGAGCTGATCGAGGGGCTTTCGACGTTGATCGCCGAGCAGTTTCGCCAGACCTTCGCTGCGCTCGAAGGCGCCTTTGGTCGGCGCTTCCGCCAGCTGTTCGACGGTGGCGACGCCGAGCTGTCTCTGACCTCGCCGGACGACCTGTCGTCGACGGGCATCGAGATCACCGCCCGCCCGCCGGGCAAGAAGCGCCAGCCGCTGGCCATGCTGTCAGGCGGCGAGCGCGCGCTGACCGCCGTCGCGCTGCTGCTCGCCATGCTCGAGGTTCGGCCGGTACCGTTCTGCGTGCTCGACGAGGTGGATGCCGCACTCGACGAGGCAAATATCGCCCGCTTCTCGGCGGCGCTCCGCTCGCTGGCTGACCAGATCCAGTTCATCGTCATCACCCACAACCGGGGCACGATCGAGGGCGCCGACGCGCTCTACGGCGTGACCATCGGCCAGGACGCGGTCAGCCGGATCATCTCGCTGCGCCTGCCCGATCCGGTACCCGACGCTCGCTCGGAGGAGCCGACGGCTACAGTCGCCTCGTGATCTTTCGCCGCAGGCCGTCTGCCGATGTGCCGTCAGCCGAGCCGCCCGCTGCAGCCGACTACGAGGCGGCCGTCGCCAGGACCCGCCAGGGCCTGAGCGGTCGCTTGCGCTCGCTGCTCCGCGGCTCGGACATCAGCGACGAGACGTGGGAGGAGGTCGAGGAGGCGCTGATCGGTGCCGATGTCGGTGCCGAGCTGGCGATCAGCGTGGTCGACCGCGCGCGTCGGCGGAAGGACGTCGAGAACGCCGAGGCGGCCGTGATCGCCGAGCTGCTGGCGCTGTTCGCGCCGCGCGACCCGACACCCTGGCCGCGCATCCCGGCGCCGGGCGTGCCGGCGGTCGTGCTGGTCGTCGGCGTCAACGGCACCGGCAAGACGACGACCATCGCCAAGCTCGCCCATCGATTCTCGACGCGCGGCGCGCGCGTCCTGCTGGCCGCGGCCGACACCTTCCGCGCCGCGGCCATCGAGCAGCTCCAGGTCTGGGCCGGGCGGGTCAACGTTCCCGTCGTCGCGCACGCGCCTGGCGCGGATCCCTCCGCCGTCGTCTTCGACGCGCTGGATGCCGCCGCCGCGCGCGGCTCGGACGTCGTGATCGCCGATACGGCCGGCCGGCTGCACACCAAGTCCAACCTGATGGACGAGCTGGCCAAGATCCGGCGCACGATCAACAAGCGCCTGCCGGAGGCGACGCCGGAGGTGCTGTTCGTGCTCGACGCCACGACCGGCCAGAACGGCCTCAACCAGGCCAAGGCGTTCCATGACGCGGCGCCACTGTCAGGCATCGTCTTGACCAAGCTCGATTCGACCGCCCGCGGCGGCATCGCCTTCGCCATCGAGGACGCGCTCGACGTGCCGGTGCTGTTCGTCGGCGTCGGCGAGAAGGTCGACGACCTGCTCGACTTCAACCCCAACGCCTTCGTCGAGGCGCTGTTCGCATGACGCGACGGGCTCGCCGATGACTCGGTCTCTGGTCGTTGGAGTAGACCATGTGCAGTTAGCGATGCCCGTTGGAGGGGAGAACCAGGCGCGAGCCTTCTACGGCGAGTTGCTCGGCCTGGAGGAGGTCGCCAAGCCGGCCGCGCTGGCGAGGCGCGGAGGCTGCTGGTTCGTCGGCCCCGGCGTAGACGTGCACATCGGCGTGGATGAGGACTTTCGCCCGGCGCGAAAGGCACACGTCGCCTTCGTAGTTGACGACGTTGCCGGCTTTCGTCGGCGACTGGGAGCCGACGGCATCAGCACCATCGATGACCAGGCCGATATCGGTGTCGAGCGCTTCTACACGGACGATCCGTTCGGAAACCGGCTCGAGTTCATGGCACGCGAGGCTTGGGGCTTCACGGCTCAGGGTCGCAACGCCCCAGCCAGTCGACTCCCCACTGATGTTTGACCAGCTCTCCGATCGACTACGTGGTGTCCTCGACAGGCTGAGCGGCCGTGGCCGCGTCAGCGATTCCGACGTTGACGCTGCCCTGCGTGAGGTGTTCGCCTGACGGGTGGCCTCGTGGTACGATCGTGGCATGCGCACTACCATAGATAAGGCAGGACGAGTGGTAATCCCTCGTGCTCTTCGAGAGCGAGTCGGGCTGAGTGGTGCTGGCGACGTGAACCTCGAGCTCGATGGTGCCGGCATTCGGATCGAGCCAGTCGCTGGCGATGACCTTCGCGAGAAGGACGGCTTGCTGGTGGTTCCCGCGACAGGCACGGCCGTCGATGACGCCATGGTGCGGGACCTGATCGATGCCGACCGCCACGGCCGCGGGTAAGGGCGCCGAGCTGCTGCTCGACACGAGTGCGGCCATCGCGCTGATCCTCGAGGATCACGAGGCACACGTAGCAGTGCTTGATGGCGTGCGAGGGCGTCGCCTGGGGCTCGCCGGCCATGCTTGGTTCGAAACCTACTCAGTGCTGACCCGCCTGCCGGGCGGCCTGCGCCGTTCACCAGCCGCTGCGCAACACGTCCTGGCGCGCAACTTCCCGGCCTCGCGCTTCCTCGACGGGGCCTCTGCTGCGGACCTCGCAGAGGAGCTGGCCAGCCTGGGCATCGCCG
>DATMJK010000007.1:0-15299 GCA_035553915.1 Candidatus Limnocylindrales bacterium | reverse complement strand
GCACGGCTAGCTCCAGCGGCGTCGCTGTCGGCTCCGGCGTCGGCGGCAGCGTCAGCTCCGGCGTGGGCAGCGGCGGCAAGGTCGGGCTCGGGCTGGGCAGCAGCGTCGGCGACGGGCTGGGGCTGACCGCGGCAACGCCCGTCGGTGAAGGAATCGCACCGGGCGCGGGCGCACCGCCTCGGCCAAGGAAGGTGAACGTCAGCCCAGCCATTAGGGCCAGTGCACCGACGACCACCAGCAGGCCAGCGAGCCGGCCGACCGCCGTCGGTGGATGGCCGCGATCACGGCCCAGCACGGGACCGTAGATGACGCCCTGGCGGCGTGGTGCGCGGCGGTAGCGGGTCACGGCCGGATTGTTGCACCCATCGCTCGAGGGGGCAGCCGGGCGATCGTGCCAACCACCGGCAGCGTCCGGCGGGCGGGGTCCGTCCTGAGGCCGAATCGGCGATTCGTGCTAGCCTTGGCTGCCCAAAGACAGCGTCGTCCCTTTGCCCACCGTGCCCACTGCCCGGGACGGCCCGCAAACCGAAGGAGGGGAGTGCCCATGTCCCTCGCAGGATGGTCCGCTCGATGAACCTGCCGCGCGCCAAGGCGACCGCCACCGATGAGCAGCTGAAGCACGTCATCGCCGAGTACCGAGTGCGAGAGCACACGGTCACCTGCGTTTGCGGCTGGCACGGCAGCGCGCCCGGCAAGGTCAGCTCACCAGATGACTGGAACGCTCACCTGCTGGCCGTCCGAGGCCCGCGCCGCTGAGCGCGGCGGGCCCTGCGCGGCAGCCGGCCCAGGCGCCGCGCGAGCTGCTGATGGAGCGCCACGCCGCTGCCCGCCACCGGCGCGACCAGGCCGAGCTGGGCAGTGACGAGTTTCGTGCCGCGGCTGAGGAGGTAGCGCGGATCGAGATCGAGATCGCCGCCACCGAGGAGCCGCCGCCGGCAGCCGCGGGCAAATCGCGGGCCTGAAGCCCGCCCGGGCTAGATTCCGCGGATCGTGCGCGGCGCCCTTCGCGGGCCGTAGCGCGGCGGCCACATCCCGCTCAGCTCGAGGAGCATCACCACCCTCGCCCGCTGGCCGCGGTAAGGCTCGAGCAGCTCGAGCATCCGCTCGTCGTCACCGCGCGGCTCGCCGGCGAGCAGCCAGCTGACGAGGCTGGGCACGTGGTAGTCGCCAACGCTGACCGCGTCCGGGTCGCCGAGCGCCGGGCGCAGGGTCTCGGCCGCGGTCCACTGCCCGATGCCGTTGATCGACAGCATCCGCCGCCGGCCTTCGTCGATGGCCAGGCCACACAGCTGCTCGAGCCGGTCAGCGACGGTCGCTGCGCGGCGCAGCACGTCCGCCCGCCGGCGCTCGATGCCGGCCCGGTGAAAGACCCAGTCAGGCTGGGTGCCCAGTCTGTCGGGCGCCGGCGGCAGGCGCAGCCCGAGCGGGCCGGGCGCCGGCTCTCCCAGAAGCAAGGCCAGGTGGCGCAGGCTGCGCCGGGCTTCGTGGCCGGTGACCTTCTGGCCGATTACGGCGGTGACCAGCGCCTCCATAACTCTGCCCGTGCGTGCCATCCGCGCACCGCCGAACGTCCGCACCAGTCGGCGCACGACCTCGTGCTGCGGCCGTAGCGCGGCCGGGTCGTCACGCCGGCCGAGCAGATCCGGCAAGGTGGCCATGACCCACTCCGCTCCGGCTCCCCAGGCCAGCGCATGGATCTCGCCGGCGCGCCACTCCAAACGCAGCGCGGCGGGCCCGAGGGGTGTCCGAGTGGCCTGCTCGAAGACGTTGCCCCCGAGGCGCAGGTGTGGATCGCCCGGGCCCTGCCACAGCGGCCGCAGCGTGGTCGCGGGGTCGACTGCCCAATCCGGGCGCAGCCGCGTCTCCAGCGTGAATGCCTCGATCGAAGTGGTGCTCACGACTGGGCCAAGTCTATGGCCGGCCGGGGTCCCATGACTTCCGTCCTGTTGTCCGGCCGGGCGACGATCAGCGATCGTTCTGCTCGTGACCGCACCCAGCCTCTCCGTTCCGTCAGGCGCCCTCGCCGGCGTCTGGCAGCAGGCCCGTGCCTACGTACCGCTGCCCGTGGCCCTCGGGGCCGCGGCTGGCTTTGCCGGCACCTTCGTTGCCCACTGGCTTGGCGGCGCCGCCGGAGTTGATCCGGTCGTGGCGCTGCTCGTGGTCGTGGCAGCGGCGGCCGCCTATGCCGGCCTGCGGGCAGGCGCCGTGGCCGCAGCCATCAGCCTCGCCTACGTGCTCCTCGTGGCTCCTCCGGCGACAGAGCCCGGTCTTGGCCGAACGGTCGTGGCCGCGGCTGTGCTGGTAGCGGCTGCCGGCGTCGCCGGCAGGCAGGGCGATCGCCTGCGCCGGCTGCTCCACGGCCTGGGCGACGGCCATGACCTTGCGCGCCGCATGACTGCCTTCAACGCCGGCCTGGCGGAGGCACGTCCGGCGGAGCTGCCCGACGTGCTCGTCGAGCGTGCCGCCGCGCTTGTCGATGCAGACCTGGTCGCGCTAACCGTGTGCGATCCGCGAACCGGCCGGCACCACGTGCGCGCCGTGCTCGGCACGAGCCCGGAGGCGATCGGGGTCGAGGTGCTGCCCGGGGTCGGCATTGCCGGCCAGTCGATCCGCGAGCATCGGACGGTCGTCGTTGGCAGGCCCACCGGCGGCACGTCCCAGTGGGAGCCAATTGTCGCCCGGTTGTCCGCCGCTCTTGGCCGGACGGTCCCTCCGGCCGCTCCTTCAGACGCCGGCCCCGCAGCGAGGCGCAGCGCGCCGGCGATGGCGGTGCCGGCGATCGATGGCGGCATCGTTGTCGCCACGCTGACCGTCGGCCGTGCAAGCCGCAACCGGCCGTTCACCTCTGATGAGCAGGCGCTGCTCGAACTGGCAGCGCCGCAGATCGGCATGGCCGTTGCCGGAGGCACGCTCCGTGCGCAGCTGCGTGAGGCGTCGCTCATCGACGCCGTCACCGGGCTATACAACCGGCCTTACCTGGACGCCGCCCTGGGCCAGCTTCTGGCCCTGCGCCGGCGCACGCCGGCTGAGGAGCGTGAGCCGCTGTCGCTGATCCTGTTCGACATCGATGGCTTCGGCCGGCTCAACGAGGAGCACGGCGACGTCGTGGGTGATCGCGTCCTGCGCGCCGTCGCCGCCCTGGTCAGGCAGCGCTTCCGGGCGAGCGACACGGTCGCGCGCGTGGGCGGCGATGGCCTCTTCGTGGTCATGGACGGCGCCGATACGAATGACGCGCTCGCCGCCGCGGGCGAAGTGCGAGCTCAGGTCCGCGAGCTGGCCGTGCCCGACGAGCGCGGTACGCCCTTGAGCGTGTCCGTCTCTGCCGGGGTCGCGCTGTTCCGCGACGAGGCGGTGCGCAGCGAGGCCATCATCAGGACCGTCGAGGCCGCGCTCGACACCGCCCGCTGGTCCAGCCCGGGCTCGATCGTCGCCGTCTGAGGCAGGCCGGCGGTCTCGTCCTCGACGATCACCTCCTGGCCGAGCGACCAGAGCGTGACTGAGGTCAGCACGACCATCAGCCCGGCGAGCGTCACTTCGCGCCACGCCCCAAGGTCGGAGCGGCGCTCGAGCGCGGAATGGCCGGCCCACGCGCCGAGCACGTGGCCGCCAACGACGGCCGCCAGCTGGAAGCTCCAGACGAGCGAGATCGGAACGAACAGCTGCGCTTCGTAGAGCGCCCATTGCGGCCCAAGGAGGCTGTCACCCCTGGCCAGCGGGTCGTTCAACGCGCGCACGATCAGCTGGCCCTCGATGAGCAGCGCGACGGAATAGTGCGCCAGCAAGTAGCCGACCGCCACCGGCAGCAGGCCCGCGCCGATCGCCTGGCGGCCTACCAGCCGGGCAACCCACAGCACCAGCGCCACCAGCAGCCCCAAGAAGGCCAGCATGATCAGCGTGTGGAGCACCGTCGGTGGCAGCCCGACCAGATCGACGCTCCCGAACAGGTTGACGTACAGCCCCGTCTGTGAGAGGCCGTCGTAGATGATCGCGCCGGTGGCGACTGACAGCAGCACGATGGCGGCTGTGCTCCAGTCCCGCTCCGCCAGCCCCGACGCGAATGGCCGCCGTTGCACGCGGCCGTGCTCCGGCTCGCCGACCAGCGCGAGCGGCGCCAGCCGGCCGAGCAGCCCGAACCAGACGCTGAAGACCTCGCCCCTGGCGCGCCACGTCGCCCGTCCGAACCACGACATGCCGGCGAGCGTGAAGAAGGTGTAGGCAAGGACGGCCAGGCCGAGCATCCGGCCGGCGGTCACGAGCGCGACCAGCTCCAGCCAGACGACGACCAGGAAGCCGATGACGGCCGGCCAGGTGCCCCAGCGCTGCGGATAGGGTCGATACTCGGGCTCGCCGCCGGTCAGGCCGAGCCGCGTACCGGCCGTGGCCAGCAGCCGGTGGAGCGTGCTGAACGGGTCGAGCCAGGACCAGGCAGGCCCGACCAGTGCTGACAGCACGGCGATGCCGATCCAGCCGTAGACCCAGACCAGGATTGCGCCAGCGTCGGCGGTCGCGTCCTGGCCACCGAAGAGGCCCTGCACGACGACCCACGCCCAGCCCAGCAGGCCTATCGCGCCGAGACCCGTCCGCAGCCAGCGCGGCACCTCGTGCACGACCGGCTCGACCGGCGAGGCCACGCCCGCCGGGGGCGGGCGGCGCACCCGCAGCATGACGAACGCGAACGACATAGCCACGGCCAGCGCAGCGCCGACGATGTACGCGACGAGCGGCAGCGGGGCGCGATACTGCTCCGTGATCAGGTGCGCCGAAGCCGCCGTCGGCAGTCCCACGAGCAGGCAGCAGGCGATCAGCGTCGCGTTCGCAAGGCGGTGCATCAAGCGATGGTAGCGACCGCCACCGGGTCTTCCGCTCCTGCTGGCACTGCGCTATGCCCCCAGCGCGTGGCTGTCGTGCATCTCCGCGCCAGCCGCGCGAACGTCCTCCGCCCAGGCCGCCAGAGCCTCGTCGCTGTCAGCCGATTCGCGGACCAGCGCGATGAGCCGCGAAACGCCGGCCGCGGCGTACTGGCTGACCAGGTCGATTCGTTCCTGGCCCGCCGCTGGGAGCTGCTCCCACCAGACGTGCACCGAGACCCTGAGCGTCTGTGGATCGCGACCAATCTCCGCGCAGCGTGACGCGATCACCGGCATCGCCTCGCTCACCGCTGCCGGATCCATGCCGTCGAGGTTGAGCTCGTCGGCGTAGCGCGCGGCGAGCCGCCAGGTCACGTTACGACCGTTGCCGCCGACCATGATCGGCACGCGCGGCTGCTGGACGGGGCGCGGAATGTTGATCGCACCCTCGACTCGCGCCTGCTCGCCGTCATATTCGGCCCTCACCAGCGGGTCCGGATCCATCATTGCGCCGATCACTTCCAGGTGATCGCGCAAGATTGCCAGCCGTTCGGGCGCCTCCGGAAAGCCGTAGCCATAAGCCAGCCACTCATCGCGCTTCCAGCCGGCGCCGATGCCCAGCTCGGCACGCCCGTTGCTGATCACGTCGAGCGTGCTGATCATCTTGGCTGTCAGGGCGGCGTTGCGATACGCCGCGCAGAGCACGACGTGGCCGACGCGCACTCGGCGCGTCTCCGCGGCCAGCGCGGCGAGGCTGGTGAAAGCCTCGAAGGTGATCTCGTCGGTTGGTCGGGGGACCGTGTGGAAGTGGTCGAAAAGCCAGATCGATTCGAAGCCAAGTGCTTCGGCCTGCCATGCGACGTCACGCGTGCGAGCCCAGGCATCCACCGGATTCCAGCCCACGAATTCTTGCGTCCACCCCTGCGGGACGATTACCCCGATTTTCATCCGCATCTCCAGCTTTGGGCGCCTGAACGAGTGAAGTCGTGATTTGCAGGTTGCCGCCTCGAGCGAGCGTTTTGCACATCGCCGACTGCGTTCTGCGGGTAGATAGCGTATCTTTTTGTTGGCCCAGCAGTCAGCGTCGGAGTGACGCCGTACCGAGAAGGATGGAGACGCAGATGGTCAAGATCAGGCAGGTCGACGTGACGATGCTCGACAAGCCCAAGACGGCGCAAAGCGCGCAGCGCGAGCTCAGCCCGCGTGCGCGTGAGCGTCAGGCTCAGGAGCGACAGTTCAAGCGCATGCTGTCGCGGATCAGCGATCGGGACAGCGTTTTCGAGGTTCGCCTGAGCGGTGAAGAGAAGCCGCTGACCGTGCGCCAGCGATTGATGAAGGTTGCCGCCGAGGAGGGCAGGGAGATCGTCGTGCGGCGTTCGGACAAGGGCTGGCTGGTCGGGTTGGCCACGCCCGATCGCCGCTCGCGCCGGGGCCGCCGGCGTAACTCCGAGAACGGCTAGTCTGGCGAGCCCGCCCACCGTCCAGGTCTTCGGGCTGCGCGACTCACGGCCGACGCAGAAGGCACTGCGCTTCTTCCGCGATCGGCGAATACCGCTGAGCTTCGTCGATCTGGCGCGCCGGCCGCTCGCGCCCGGCGAGCTGCGCCGCTTCAGCCAGCGCTTCGGTGCCGAGGCCCTGGTCGATCCCGAGTCGCGGCCATACCGCGACGCCGGCCTTGCCTGGCTGCGGCTCGATGACGGCCAGCTGAGAGGGCGCATGCTGGCCGAGCCGCGACTGCTACGGCTGCCGCTCGTGCGGGCGGGCAACAAGCTGGCCGTGGGTGACGACGAGCCTGCTTGGCGTGATTGCCTGGCGAGCGTCCCTGAGTGCGGCCTGACGCCGGTCCGTCGTACGCTGACGTCGTGACCACACCGCCTATCCCGAGTCCTGTCTCGGCCGAGGAGGTCGCCGTTACGAGGCGACCGGTCGATCAGGCACGGCTGCTGCCGCCGCACGTGTTCCACGACCCGCAGGTCTTCGACTACGAGCTGCGCGCGTGGTTCGAGCGCAGCTGGCTGTGCGTCGGTCGCGAAGAGGATGTGGTCGAGCCCGGCAGCTACCTGCTGGCCAGGCTGCCGACTGAGAGCGCGATCGTGATCCGCGACCGGCAGGGCGAGCTGCACGCCTTGAGCAACGTCTGCCGCCACCGCGGCTCGACGATCATCGACGAGCCGCAGGGCAGGGCGGTGCGCCTGCAGTGCCCATACCACGCCTGGATCTACGACCTCGACGGCACGCTGCTGCGCGCGCCGCATACGTCAGAGATCACGGACTTCGACACGGCTGATCACGGCCTGCGGCGACTGCTGCTCGGGACCTGGCAGGGCTTCGTGTTCGTCAATTTTGACGTCAGCGCGGCGCCGCTGACGGAGCACCTGGCAGACCTGCCGCCGCTCGTCGCTGGTCACGCGCCGGCTGGCTTGCGCCGGGCGCGGCGCATCGAGTACGACGTGCGCGCCAACTGGAAGGTCATCGCCGAGAACTACTCGGAGTGCTATCACTGCCCGGGCGTGCATCCGCAGCTCAACCGCCTCACGCCCTACGACCGCGGCCGCAACTTCGAGTCCAACGGTCCGTGGGCCGGCGGCTGGATGGAGCTCATCGACGACGCCGAGACGATGTCAACCAACGGCCATACGCACGGCCGGCCGCCGCTGCCGGGCCTCTCCGCGGAGGACCAGCGGCGGATCTACTACTTCGTGCTCTGGCCCAACCTACTGATCAGCCTGCACCCCGACTATGTGATGACCCACCAGGTCTGGCCTTTCGAGCCCGGTCGCTCACGCGTCGTCTGCGAGTGGCTCTTCGACCCGCAGGTCATGGCCGCGCCAGGCTTCGACCCGTCTGATGCGATCGAGTTCTGGGACTTGACCAACCGCCAGGACTGGGCCGTCTGCGAGCGTCAGCAGCAGGGCACGCGCTCGGCGCACTACACCGCCGGCCGCTATTCGCTGATGGAGGACATGGTCCACGCCTTCGACCTGATGGTCGCTGACCGCTATGCCGGCGACGGGGTCGTCACGCGGTTCGGGCCGCGGCACGACAAGTGGTCGGATGCTCCGCGTCGGCGGGGCTAGCGATCACGGGCCAGCCGCTCGGCTCGCGCGCGCAGCGCTTCGTTCAGGTCGCTGAAGCCGCGCCGCTTCGCCGGCAGGCGGAGGCGCGAGTAGAGCGGGACCAGAAGCCCGTGGAACGTCTCGTCCTGCACGAAGCGGACGCGATTGTCGCCATTCGCATCGAGCCGAAAACCGTGCTCGCCGGTGAACAGCCGCTCGGACAGAACGGTCGTCCGCCAGCGCAGCTCGTTGGGCGGCGACCACGCCAGGACGCGCGGACGATGCACCAGCGCGCGCGCTCCGGGTGGCTGGCTGCTGATCGTGATTCGTGCGCCGACACGTGGCCGTCCACGCAGCCGGCGCACGATCGGGTTCCACTCCGGGTAGGAGCTGAAGTCCGTGAGCACGTCCCACACGAGATCGAGCGGCGCCTCGATCTCGATCGCGCTGCGGATGGTCCGCGTGGTTCGAAGGTCCACCCTCTCTCCCTCAGGCCGTTGCCCGCTACCCCGGCAGGCGTGCTTCGATCACGCCATCTGAGACGCGCAGCGGGTAGTAACGGATTCGCCGGACGCGCGTGAGCGACCTTGCCCGAGCCTTGAGATCCGTCGGCTCGGCCCGGCCGGGGCCGCCTGGGGGGGCCCAAGGCGCGTGGTAGCCGCCGTCGGCGTCGAGGCCGCCGGTCGTCGGGAACTGGACCACCTCGCCGCTGGCAAGGTCGAAGCGGCCGCGATGGAGCGGACAGCCGACGACGCAGCCGTCGAGGCTGCCCAGCGACAGTGGTGCCGCCATGTGCGGGCAGCGGTCATCGACCAGGCACAGCCCGAGCGGCGTATCGACGAGCAGCAAATCGAGATCGCCCCGCGTCAGGCGGCGCATCGATCCGGGCTCGACCTCGGCGATGCTGGCCACCGGCACGAAGGGCCAGTGCTCGCTGCCTGGCACCTCCAGGCCAGCCGGTATGGGCAGCAGCGCTGGGGCCATGAGCGCATCTTAGTCAGGATGAAGAGAACTCAATCGTCGCGGCTGCCTTGACCTAACGTCGGCCGCTCAGCATCGGGCCATCCAGGCCGGGGGGCGCAGGGAGATGCGACGATGATCGGAATCCCCACCCCTTCCGCCCCCGCACGGGAGCTGCTGGCGGGGCTCGTCCTGCTGGCCGCGCTGATCGGCTGCAGCGCAGCGCCGGCGTCCATTCCGACCAGCGCTGGCGACCGCCCAGTGCCCGCGGCGACGTCCGGCGCTGACCCCGCCACGCCGCCTGATGGCGAGGTGCCCGAAGGGTCGCTGGTGGTGCGCACCGGCACGCTCCATCTCGAGGTCGCCGACCTGCTGGCCGCGGTCGACGCCGGACGCCGGGTGGTTGCCGGCCACGGCGGCTATATCGGCGCCTCGGAGGAGCAGCACAGCTCCAGCGGCGGCTGGGCAAGCGTCAGCTATCGCGTCCCGGTCGAGCGCTGGGAGGATGCGCTCGGCGCCCTGCGCGGGCTCGGGCGAGTGATCGAGCAGCAGACCGAGGCGCTCGATGTCACCGGCCAGGTCGTCGACCTTGACGCCCGGATCGCCAACCTGCGCGTCACTGAGGCCGCCCTGCAGGCGATCATGGACCGCGCCGGCACGATCGCCGACGTGCTCAAGGTGCAGCAGGAGCTGACCACGGTCCGCGGCCAGATCGAGCGCCTGGTCGGCGAGCGCGACAGCCTCGCCCAGCGGGCGGCCCTGGCGACGCTGACCGTCATCTACGAGATGCCAGGCGTAGCCGTCACGCAGGAGGTACGCGGCTGGGATGCCGGTCGCGAGATCGAGTCGGCGGTCGGATCGCTGGTTCGGGTGATGCAGGTGCTGGCCAGCCTCGGCATCTGGCTGGGCATCGTCGTCATGCCCGTGATCGGGCCGCCAGCGCTGATCGGTTTCGTGATCTGGCGCATCGTCCGCCGGCGGCAGATCCGTGCGACCATGCTCTCCAGCGACCCGCAGCGCTGACCCCAGCGGTCACCCTCTCGGCGCCGGGTTGCGCCGCGGGAGGTGAATGCGCGATGCGCCTGGCGCTTATGTCCGAGCCCCAGCAGGGGATGAGCTACGTCGAGATCCTGGCCCTGGCACGGACCGCCGAGGAGGCTGGCTTCGAGGCGTATTTCCGATCGGACCACTACGCCAGCTTCCCCGGACCGGCCGGCGAGCCGACGACTGACGCCTGGGCGACGCTCGCCGGCCTGGCCCGCGAGACCAGCCGAATCAGCCTTGGCACGCTCGTCTCACCGGTCACCTTCCGGCTGCCTGGCAACTTCGCGAAAGTCGTCACCACGGTCGCCGAGATGGCCGGCGGGCGAGTGGAGGTCGGCGTCGGGGCGGGCTGGAACGAAGAGGAGCACCGCCAGCTCGGGCTGCCTTATCCGGAGACGCCGGAGCGCTTCGACATGCTCGAAGAGCAACTGGCCATCCTGCACGGCCTCTGGACGGAGCCGGATGGCTGGAGCTACGACGGCCGCCACTGGCAGGTCGGCGAGGCACGCTTTCATCCCAAGCCGCCGGCGCCTGACGGGCGGCGGCACCCGAACGTGATCATCGGCGGCGCCGGCGGGCCGCGCATGGCCCGCCTCGTGGCCCGCTACGCCGACGAGATCAACATCAGCTCGGCCTCGCCGGACAACGTTGGCGAAGCCTACGAGCGGGTGCGCGAGGCGTGCCGCTCGATCGGGCGCGACCCGGCCGAGGTCACCTGCTCGGCGATGACGGGCGTGCTCGTCGGCGAGGACGAGGACGAGGTTCGGCTGCGCGTGCGCGAGCTGCTCGGCGCGCTAGGTCGCGACCCGGATTCGGGGACCGGCGAGTGGCTCGAGGATCGCCGCCGGCGCTGGATCTGGGGCACGCCTGATCAGGCACGCGCAGCGGCCCAGCGCATGGCTGACGCAGGCGTGGAGCGGCTGATGCTCCAGACCTTCCTGCCGCGCGACCTGGACATGGTCAACCTGCTCGGTCGGATCTTCAGGCTCGGCTGAGTTTTCGGAGTTGCCTCTTCCCAATCGAGCCTGAACCTGTTTAGACTTCGTCGGCCGGCACGGATACACGTCCATGAGGGGAGGGATTTCCGAGATGCGTCCTTCGGCTCGGCATGCGTCAGCCCTGGTCGCCTGCCTGCTGGCGCTGGCGCTGCTGCCGCTGCCGGCATACGCGGCGACCTTCCTCCAGCACGTTGACCGCGTGCCCGACACGCCGACCAGCCAGCAGAGCGTCCGCGTCTGGGTGAACAGCAATACCGTTTTCGGTGAGTCGGTCTGCCTCGAATACAACCGCGTCGGCACGGGCACGTTCACGCGCGTCCAGGGCAGCTTCGACACGTCGCGGGCGGGCGCCAACTGGCGTGCCGACATCCCGGTCTTTCCGAACGGCGCGACGGTCAGGTATCAGCTGTTCATCGCCAACTCGAACACGAACTGCCAGCAGAACACCTACCTGTTCAGCGGATTCAACTGGCAGTACGCAGTCTTCGACGGCGACGTGCAGTGGGATGGCCTGCGCCACGACACCTTCGACGCCTACTATCGCGCGCCATTCGGCGCTGTCCCTGCGGGCACGCAGGTGACGCTCCGCTTCCGCACCATGCGGTTCGACGTCGACGCAGTCGACGTGCGCATCTACACCTACAGTCCAGCCACCAACTCCACTAGCGGCCCGGTCGACCTGCCGCTGAGCTACCTCGAAGACCGCATGGAGGGTGGCATCAGCTACGCGATCTGGTCGCGCTCCATCGCGACTCCGACGGCGCCCGCGATCCTGTACTACAAGTTCCGCGTCACCGACCGCCTTGACGTCGACTGGTACAGCGATCAGACGGTTGATGACCACGACAACGTGAACAAGGGCGGCAACGGCAGCCCGAGCGACAACGAGCCCTTCCCGGCCTTCCAGCTGACGGTCTACGAGCCGTCCTTCAGCACGCCCGAATGGTTGGCCGAGGCCAACGTCTACCAGATCTTTCCCGACCGCTTCCGCAACGGCGACCCGACCAATGATTACTGCGTCGCTGGCTCGACCAGCGGCTGCCCGACCTTCTATGGGTCTGAGGGCATCAGGGTCCACGAGGAATGGAACAGCGCCATCTGCGATCCGCGCAACGCTGCCGGCCCGTGCCCCAATGCCTTCGGCAACCAATTCTTTGGCGGCGACCTCAAGGGCATTGAGGCTCAGCTGGACTACCTCCAGGAGCTGGGCGTCGACACCCTCTATCTCAACCCCATCTTTTCCGGCCGCTCGAACCACCGCTACGACACCGACGACTTCCTGAGGGTCGATCCGGCGCTTGGCGGTGACGCGGCGCTGGCCTCGCTCGTGACCGAGCTCCAGCGTCGCGGAATGCGCCTGATCCTCGACGGCGTTTGGAACCACACAAGCTCCGACTCGCTGTACTTCGACCGCTATGGCCGCCATCCCGGCGCGGGCGGGGCCTGCGAGTCGACCTCGTCGCCCTATCGCTCGTGGTTCGTCTTCCACAACAGCAATGTCCCCTGCGGATCGGCCGACTACGAGGGCTGGTTCGGCTTCGCCAGCCTGCCGGTGCTCGTCGACGGCAACGCACAGGTGCGCGACTTCTTCTACCGCGCGCCGGGAAACGTCACCAAGCACTGGTACGACCGCGGCGTCGACGGCTGGCGCTTCGACGTCGCGGACGAGATCACCCACGACTGGTGGCGCGAGTACCGCGGCTTCGCGAAGTCCTACAAAGGCGACGGCCCGCTGATCGGCGAGGTCTGGCCGAACGCGTCGCGCTTCCTGCTCGGCGAGCAGCTCGACTCGGTGATGAACTATCGCTTCCGCAAGAACGTGCTCGGCTTCGCGCGCGGTGTCGCCGATTGGGGCGACAACGACAACAACGGCAGCAACCGGATCGTGCCGCTTTCACCCAGCCAGTTCGACCATGCGCTGCGCTCGGTCCGCGAGGACTATCCAGAGCCGGCCACACGGGCGATGCTGAACCTGCTCGGTTCGCACGACACCAATCGCGCGCTGTACGTGCTGACGTTCACGGGCGACACCGGCCTGGTCCAGGCGAAGCAGCGCCTGCAGCTCGCCGCGCTTTTCCAGTTCACCTACCTGGGCGCGCCGATGACCTACTACGGCGACGAAGCGGCGATCAACTCGCCCTCGCTGGCCAACGGCCCCAATGGACCCGAGGACGATCCCTACAACCGCGCCCCGTACCCGTGGGCCGATGAGCCGGGCGATCCGTCGATCTACGGGCCGGCGGACGTGGCCATGATCGGCTACTACGGCAAGCTTGCCCACCTGCGCAAGGAGCGCGTCGCGCTGCGGCAGGGCGAGTTCGTGAGCCTGCTCACCGGCGATACCACGCCGTCGAGCAGCGACAACAACACGTTCGCGTTTGCCCGCGTGGCGGCGAGCGAGGTCGGCGTGGTGGCTATCAACAACGGTGTTTCGTCGAATACGGCGTCAGTGCCGGTGGCCGCGTACTTCTCCGATGGCGCGGTGCTGCAGGACGGGCTCAGCGGCGCGACTCATACCGTTTCCGCGGGCAACGTCAGCCTGACCCTCGCTGCGCGTAGCGGCGCGATCCTATTCCCGGCGCCGAACCAGCCCGACGTCACCAGGCCGCTTGGGTCGATCGCTCTCGAGCCCGCCGCTAACACCAACGGCTGGAACAACAGCAGCCCGGTGCAGGTTCAGCTCTCGGCGACAGATGGCGGCAGCGGCATCAGGGAGCTGCGCTATTGGGTCGACGGCGGCCCGACAGTGGTCGTTGCGGGCGCCAGCGCGACGGTCAACGTCTCGACCGACGGCACGACGGTCAGCCTGCGGGCGGTGGATAAGGCCGGCAACGTGAGCCAGCTCGCGACGGTGACCGTGCGCATCGACGAAGACGCGCCGACGGTAACCATCGACAGCGCGCCGAGCTCACCGTGGGCTTCGCCGACGATCGAGTTCGAATTCAGTGCCGACGAGGCCGGGAGCACCTTCGAGTGCAGCCTCGACGGGACTGACTACGCGGCCTGCTCCAGCCCGCAGGCCTACACCGATGTCCCCGACGGCAGTCACACCTTTTCGGTGCGTGCTATCGATCCGGCCGACAACATGAGCCCCGCTGCCGTCGCCGTGGTGGAGATCGACACGACGCCGCCCGAGACCACGCTCGGCGGTGGGCCGCCAGCGTTCACTTCGTCGACCAGCGCATCCTTCACCTTCGCCTCGTCGGAGGCCGGCGGCACATTCGAATGCAGTCTCGACGAAGGTGGCTTCGAGGAATGCTCGAGTCCGGCGACGTATGGCGGGCTGGCGATTGGCCCGCATCGCTTCGCGGTGCGTGCCATCGACCTGGCGGGCAACCTCGACCCCACGCCGGCCGAACATGAGTGGCAGGTCGTGGAGGCGTACTCCTTCGACGGTTTCCTGCAGCCCGTGCAGGGGCCGCCGTGGGTCAATGTCGTAAGCGCCGGTCGCGCGGTACCGATCCGCTTCAGCCTCGGCGGCTACCGTGGCGAAGCCATCTTCGCCGCCGGTTCGCCGTCGTCACGGCCGATGAGCTGCGCCGATCACTCCCCCCTTGGCGCGGCCGCCGAAACATTGACCCCCGGCTCGAGCAGCCTCAGCTACGACCCCGCCAGTGACACCTATACCTACGTCTGGAAGACCGATAGAACGTGGGCCGGCAGTTGCCGGCAGTTGACCGTCGCGTTCGCCGACGGAACCACCCATCTGCTGCTCTTCCGGCTGCAGCGCTAGATCTAGCCGATCCGGCTGATGCGGCGGGGCGGCCAGTAGCGCAGCCAGGGACGGCCGGTGACGGAGCTGGGCGGGACGGTCTCCAGCGTCGCCTCGCGGGCGTGTGCTGGATTATCGCCGCCCAGGGCGAGCGCGCCATCGGCAGCCACACCGACGACCCGCTTGATCAGCCAGCGTGCGGGGGCGCGTGGGTCGATCACGACGACCAGCTCGCCAGCGGCGGGGGCTCGGCCACGGTGGGCGTCAGGATCGACCAGCAGCCAGTCGCCCGGCCGCAGCGTGGGCTCCATGCTGTGGCCCTCGACCGCCACGCGCGACGACCACGAGCGGAGCAGCCGGCGAACCACGCGTCGCACCTGCTGTAGGGGGCGGACGCCGCCCGTCGCTCCGTCAGCCGACGGGCTGGAGCTGCTGCATGCGGGTCGTTGCCGGTCCGTTCGTCTCGCGCCACATCTGATCGATCTTGTCGATCAGATCCAGCAGCTTCTGAGCCTCGTCGAGATCGACCGTCCGCTTGACTTGCGACGCCTGCTTGGCCGCCTTCCAGCAGACCGCGTGCAGGTCGGGGAATTTCTCGACGTGCTCCGGCTTGAAGTAGTCGTGCCACATGACGTCGATGTGGTGCTTGGCCAGCTCTGCGCGCTCCTCCTTGACATGGATC
>DATMJK010000006.1:0-5002 GCA_035553915.1 Candidatus Limnocylindrales bacterium | reverse complement strand
GCCGCCTCGTGCTCGGCGCGGCCATGCTCCTCTTCGCCCTGCCTGCCCTGGCGCTTGGCCACGGGGGCGGCATGCCCTGGATCTGGCTGGAAGAGGAGCAGGTCATGCCCGGCCGGCAGTTCCATGTGCTGGTCGTCGACTACGCGCCATACAGCACGGTCGAGCTCCACGCGCAGTCGGGCAGCGCCACCGCCGCGGTGGGCTCGATCGCGACCGAAGGCGACGGCCACGGCGAGGGCGATCTCGCGCTGCCGGCCGACTTCCCACTTGGCTACGCCGAGCTCGTGGGGCGCGACCCGCTGGGCGGCGAGGGAATGGCGCTCATCCAGGTCGGCGACACGCCGGGCATCGGGCCGCCACCGCCATTGCCGCAGAACCCGGCTCAGGCCATCCCGGGCCAGTCCGCCGGCCAGGGCCCCTGGTGGCAGGACCCGTCCGTCCTGACTTTGGGGGCGATGCTGTCTGCTGCGGCTGCGGGCCTGCTCTACCTGGTGCTGGTTCGCCGTCGCACACCCATGGGCGCGTCGATGCCGCAGGCTCAGTCACTCTCACTCGCGGGGCCCCCTGAGGGCAGCCCAGCACGCCGGCGTCGGAAGAGATTAGGACCGCGCCGCTGAGCTTTTCGATGGTTGCTGATCGGCGTCATGCGGTCGCCGGCTGAGGGCTAAGATCGCGGTCGGAAGCGCCCACGTCACCACCCAGAGGACGGGCGCCGAGCGGAGGGATCTTGTCGTGAAACCAGGTAGGCCCGCGGCCGAGCAGCGCCGCATGGGCCGCGCGATGATGCTCGTCTCAGTCCTTGTCGCGCTCGCCCTGATCGTGCCCGGGGCTGCAGTCGCGAAGCACCCCAAGCCGGTCAAGACAGTTGACATCCAGATTCTCGGGCTGAACGACTTCCACGGCCAGCTCGAGTTCGGCGACCCGATCTCCAGCTCGGGCTTCCGTATCGGCGGCCTGGCGGGAACATTTCCGAACCAGACGTGCATTCCGCCGAGTTGCTATCCGGCCGGAGGCGTCGAGTACCTCTCGACGCACATCAAGAATCTGCGCGCGACGAACCCCAAGAACACGGTCTTCGTCTCGGCCGGCGACCTGATCGGCGCTACCCCGCTGCTGTCCGCGGCCTTCCACGATGAGCCGACGATCGAGGCCTTCAACCTCATGAAGCTCGATTACAACGGCGTCGGCAACCACGAGTTCGACGAGGGCGTGAGCGAGCTGCTGCGGATGCAGCGCGGCGGCTGCCACCCGGTCGACGGCTGCCAGGATGGGGACGGCTTCGCTGGCGCAAAGTTCGACTTCCTTGCCGCCAACGTGGTCTACAAGAAGAACAACAAGCCGATCTTCAAGCCCTACAAGATCCACAACTTCGGGCACGGCGTGAAGGTCGCCTTCGTCGGCATGACCCTCGAAGGCACGCCGCTCATCGTCTCGCCCGGCGGCATCAGCACGGTCAACTTCCTTGATGAGGCCGAGACCGTCAACAAGCTCGTGCCGGAGCTCAAGAAGAAGGGCGCCGATGTCATCGTCGTGCTGCTGCACGAGGGTGGCTGCGTGGGCTCCCCCACACCCCTGAGCGGCTGCGGCGCCGGCAGCCCGGCCACCATCAACTCGTGCACCAACCCGCACGGGGCGTTGCCACCCATCGTCGAGGCGATGGATGACGCGATCGACATCGTCATCACCGGCTATACGAACTGGGCGGTCAACTGCCTGATCGACGGTAAGGTCGTCACCGGAGCCGCCTCGCAGGGTCGGCTGATCACCGACATCGACCTGTCAGTCGATAGGAAGACCGGCGCGATTGTCGGTCCGATCATGGTCAACAACCGGATCGTCACGCGCGACGTGCCCGCCGATCCCAAGCTGACCACGCTGATCGCCAAGTACAAGAAGGTCGTCGCCCCGATCGCCAACGCGATCGTGGGCCAGATCACCGCCAACATCACACGATCACCGAACTCAGCCGGCGAGTCCGCGCTGGGCGACGTTATCGCCGATGCACAGCTCGCATACACGCAGGCGGCAGGGGCCCAGCTCGCGTTCATGAACCCCGGCGGCATCCGCGGGGACCTGACGTTCGCGTCGTCGTCAGTAGGTGAAGGCGACGGCGTCGTGACCTACGGGGAAGCGTTCGCTGTCCAGCCCTTCAACAACCTCGTCGTGACCCAGGACATGACCGGCGCCCAGATCAAGGCGGTGCTCGAGCAGCAGTGGGCTGCCTGCACGCCGCCGGGTAGGTCGGGCGGCGCCACGGTGATCCTCCAGGTGTCAGCCAGCTTCACCTACTCGTACAACGTCAGCGAGCCCTGCGGCTCCAGGATCTCGAGCATGAAGCTGAACGGCGCCCCGATTGTCGACGGCACGACCTACAGGGTCTCGCTGAACAACTTCATCGCCGATGGCGGCGACAGCTTCCCGGCTTTCACGGCCGGGACGAACAAGGTCTACGCACCGGGCTTCGACGTCGACGCCTTGGCGGCGTACCTCGGCGGCCCGACGAAACCGATCGCGCCGGGCCCGCAGAACCGGATCACGTCATTGCCCTAGCTTCAAGTCTCAGCGAACGGCCCCGCGTCGCCGCGGGGCCGTTTTCCTTTCCCCGCTAGCATCGATCTGGCCATGACTCCCCAGCTGCAGGCAACGCTGGCCAAGCTGCCCACCCAGCCGGGCGTGTACCTGATGAAGGACGCCCGCGGGCAGGTGCTGTACGTGGGCCGTGCCCAGAACCTGCGCAACCGCGTGCGCCAGTACTGGCAGAAGGGACGCGCGCAACAGCCGCTGCGCATCGAGACGTCGATCGAGCGCGTCGCCGACGTGGAGTACACGGTCACCGACACGGTCAGCGAGGCGCTGCTGCTCGAGGCGACCCTGGTCAAGCGCCACCAGCCGCGCTTCAACGTCCGGCTTAAGGACGACAAGTCCTATCCCTACATCCGGATCACCCTGGCCGACGACTTCCCGCGCATTGAGCGCACGCGCCGGCTGCCCAATGACGGTAGCCGCTACTTCGGGCCATACGCCTCGGCGTCGAGCGTCGACGAGTCGATGAACCTGATCCGCCGCCTGTTCCCGTTCCGGACCTGCACCCTCGACATTCGCGACGGCCAGCGGGCACTTGCCCGGCCGTGCCTGCTGTACCACATCAAGCGCTGCCAGGGGCCGTGTATCGAGGCCGTCTCGAAGGCCGACTACCGCGCCGACATCGAGCAGGTGATGTTGTTCCTGGAAGGCCGACAGGAGCAGGTCGTGCGCCGGCTGGAGGAGGAGATGCTGCTCGCCTCGGAGGCGACCGACTTCGAGCGCGCGGCCGCCCTTCGCGACAAGCTGCGCGCCGTCGAGCGGACGATGGAGAGCCAGAAGATGGCCGCCTTCGCGCGCGCCGACTCCGACGTCCTGGGGTACGCGCGCGAGGGCAACGGCGCGGCCGTGCAGCTGTTCGCCATCCGTGGGGGCAAGACCGTCGTCCGCGACGTGTTCATGCTCGAGAACGTCGGCGACGCGAGCGACGACGAGGCGCTCGGTGCGTTCGTCCGGCAGTACTACGCCGCCACCAGCTCGGTCCCCCCGCGCGTCCTGCTGCCGCGCCAGCTGCCAGACGCCGACGAGCTGCGCCAGCTGCTCGAGACGCGCCGCGGGCGCCGAGTGTCGATCAGCGTCCCGCAGCGCGGCGAGGGCCGCGCGCTGATGGACCTGGCCGGGCGCAATGCGGCCGAGACGCTGGCCCGCGACCAGGCGCGCTGGCTGGCCGACCAGGGCAAGACGCTGGCCGCGCTCGAGCAGCTGGCCGAGGCGCTCGGCCTGGCGGCGCCGCCGATGCGCATCGAGTGCTACGACATCTCGACCATCCAGGGGACGAACACCGTCGGCAGCATGGTCGTCTTCGAGGAGGGCCGGCCGCGCAGCGGCGAGTACCGCCGCTTCCGGGTGCGCACGGCACAGGTGGCTGCCGGCCGACCGGACGACTACGCGAGCCACGCCGAGGTCCTGCGTCGGCGGTTCTTTCGGGCCCTCGAAGGTGAGGAGGGCAGCGCCGAGGAGCTGCGCTGGCGGCTGCCCGACCTGGTCGTGATCGACGGTGGGTTGGGCCAGGCCAACATCGCCCGCCGCGCCCTCGACGAGCTCGGCCTGCACGAGATGCCCATCGTGGGACTGGCCAAGGAACGCGAGGAGCTTTGGCTGCCCGGCGCCGCCGTCCCGCTGATCCTGCCGCGCACCTCGCAGGCGCTGTACCTAATGCAGCGCATCCGCGACGAGGCCCATCGCTTCGCCGTGACCTATCACCGGCAGCTGCGCGCCAAGGCGCAGACGCGCTCGGCGCTCGATGAGATGCCGGGCATCGGGCCAGCGCGCAAGCGTGCCCTGCTGCGCGTCTTCGGCTCGACCCGTCAGCTCCGCCGCGCGTCAGTCGACGAGATCGCGGCCGTGCCCGGCATCAGCCGCACGCTGGCCCTGCGGATACACGAGACGCTCAACGCCTGACGACGGCGGGGCTGGCGGGTGCCGGTGGGCGGAACTTGCGCGTATGCGCGGTCCGGGAGCACTAACTCCTCCCGGCGGTGGCTGACATGGTCGAATGCACGGCCAGAGAGCGCTAGCCCGCGGACCTGGGGTTCCAGTCTGCCCAAGCGCTCAGCCAGCCGTCCTTATGTCGGGTGCGCCGGGCGGCACTCTGCGTTGCGCTCGCCACCTGAGCAGTAGAGGAGTTCGCGGCCAGCGGAATTGGCGCCGCCGCGCTTAGGAGCAACCGGACGGCCGGGGCGGGCCTGCGCCTGGTGACCGTGTCCGGCGGTAGTGCTCCGGCCACGCGCGTATGGGTAGGTCGCGCCTGCCAAGGGCCCCCGCGCGCAGCCACCCGCAGGTGCGCTGCCGTTCGCTGCTATAGTCTCGCCCCGATGCGGGTTCTCCTTCCCCTGGTCATTGTCCTCGTGGGTCTTGGCGCGCTTGCCGTCAACGTCCTGCCGCTGCCGCGTCCCGGCGGCGGCATGGTCGAGACGCGGCT
>DATMJK010000005.1:0-3825 GCA_035553915.1 Candidatus Limnocylindrales bacterium | reverse complement strand
CCTGACCGCGTCTGACACGGCCGCCACGGCCTCGTCCTGGCCGACCACGCGCTGATGCAGCTCGTCCTCCATGCGCACCAGCTTGGCCTGCTCGCCCTCCATCAGGCGCGTGACCGGGATGCCCGTCCACGAGGCGACGATCCGCGCGATGTCGTCGGCGTCGACCTCCTCCTTGAGCAGCCGCTGGACGCCGTCACGCTGGGCGAGGGCGGCCTCGTGCTCGCGCAGCTGGGACGTCAGCTCGACCAGCCGGCCGTACTTCAGCTCGGCGGCGCGCGCATAGTCGGCGGCCCGCTCGGCCTCGTCGACCTGGTGCTGGACCTTCTCGAGCTCGCTTTTGGTCTCGCGCAGGGCGCCGATCGCCGCTTGCTCCTGCTGCCACTGGCTCTTGAGCGCGCCGGCACGCTCGCCGATGTCAGCCAGCTCACGCTCGAGCGCCTCGAGCCGCGCCTTCGAGGCGTCGTCGCGCTCCTTGCGCAGCGCCTCGCGCTCGATCTCGAGCTGGACGCGCCGGCGCTCGAGCTCGTCCAGCTCGACGGGCATCGAGTCCATCTCCATGCGTAGCCGGCTGGCGGCCTCGTCGACGAGGTCGATCGCCTTGTCAGGCAGGAAGCGTTCGGTGATGTAGCGGTTCGAGAGCACGGCCGCGGCGACGAGCGCTGAATCGGTGATGCGTACGCCGTGATGGTTCTCGTAGCGCTCGCGCAGGCCGCGCAGGATGGAGATCGTCTCCTCAACGGTCGGCTGGTCCACCATCACCGGCTGGAAGCGCCGCTCGAGGGCGGCGTCCTTCTCGATGTGCTTGCGGTACTCGTCGAGCGTCGTGGCGCCAATCGTGTGCAGCTCACCGCGGGCGAGCATTGGCTTGAGCAGGTTCGACGCATCCATCGCGCCCTCGGCCGCGCCCGCTCCGACGACGGTGTGCAGCTCGTCGATGAACAGCACGATCTGGCCGGCTGAGTCCTTGATCTCTTTCAGCACTGCCTTGAGCCGCTCCTCGAACTCGCCGCGGTACTTGGCACCGGCGATCAGCGCGCCGAGGTCGAGCGCCACGACGCGCTTGTCCTTGAGGCCCTCCGGCACGTCGCCGCGGACGATGCGCTGCGCGAGGCCCTCTGCGATGGCGGTCTTGCCGACACCCGGCTCGCCGATCAGGACCGGGTTGTTCTTGGTGCGCCGGCTCAGCACCTGGATGACGCGGCGGATCTCCTCGTCACGCCCGACGACCGGGTCGAGCTTGCCCTCGCGGGCGTCACGGGTGAGGTCACGGCCGTAGCGTTCGAGGGCCTGGTATGTGCCCTCCGGGTTCTGGCTCGTCACGCGCTGGCCGCCACGGACCTGCTGCAGCGCGCCCAGGATCTGCTCGTGACCGGCGCCGGCCGCTTCCAGGATGCGCTGGGCGTCGCCGCCCGTTTGGCTGGCGCCGAGCAGCAGGTGCTCGGTCGAGACGTACTCGTCATTGAGCCGGCGGGCCTCGTCCTCGGCGCGCTCGAAGAGCTGGCGCGCGCGCGGGTCCAGGCTCAGCTGGCCGCCCTTGATCTTCGCCCGGCGGGCGAGCACGGCGCCAAGCTCCACGCGCAGCTGCGCCGGATCAGCGTCCAGCGCGCGCAGCGTCATGGCCGGGATGCCCTGCTCGTCGCCGAGCAGCGCCGCCAGCACGTGCTCGGCGTCGAGCACCGGGCTGTCCGCCTCGGCGGCGAGGCGCTGGGCGGCGACGATGGCTTCCTGGGCCTTCTCCGTGTATCGGTCGAGCTTCATGCCGCGATCCTAAAAGTTGACAGTGGCATTGTCAAGATTGTTGACAGTGTGCTCAGTGACCTGAGCGCGGGTCGGGCTGGTCGACAAGATCGAGGAACCGCTCAGCGGCCGACTTGGCCTCCTCGGACAGGTCGGTCGGCAGCACGACGCGGACCTTGGCATACAGGTCGCCTCGGCCGTCGGCCCGGAAGCGCGGCAGGCCCTGGCCGGTCAGCCGGAACGTTCGGCCGTTTTGAGTCTCCGGCGGGATGCGCAGTGCCACCCGGCCGGTCAGCGTTGGGACGTGGACCTCGCCGCCGAGCAACGCCTCGCGCAGGCTGATGGGCACCTCGCGGCGCAGATTCGCGCCATCGCGGGCGAAGAGGGCGTGCGGCCTGACACGCACGCGCAGGTACACGTCGCTGCGATTCGGCCCGACGCCAGAGAAGCGGATGCGCTGGCCGTCACCGACACCGGGCGGGATGGTCACCTCGATGCGCTTGCCCTCGAGCTCCAGCTGCCGCCGCGTCCCCTGAGCGACCTCCTCGAGGTTTACCTCCGCCTCGGCCTCGTAACGCATTGGGCGCGTTGCCTGGCCCGACTGGCGGCCGTTGGCCTCGAAGTCCTTCGCGCCGAGGCCCGCGAGGATGTCCTCGATCGAGCCGGTCCGCACGCGCGTGCGCGCCTGCGTGCCGCCGCCTGCCTGGTCGAAGCCGCCGCCGAACGGCGAGGCGCCGCCGCCGAAGAACGTTCGGAAGAAGTCGGAGAAGCCCTCGAGGTCCTCCGGATTGCCGCGGAACTCGAAGCGCACACCGGGGCCGCCGGTACCAGAACCCTGGAAGCCAGCGAACGGCTCGCCTGGCCGGCCGCTGCCCGAGCCGGCCTGTTGGTAGGCCTGCCAGTTGGCGCCCAGCTGGTCGTAGAGCTTGCGCTTCTCCGGGTCGGACAGGACCTCGTTGGCCTCGCTGACCTCCTTGAAGCGCCGCTCAGCGGCGGCGTCGCCCTTGTTGACGTCGGGGTGGTGTTGCCGGGCGAGCTTGCGGAAAGCTTTCTTGATCTCGGCCTGGCTGGCGTTCCGCGGCACGCCCAGCGCAGCGTAGTAGTCGCGGTACTCCATCGCTGCTCACCCTGCGCGTGCCGGCCTAGCGGCCGCCCTCCCGGGCGACCGTGTCTCTCCGCAGCGGCCTCTCGGCCGCGGCTGCGCGCCTCGGCGACATCCCGCTGGAGCGGGCTGTCGCCTCCGCTTGCGCTGGCGGCTGCTCCGGTCCGGGGAACCCGCGGCGCATCTTGTCCGGCGCCGCCGGCTGCTCGCGCAGCTCATCGCCACGCTCGACGACCTCAGCCGGCGCGGTCTTGAGCGCGACGGGCATGCGCACGAGCGCGTGTTCGAGCACCTGCTCCATCGACTCGACGAGGACCAGCTTGATCTGCTTGCGGATCTCCTCCGGCACGTCGCGCAGGTCCTTCTCGTTCTTGAGCGGCAGGATCACCCGCCGGGCACCCGAGAGGTGGGCCGCGAGAATCTTGCTCTTCAGGCCGCCGATCGGCAGCACCCGACCACGCAGCGTGATCTCGCCGGTCATGGCGACGTCCTTGCGGACGGCGATGCCGGTGAATGCGCTGACCATCGCCACAGCCATGGTGATGCCGGCTGACGGGCCGTCCTTTGGGATTGCCCCCGCCGGGACGTGGATGTGGAGGGTGTTCTTCTCGAAGATGTCGCGCGAGATGCCGAGCTCCTCCGAGCGAGCACGGATCCACGACAGCCCGGCGCGTGCCGACTCGCGCATCACCTCGCCCAGCTGGCCGGTCAGGATGAAGTCCTCCTTGCCCTCCATCCGGGTGACCTCGACGGCGACGACGTCACCGCCGACCTCGGTCACGACGAGGCCCGTGGCTGCGCCGGTCTGGTCCTCCGCCTCGAGCTCGCCGTACTCCCAGCGCGGCGGGCCCAGAAACTCGATCAGCTTCTTGCGCTCGACCACCGTCCTGCGCTTGCGGCCCTCGGCGACCGTGCGGGCGACCTTGCGCATGATGTTCGCGATCTCACGCTCGAGATTCCGGACGCCGGCCTCCTTGGTGTAGGCC
>DATMJK010000004.1:0-6783 GCA_035553915.1 Candidatus Limnocylindrales bacterium | reverse complement strand
GGGTGGGCGAATCCTCCGGGCGGGGCGTGGGTGCCGCTGTGGATGGCTGTTCGGGCGGCGCTGCCGGGGGCTGCTCGGGGGTCGGCGGAGTCTGGTCGGTGGCGGGTGGCTGGTCCCCTGCCGACTGGTCGGCCCCGTGAGGCTGGGTCTCGTCGGTCCGCTCGCTCATCGCGTTGATGGTAAGCCGCCGACGCCCGATATTCCACCGGTTTTGCGGATTGACCGATAGAACATTTGTTCTATCATTGGCGCATGACCGGATTGGCCACAGTAACCCCGCTGGGCGACGCGCTGGCACGCCTCGAGACGCGCTGGGGAAGCGCGGCGGTTCGAGTCGGCGGCGCGTCCGGGCCGCGGACGCAGGCTGTGCTGGCACTGGACGGTGAGGTCCCGCCAGCAGCCGCGCCTGAGATCGTCGATCGGACGCTCGCCGCCGGCGGCCTGGCCAGCGGCCTGCCAGAGCTGGATGCGCTGCTCGGGCCGAGCGGGCTGCCGCGTGCCGCTGCTGCCTGCCTGCGCGGCGCCGGCTCATCAGGCAAGACGACGCTGGCTCTCCACTGGCTGGCCCGCGCCCAGGCACAGGGAGCAATTGCCGCTTACCTCGACCTTGGCCGGAGCTTTGATCCGCTCGAGGCGGCCAGCCGCGGCGTGGACCTGCGCTGGCTGCTCGTCCTGCGGCCGGCGGATGCTGACGAGGGCTTCGCGCTGGCCGGGGCACTGCTCGGCGGCAGGGCGGTAGAGCTGCTCGTCGTCGATCTGCCGGACCGCTTGCCGGTGCGCCTCGACGCCACGCTGCGTCGCCTGGCGGCTCACGCCAGGCGCGCCGGGGCACGGCTGATCGTCCTGGAGCCGGTGCGCCTGGCTGATCGGCTGCACGCCGCCCTGGCAGAGGCGGTCGGCCTGCGCCTTGAGCTCGAGCAGCGCGGCTGGCTGCGCCTGGGCCGCGACATCGTTGGCCGGCGGATCGACGTCAGCGTCGCCAAGAGCCGCTTCGGCCCACCCGGTCGGCGGGCGGAGATCGAGATCCGCTACCTGCCGGAGGGTGACCTCGGGCCGACCATCGAGCCCGTCCGGACCGATGCGCCCGCTCGCGCAGCCCCGGCTGCCTGAGCCTGCCGCACCAGGCACCTGCCATCGATCGACCGACCGACTGAACGCCCCGGCGACCCAGCCAGACCGACAGGCAAACAATGCGATTGCTGTACCTCGATTGGCCGCACCTTCCCTTCCGGCTCGAGGCCGAGAGGGAGGCACTGCCCGAGCTGGTGGTCGTCGGCGGCCAGCCGTGGGAGCCGGGTTCGGTGCTCGACCTCAGCCCTGCCGCGAGCCGGCTGGGGGTGCGCCGCGGCCAGCCGCTGGGCACGGCCCACAAGCTCGCGCCGGAGGCGCGCTTCATGCCTGCCGACCGGGTGCTCTACGGGCGCCGTTTCGCGGCCGCGATCGAGGCGCTGAGCGAGTTCACGCCGGCGATCGAAGCTGACGACGACCCGGCGGCGCCGTCGTTCGGGCGGGTGCTGCTGGGCATCGAGGGGCTGCACCTGCTGTGGGGCGACGAGCCGGTGCTGTGTCGCCGGCTGCTCGCGGCGGTCGGCCGGCTGCTGCCCGGGCAGCCCCGGCTGGGCATCGGCAATACCCGCTTCGGAGCCCAGGTGGCGGCCGTCGTTGGCGCGCGACGGGGAGGCGCGCTGGAGGCGATCCCGGTTGGCGGCCCGGCCGCCGAGGCGGCTTACCTGGCGCCGCTGCCGATCGCGCTGCTGCCCACCGACGACGCGGTTCGCGAGCGGCTGCGCGTCTTGGGCCTGGCCCGCATCGGCGAGCTGGCGGCGATCTCGCGCTCGGCCGTGGTGGCCCGGTTCGGCGAGCCGGGCGGCCCGCTGCACGACCTGTCGCGCGGCCTGGACGGCCGGCCGCTGCGGCCGCGCCGGCCGCTCGAGCGGCTGCGCGCGGAGGCCGAGCTCGAGCCACCGATCGTCGACCTCGAGCCGCTGCGCTTCGTGCTCCGCCGGCTGTGCGGCGCGCTGTGTGCACAGCTCGCCGGCCGCGGCGCGGGCGCCGGCCGGGCGGTGCTCGAGCTCGAGCTGGAGGGCGTGGTGGAGCGCGTGCGCCTCGAGCAGCCGTTGCCCGAGCCATCGGCCGCGGCCGAGCTGCTCGAACGGCTGCTGCTCGCCCGGTTGACGGCCAACCTGCCGGCGGCGCCCGTCAGCCGGCTGTGCCTCGAGCTTGACAGGGCAGCGCCGGCGGCCGGCCAGCAGCTCGGCCTGTTCACTCCCCAGCTGGCCCACGCGGCACGGCTCGACTGGCAGCTGGCCGGGCTGGCTCTGCGCTTCGGCGCCGACCGAGTGTGGCAGGCGCGCATCCTGGATCCCGAGGCGAGCCTGGCCGAGCGCCGCTTCGAGTGGCGACCGGCGACAGCCGAGCCGCTGTCGCGTTGAGCCGCGACGACCCGACCGATGACCCGCCTGCTCGGCCACCACCCACGGATCGATGTCGACCTCGACGCTGCCGGCCGGCCATGCCGGCTGCGCTGGGCGGGCGGCAGCGAGCCGGTCGAGGTGTGCAACCAGTGGCGCGTCGAGGAGGAGTGGTGGCGCCGGCCGATCAGCCGCGACTACTTCAAGCTCAGCGGCCGCCAGCTGCTGGCGCTGGTCTACCTCGACCGCGTAGATGGCAGCTGGCACCTCGAGCGCGTCTTCGATTGACGGCCGCCGGCCGAGCATGAAAAGGCTCGGCCTCGGGGGAGACCGAGGCCGAGCCAGCTTGGGTCGCTCCAGGCCCGGAGAGGAGGTGCCGGGCACCACACGGGGCGACCGTCAGTCTGTGGCTGCCATAACAGACGGCCGGCTGCCGGATGGTGTGACGAGCGGTCGCGGCGCGTCGCGGCCGGACGGCGACGAGGTCGGCCGGGTCAGCGCAGCGTTGGCGGGCCACCTTCCGGCACGGTAGCCACGACGAGCAGCACGACCAGGCTGGTCAGCACCAGGATCAGCACTCCCGCCGCGAGGATCTCGGACGCCGTCGGCCGCATGGGCCAAGGATAGACGAGCCTGGTGCCGGCCCTGGCCGGCGTGGCGTCAGGTCGCCGCGGCGAGCACCGCCGGCAGCCCGACCATGATCATCGTCACCGCCAGGACAGCCCAGATCAGGGGCCGCAGGAGGGGCATGGCACCGCGAACCAGGCTCATCGAGCCTGAGACGTCCTGCTGCGCCGAAGTGTTACGGATCCCGTCCCATCCCGCCGAAGCCGGGCTCGGGCGGGATCGGTCGGGGAGGGAGGGTTCGCTGTAGCTGGAAGCGGCGAGGGGCGAACTCGCTGTTGAGCGGGAAGACGAGGAGGGGATCGACCCGCTCACGGACGAAGGGCGGGTAGCTGAGGTTTGCGACGAGGTTTGGGGCGACCTCGAGCCAGGCGCCGTCCATCCGGATGAGCGCGTAGTGGAGATGGCAGCCCGTGGCGCGCCCCGTAGCGCCTTCGTAGCCGATGACCTGTCCTGCTTCAACGACATCCCCGGCCTCCACGATCGCCTTGCTGAGATGGGCGTATAGACCGCGATAGCCGTTGCCGTAGTCGATCACCACGACGATCGGTATGAGCTTCAGCCCGCCTATCCGGTTTAGACGAGCGTAAAAGGCATCGAGTGCACCCGAGTAGCCGCCGAACTCATCGAACTTGCGACCTTGATACAGAACGGTGCCTGAATGCGCCGCCCGGATCTTGTCGCCGCACCACGTCGCGAGGTCAATGCCGTCGTGGTAGCGCTCGCCGCTGATGATGATGTTGCCGTCGTCGCGTGGCCCGTACGAGCTGCTGATGCGCGCATTGCGCAGCGGCCAGACGAAGCCGCGCAGCTTCTCGGGCGGCAGGCTGATCGGTCCCTCCGGGCTTGGCTCGGGGGTCGGCGGCGAGGGTTTGGGGGCCGCGGTCGGCGGTGGAGTGCTGGCTTCAGTGGTCGGACTGGGCGGGGCAGTCACCTCGACGCTGGGCCCACCGATCGCCGCCGGGCTGGGCGTGGGCAGCGGCCGGCCGACGAGTAGCAGGCCGCCGCCGACCAGCGAGGCGGCGAGCAGCACGACGAGCGACAGGCCGAGCATCGCCAGGCGGCGCCCGCGGAAACCGCGGGACGGCATGCTGCCTGGGAGGGAGGGTGACGGTTGGACCATGGGACGACTTGAATCAAACCACGCTGGTGGTGATCGCGCCAGCGCCGAGCCATGACATAGAACACATGTTCTATATTGGCCGGGCTATGGGCGACGGCTACGTAGAGCTCCACTGCCATTCCAATTTCTCGTTCCTTGATGGCGCATCGTCCGCCGATGAGCTGGCCGAGGAAACGGCCAGGCTCGGCCAACGGGCACTGGCGGTGACCGATCACCAGGGCCTCTATGGGGTGGTCAGATTTGCCAGCGCCGTTCGCGAGGCTGGGCTGCGGCCGATCATCGGCCTCGAGGTCGAGCTGCACGACGCGGCAGTCGAGGATCCGGTCGGCCTGGTCGTGCCATGCCGTCGCGGCCGCCGCCGACGACCGTCCACGCCGGCCCCTAGCGAGGCGTCGGAACAGCCGCGGCGGCCGGCGATCGAGCGGCTACGGCCGCCCGGACATCGCCAGCCGCGGCGCGAGGAGCTGCGCGGCGTCAGGGCGCGCGAGCTTGGCCCGCACCTCGTCCTGCTGGCCCGCGACATGATCGGCTACCGCAGCCTGTGCCGGCTGGTCAGTGCCGCCCAGATGGCCGGCACCAAGGGCGTGCCGCGCTTCGACCACCGGCTGCTGGCGCAGCACGCCGAGGGACTGGTGGCGTTGTCTGGCTGCCGTCATGGCGAGGTCAATCGGCGGCTGCTGGCCGGCGACGGGGAAGGCGCGCGGGCCGCCGCCCGGCGGCTGGCTGGGCTGTACGGCGAGGGGCGCTTCTACATCGAGCTGCAGCACCACCTGCTGCCCGAGGATGACTGGCTGGTCGGCGAGGGCGTCGAGCTGGCCGGCGAGCTCGGCCTGCCGGTCGTGGTGACCAACGACGTCCACTACGCCCGGCCGGAAGGCCGCGAGCTGCACGACGTGCTGGTCGGCATCCGCCACGGGCTGACGCTCGACGCGAGTGCCCACCTGCGCCGGCCGAACGGCGAGTACCACCTCAAGGACGCGGTCGCGATGGCGGCGCTGCCGCCGGGCGCCGGCGCGCTCGGTCCGCGCGTGGCCCAAGCCTGGGCAGAGGGGATGCGCGCGTCGGTGGAGATCGCCGAGCATTGCGACGTCAGCCTCGAATTCGAGCAGTACCGCTTTCCCGGCTTCCCGGTACCCGCCGGCGAAACGCCCTTCTCCGAGCTTGAGCGGCTGTGCCATGAGGGCGCGCGCAGGCGCTACCACCCGCTCACGCCGAGCGTGGTCAAGCAGCTCGCCCACGAGCTGGAGGTCATCGACCGGACCGGCCTCGCCGAGTTCTTCCTGATCTGCTGGGACCTGATGCGCTTCTGCCGCGAGCGCGGCATCCCGGCGCAGGGGCGGGGATCGGCGGGCGATTCGATCGTCGCCTACGTGCTGGGCATCACGCGCGTCGACCCGATCCGTCACCGGCTGCTCTTCGAGCGCTTCATCAACGAGGGCCGGACGACCTATCCAGACGTGGACATCGACTTCGCCACCTCGCGCCGCGAGGAGGTGATCCAGTACTGCTACGAGCGCTACGGGCCCGAGCACACGGGCATGGTCTGCAACGTCGTCACCTACCGCGCTCGGTCGGCGGTCCGCGAGGTCGGCTATGCGCTCGGCTTCCCGCGACCGCTGGTCGATCGGGTGGCCAAGGCGCTTGAGACGTATGACAGCGTGATGGTCCGGCGCGATCTGGAGGCTGAGGGCGGCTTTGCTGAGTTCTTCGCCCCAGCTGAGGCGCCGGCGGAGGCGGCTTCTCAACTGGCCGAGCAGCGTGGCGTGCTCGACGGCATGGGCCGGCTGCGCGCTCCGTCGGACGACGAGGGTGGCCCGGGTGACACGCCGGTCAGCGTGCGCTGGCTGAAAGGCGGCGTGCCGCGCATCGTGCCGGTTGGGCCGGCACGCGAGGCCGAAGCGGCCAACGACTACCGCCCACCTGGCCTGCGGGATCGGTTATCTCCCCCCTTCTTGCCGGCAGGGCAGGGAGATCGATATCCGTCGTCGCCGGCCGGCGTGACCGGCGACGCCAGGCTCGGCGTTTCGCTATCGGGCGGCCCGACGGGACTCGCAGACCCGGGCGCCGGCCGCTATCCCACGTCCAGCGCCAAGAACAAGAACGGGGGTGGTAGCGACGCGCCTTGGGCGACGGACGGTGTCGCCGCGTCGAGCGCCTCTTTCACGCCACTCTCGCCCTGGGATCGCTGGCTCGACCTGACCGCGCGCATCGCCGAGCTCCCGCGCCACCTCTCCATTCACAGCGGCGGGATGCTCATCACGCAGGCGCCGCTGGTTGACATCGCGCCGCTCGAGCGGGCGACGATGCCCGGTCGTGTCGTGGTGCAATACGACAAACACGACATCGAAACGCTCAAGCTGATCAAGCTCGACCTGCTCGGGCTGCGCATGCTGAGCGCAATCGACGACGCGCTGCGCGACATCCATGCCGATTGTGCCGTCCAGCTTGACCTCGATCGGCTGCCGGAGGACATTCCCGACGTCTTCCGGATGATCTGCGCGGCGGACACGGTCGGCGTCTTCCAGATCGAGTCGCGGGCACAGATGCAGACGCTGCCGCGCAGATCATCCGGAAGACGTCGGGAATGTCCTCCGGCAGCCGATCGAGGTCAAGCTGGACGGCACA
>DATMJK010000003.1:0-3103 GCA_035553915.1 Candidatus Limnocylindrales bacterium | reverse complement strand
ACGACGATGGCCGGCACGTCGATGAGGTAGCCGAGCAGCGGCCAGGGCTGGCCGATCAGCAGCGTCAGCAGCGGCAGAACGACGAAATACGCGGCCGTCGCGATCGTCGCGTCCCACACCGCTGCAGCCACTGAGAAGCGCAGGAACGGGACGCGCATCACGCCCCGGCCATGCAGTCGTACGTTCTGCACGAAGCCATGCGACCAGCGCTTCAGCTGGCTCCTCATGAAGCCGAAGTTGTGCGGTTCAATGGGGTAGCTGATCGCTTCAGGAACGAAGCGCACGCCCCGACCGAGCTGGTGGAACGACCAGGTCAGGTCCATGTCCTCGGCGAGCGTGCGGTTCGACCAGCCACCGACGGAGCGGAGGTCGCCGGTCCGGTACATCGAGAAGCAGCCCGACGAGATGGTGGGCTTGCCGTAAAAGTCCTGGATCTGCTTGTAGAAGCTGAAGGCGAAGAGGTACTCGACATAGCGGCCGCGCTCCCAAAGGGTGCGCACGTGGCGTGGCAGCACGAAGCCGCAGGCGGCGGCCACGTTGGTGTCGTCAAACGCCCCACGCAAGAGCTCAATAGCATCAGGCGCGAGAGTGGTGTCAGCGTCGATCGCCATCGCGTACTCGGTCGCGACCATGGGCAGCGCGTAGGTCTGGGCACCGGCCTTCGAGCCGGTGTTGGTCGGCGGCCGGACGACGGTCACACCAAGGGCCCGGGCCACATCCGAAGTGCTGTCCGTCGAGCAGTCGTCGACGACAATGATCTGGCCCGGCGGAGTTGTCTGAGCCTGCAGCGAGCGGATGGTGTCGCCGATGCTCGATGTCTCGTTGTAGGCAGGCACGATGACTGTAAGGTCGGTCAGGACTCGCGACGGCGCACGGTAGAAGGCGCGCTCAACCGGCACACGGCGGGAGTGCGGACGGACGAGCACGTCGGTCGCGACGGCGGCAGAGATGCGGCTTTCGATCACAGCAATTCAGTGGGTGCGCCAGAGTGACGGGTCCCCCGGCGCCGTCTGGGGTCAGCGCCCGGTACCAAGAACCTACATCAATTTGTCGATTCACTCATTAGACCGCACCCGAATTGCGGTGCATCACGGCAACGTTGCACGGATTGCTCAGCGCGCAGTGGCCCCTCCGTCGTAGCGGGCTATCCTTCGGCCATGCCCAGCCTGTCGCGCAAGGACGTCGAGCACGTCGCCCACCTGGCCCGCTTACGCCTGGCCGACGATGAGCTGGCGCGCCTCGAGGACCAGCTCAACCACATCCTGGACCAGTACGCGGTCTTGGCCCAGCTCGACACCGACCACATCGCACCGACCGCCCAGACGATTGAGGTCGAGAACGTGCTGCGCCAGGATGAGGCGCGGCCGAGCCTTGCCTTGGACGAGGCGCTGGCCAACGCTCCCGCGCGGTCAGGCGACTACGTGATCGTGCCTCCCATCCTGGGCGACGCGGCCGACTGACCGCCGTGGCCGAGCTCAACCGCCTCCACGCGCAGCAGATGGCCGCCGGCCTGCGCGCCGGCGACTTCACCGCGAGCGAGCTGCTCGATGCCCACCTTGCCGCCATCCGCGCAACGGACGGTTCCATTCATGCCTGGCTGGACACCGATGACGCGGGTGCCACAGAGCAGGCCCGAGCGGCGGACGCCCGGCTGGCGCAGGCTCGCGCGAATGGCGGGACCGGTGGCCTGGTGCCCATGCTCGGCATCCCCGTCGGGCTCAAGGACCTGGTGCTCGTGCGCGGCCGTCCGGCGACGGCCGGCAGCCGCATGCTCGAGGGCTACATCAGCCCGTACGACGCCCACATCACTGAGAGACTGCGCGAGCAAGGAGCGGTGATCGTCGGTCGGACGAACATGGACGAGTTCGCCATGGGCTCCTCGACCGAGCACTCGGCGTGGGGCCCGACGCGCAACCCGTGGGACCTCGAGCGCGTGCCGGGCGGCAGCAGCGGCGGCTCGGCGGCGGCGGTGGCGGCCTGGCAGGTGCCGCTCTCCATCGGCACTGACACCGGCGGGTCGATCCGCCAGCCGGCGGCGCTGTGCGGCATCGTCGGTATCAAGCCGACGTACGGCCGGGTCAGCCGCTACGGCATCGTCGCCTTTGCCTCGTCGCTCGACCAGATCGGGCCGTTCGGTCGCGATGTGCGCGACACGGCGATGCTCCTCCACGCCGTGGCCGGTCGCGACGAGCGTGATTCGACCTCGGCGGCGCTGCCGGTGCCGGACTTTGCCGCCGAGCTGCCCGCATCGGACGACGAGGCCGCGGCGTCGCTGCGCGGCGTGCGCCTCGGCCTGCCGCGGCAGTACTTCGTGGCCGGGATGGAGGCTGGCGTGGAGGCACGCATCCGCGAGGCCGTCGCGGCCCTTGCCGCAGCCGGCGCGGAGATCGTTGACGTGGACCTGCCGCACACTGACTACGGGCTGGCGACGTACTACATCATCGCCCCGGCCGAGGCGTCGGCCAACCTCGCCCGCTACGAGGGCGTGCGGTACGGCCGCTCGATCCGCCTGCCCGGCGCGGACTTCATCGCCGACTACAAGGAGACCCGAGGCACTGGCTTTGGCGCCGAGGTCAAGCGCCGGATCATGCTCGGCACGTACGCCCTTTCGGCCGGCTACTACGACGCGTTCTACCTCAAGGCGCAGAAGGTCCGAACGCTGATCAAGTCGGACTTCGACAAGGCGTTCGAGCGGGTCGACGCGCTGGTCGCCCCGACCAGCCCAACGGTCGCCTTCCCACTCGGCGCCCGGCTCGACGACCCGGTGGCGATGTACCTGTCGGATGCCTGCACCCTGCCCGTCAACATGGCCGGACTGCCCGGGCTGTCAGTGCCGTGCGGCCTGTCCGAGGGGCTGCCAGTGGGCCTGCAGCTGATCGGCCGTGCCTGGGACGAGGGCCGCCTGTTCCAGCTTGGCCGTGCCTACGAGGCGATAACAAGCGGCGCGGATTGGCGCCAGGCAGGCCCCTGACATCCCGCTGTTCGGGCAACGCGAGGACCGCCGCCGGCTGAGCGACGTTCTCGCCGAGTACGGCACCGCCGCCGGCTGACCGTATACTCGGCCGGCAAGTGCCAGCCGAGGTGGCCGATGTCCGCTGAACCC
>DATMJK010000002.1:0-19931 GCA_035553915.1 Candidatus Limnocylindrales bacterium | reverse complement strand
CCTCTAGCGCCTCCTGGAGCGGCAGCGGTCGACCACGCGTGACGTCCATCGCGCGGAGGCTAGCACCGGCCGGTCACGCGGTGCCGGCCGGGTCCGCTCCGCCCGCGGATTACGGGCCAAAGGTCACTGGCCGCCTTCGCTCGGCCAGCCCATCCTCCGATGGTGGCCGTAATGACCTGCGGGGGTTTCTGCTGATGGCTGTGGCGCGATCGATGGCTGGGCTTGAGGCTGCGCAACCGACTTCCGACCCCGACCCGGCGCCCGTTCAAACGATGCATGGCCGCATCCGCTCGATCCTCCTTGCGACAGACCTGACGCATGTCTCTGACGACGCGACCGGCCAGGCGATCGACCTTGCGGCGTCACTTGGCGCCCGGCTGCTGGTGGTCAACGTCATCGATCCGACAGAGCAGGGCAGCGGCTTGCGCAGTCGCGTGGACCAGCTCCGCGCCGACCGAGAGCCCGAGCTGCTGGCGGTCATCGAGCGCGCCCGCAGCAAGGGCGTCGAGGCGGCCTACCTACTCTGGACGGGTGAGCCCGGGCCGGGCATCGTTGCTGCCGGCCAGGCCGAGGGCGTCGACCTGATCATCGTCGGCACGCGCGGTCTCGACCGCGCCGGCCGCTTCCTGCTCGGCAGCGTCTCGGACCATGTCGTCTACCACGCGGCCTGCCCAGTCCTCGTAGCCCGCTAGCCGCGAGGTCGGGCGGCCGACTGGCGGTGTTGCGGTCAGGCTGCGGTGGCTGGCTTGTGCGCAGTGCGCAGTCGCGTCTCTGTCTCGGCCAGGCGGGCCAGGACCTGGTCGCGCAGCCGGTCAAGGCCCTGGCTCACCTCGGTCGCGGCACGGCCGATGGAGGTCAGCTGGACCTTGAGCCCACGGACGGCCTCGAGCTCCGCGCTCACCCGGGCCAGCGCGGCCGACACCGCCGCGGCGTCCACGCCGGTGTCGTGCTGGCGCAGCGTGGCGATCGCCAGCAGCCGAGCCAGCCGGACGGCGGCGTCGAGCACGGCCTGATCAGGCGCATCCGGATCGATCACGCAGTAGACGTCGCCATGCCGGATGTCGAACGGAGCCACGCCGGCCGGCGCGTGCGCCGGGGTGAGAATCGCCAGCGCCACGGCGGCGCCACGATTGCGCCGCGCCTCGGCCAGCTCGTCGCGCAGCTGGCGGGCGGAGATGGTCCGGTCCTTGGCCTCCACGACGATGCGCAGGTCAGTCCCGCGGCACAGCTCGGGGTCTACGGTCAGCACGAAGTCGCCCTTGCGCGAGCGGATGACATCGCCGGTCTCCTCCGCGGTGCGCTCGAACGTGTCGCCGCGGCCGCGCAGCAGCCCGGCGAGCATCTCCTCCAGCAGCGCCTCGTAGTCCGTGCCCTTGGCCGCCGAGCGGGCGCGCTCTGAGGCGCGCGCCGCGCCGGCGGCCTCTATGGCCGCAAGGCGCTCGTTGAGCTTGGTGAACCCGTCCGCCACCTCAGAGCGGAACTGGTGCAGCGGCGAGTTCATGCGCGTCGGGTCGAGCAGCTGGGCCAGGCGCGAGGCGTCGCCGTCGAAGTACTTGCCCAGCAGCTCGCGCATCCGGCCGATGGCGCTATCCCTGCGACCCTCGTCGAACAGCTCGTCGACGAAGCGGCGCAGCTGGCCGCGATCGCCCAGGAAGCGCTCGAGCGTCCGCGGCAGCCGACCGTCCTCGTCGCCGAAGTTGCTGCGCAGCACGGCGTCGAGCGCTTCAGCGGCGCGCTCGTTGGCCGCCTGCGCGCGGCTGACCATCTGCTCGAACTCACGACGCACGAGATCGACATCGAGCGACGTGCCGGCGTCCTGCAGCGCGAGCAGGCCGATGCGCAGCGCTCTCTCCGCAAGCTCGGGTCGATCCTCCACGGGGCGCTGGCCGACAAAGCTCGCCAGCGAGGCGTCAGCCAGCACCAGGTGATCGATCACCACGCGCTCGCCTTCGATGCGCAGCAGCGTCGGTCGGTCAGCCGTTGGCCGGAGCGGGACTATGCGGGCGGGTTCCATGGCCGGACTCTGGTCCAGCGCCGTGACAGCTTGCGTGTCACTAGACTCGGCGGGTGCGCATCTTTCTCGCCCACGGGGCCTCGGGCTCGGCCGCGTCCATGCAGCCCTTCGTCAACGCGCTGGCCGAGCGCGGCCTCAAGGGTCACACGATCGGCCTGCCAGTCCGCCGTGCCGAGGACGCCGTGCGGGCTTACCGTGAGCAGCTGCCGGACGATCTGTCGGGCTGCGTCATCGGCGGCCACTCATACGGCGGACGAGTGGCCAGCCTGCTCGCCGCGGACGAGCAGCCGGCCGGGCTGGTGCTGCTCAGCTACCCGCTGCACCGGCCGGGCAGGCCGGAGGAGCTGCGGACCGAGCACTGGTCGCGGATTCGGTGCCCGGTCCTGCTCATCTCGGGCGAGGCCGACCAGTTTGCCCGCGTCGAGCTCTTGCGCTCGTCGGTCGGCCTGCTTGCGCAGTCCCAGCTGGTGACCTATCCGGGCGTTCGCCACGGGGTCGGCGGGCCACGCCTCGGCGAGACCGCGGATCACATCCAAGCCTTCGCCGCGGGCCTCCGGGCGTGAGCCGCCCGGCCAGGAGCTAGATCGCGCCCCGGACGGCCTTGCCGGTCACCACCGGGCTGAACGGGCTCAGCTTGTTGGCGCGATCGAGCGCACGGACCCTGTAGCTGTACGTCCCGGCCCTGGCCGGCCGATCCACGAAGCTCAGGCCGCTGATGGTTTTGATGCGCGCACCGTTGCGGAAGATGCGGTAGCGCATCGTCCCCGCGTTGGATGACGTGCTCGCCTGCCAGCTGATCTCGACGCGGCGGTAGCCGAGCGTCTTGGTCTTGACATTGGCCGGCACGCTGGGGCCGGCACTGCTCGTCGATGTGTCGCCGGCTGCGACCGTGACGCTTATCTCCGTGGTGAAGCCGCTCAGGTTGCCGGCGGCGTCCATCGAGCGCACCTTGTAGCGGTACGTCCCCGCCTTGGTCAGCTTGTCGGTGTGACTGGTCTTGGTGGTCTGGAGAATGCGTGAGCCGTTGCGCAGCACGCGGTAGCGGACGGTGCCTGCCCGATCGTCCGTGCTGGGCGCCCAGGCAAGCTTGACCTCCAGCCCAGCGCCGGCCTCAACGGTGAAGCCCGCCGGGACCGACGGCGGCGTCGTGTCCTTGGCCGGCGGGGTGGGAGCCGTCTCGACGGTGTCGCTGCCGTCCGTTCCGCGCCACTGGTTGGCGGTCGTGTCCAGCCAGCCGGTAGCCGCGCGGTAGTAGCCGTGGCTCGAATGCGGATCGAGGTGGTTGACCGCGCCCGCGGTGCGCTGCGACTGGAGGTACCTGTTCTTCCAGCCGACGAAGCCCGATGGGCTGCCGTTGCTGCGCGTCATGAAGATCTCGTCGAACGACTTGTTGGTCGTCATCAGCTGCTGCGGGTAGTTCAGCTTCTGCTGCCAGCCGAAGGCATACACGACACCGGCGCCCGCTGCGAGGAAGCCCGAGGCGAAGTTGTCGGCGCGCTGGCGGGCGACGTCCTCGCTGGGGATGGGCATGCCGGGCTCACCGTTGCCGGGCGAGTAGCAGGCGCCGATCAGCATCACCACGGCGTGCTCGCCCAGCTTGACGTTGTTGCGGATCCAGTTGGCGCCGTAGTAGGTGTGCTTGTTGATCGATCCGCCCTCGACGGCATTGAGGCCGAAGCCGTTCTTGGTCCGCTCCTGGAAAGGCGCGTAGGGGCTGGGCCAGCCGTTGCCATGACCGAGGTAGACGACGAGCTTGGCGCCCTGGATGTTGGCCAGCACGCGCTCGGGAGTGGCCCTCGGGTGAAAGATTCGGCGGACGTCCATGCCTGCCCCCTCAGCCTGATTGGCGACCGAGTTCGCGACATCAAGGAAGTAGCTCGTGGTGCCGCCGGTTGGGCCGACGATGATCACGGCCTTTGGCGGGTCGCCGGCGGCCTGGGCCCGCGGCGCCGCGCCCGAGAGCGGTGCGGCTGCGATCGCGAGCAAGGCTGCGGCGATTGCAAAGACCAGTCCGCGTCGCAGGCTGCTGGGTCCGCTGCGACGGGCTGTCCCGATTGGCGCGCCATGCGCGCCATTGCCTCTATACGGCAATCCTCTTACCTCCCCTCTGCCAGACACCGCGCACACGGCGCACGGTGACGGAGATGCTTGGTCTCCGGCGCGGCAGATCGAGAGAGGCTGACCCGGCGAGCGGGTGTGGCCCGTGGGTGCACGGCCAGGTCTGACGTTGGCTGTGCGGTGAGGACCCGCGGAACACGGCGAGTGACCGCTGGGGCGGTCGGCGGGCGGTCCTGGGGGACCGCGAGGTCCAATCTGCGCGGGAGACGGCTCTTGGTTTGTCCTATCTGTCGTTACGGCTACGACGCCGCCAAGTATGCCCGATCGGGGCGCCGAGTGCACTATGAGATTGCAACCTTTTCGCGCGCTTTGGAAAGCCGGAGCCGCTCGCTTGCCTGGGTCAGCTTGGGCGCGCCGGCATAATCTGGCCCAGATGATCGACCGATCCGTCATCCGCCAGGCGCCCAAGGTCCTGCTCCACGACCACCTTGACGGCGGTCTGCGCCCGGCAACCGTCGTCGAGCTGGCCCGCGACGTGGGCTACAGCGGCCTGCCCTCAGACGACCCCGAGCAACTGGCCCGCTTCTTCACGTCCGGCGCCGACAGAAAGAGCCTCGAGCTCTACCTCGAGGGCTTCGAGCACACCGTCTCAGTGATGCAGACGCGCGATGCGCTCAGTCGCGTCGCCGCCGAGTGCGCCGAGGATCTGGCGGCCGACGGCGTGGTCTACGCCGAGGTGCGCTACGCGCCCGAGCTGTCAACGCGCGGCGAGCTGTCGCTCGACGAGGTGGTCGAGGCCATCGCCGACGGCTTCCGCCAGGGCAGCGCCGGGCGCAACATCCAGGTCCAGTTCATCGTCACCGCCATGCGCCAGTTCGCGCGCTCGGTCGAGATCGCAGAGCTGGCCGTTCGCCACCGCGACAACGGCGTGGTCGGCTTCGATGTCGCTGGCCCCGAGGCGGGCTTCCCCCCGACACGCCATCTCGACGCCTTCAACCTCATCCACCAGGCCAACTTCCACCTGACCATCCACGCCGGCGAGGCCTTTGGCCTGCCTTCGATCTGGGAGGCGCTGCAGTGGTGCGGCGCTCACCGACTGGGCCACGGTGTGCGCATCGTGGATGACATCGAGGTGGGCCAGGACGGGGAGATCCGGCTCGGGCGCCTGGCGGCGTACGTCCGTGACCAGCGCGTGCCGCTGGAGATGTGCCCGACGTCTAACGTGCACACGGGCGCGGTCGCCTCGATCGAGGAGCATCCTATCGACTTGCTCCGCCGCCTGCGCTTCCGGGTGACGGTCAACACCGACAACCGGCTGATGAGCGGCGTCAGCATGAGCGACGAGTTCGAGACGCTGTCGCGGGTCTTCGGCTTTGGCCTCGACGAGATGCAATGGCTGACGCTCAACGCGATGAAGAGCGCCTTCGCGCCGTTCGACGAGCGGCTGCGGCTGATCAACGGCGTGATCAAGCCGGGCTATGCCCGGCTGCTCGCCGAGACGGCCTACGCGGCGGCGGCCATGCCGGTCGGCGGCTCCTCGTCAACGTAGCGCCAGCTGGTCAGGCAGTCCGGGCAGGACTGCTCGCCTGCGGCAGGCTCGAGCTCGAGCGGCAGACGCGCCTCGCACCATGGGCAGCAGTGCTCAACCATCGCTAGGTCCTCCTTCTGGCCGGGCATAGCCGGCCTTCTCGTGGCCCGAGCGTGGACCGGCTGCGTGCCAGCTTGGTTGGCACGACGTTGGAGTAGGCTCCGCGTGTGGAGAAGAACGAGCAGCGGGCCGCGCCGCAGGCTCCCGGCGCGCCCGGAGCTGGGACGGGGACTCCGCCGGAGGCCGTGCCCCGGTCGGCCGAGGATGGCCGCTCCGGCATCTCCGGCATGGCGACCACGATCGCCGGCGCCGCCGGCCCTGTGCTCAGCGCCGCTCTGCGACCCGTTGGCGAGCTGACCAGCGGTGCGCGGCGGGCAATCGGCGAGCGCAGCGGGGCGCGCGTCAGGCGCGTCCGCCAGCGAGGCCGCCAGCCGCTGCTCAACATGTGGGAGGTGCATCCGGAGGCGCACCGTGCCGCGCTGCGCGAGCTTGGCATGCTGACCGTGCCGGCCGACGAGATCGCCGGCACGGCGGTCGAAGGGCCCACGCAGCGTGGCGGCGACTTTCTGCCGCTGCGCCAGCTGCGCGGCGCCGACTGGCGCGCGCGCTGGGCGCGCATCCTCGAGGGCATCGATCGGATGGCCGCGCTGCCGCCGGTCGACCTGCTCAAGTTCGGCGATCGGTATTGGGTCGTCGACGGCCACAACCGCGTGGCCGCCGCGCTCTACACCGGCCAGGTGGCAATTGACGCCAACGTCGTCGAGCTGCGTCTGCCGGGCATGCCCTCAGCCGCCAGCGGCGGCAACCTGGCGCCCTACCTCGAGGGCAGTCGCGACCTGCGCGAGGCGGGCAGCGGGCGGCTCACCCGAACGACCGTCCGTCCGGCCTCCGGGCTGCCCGAGCATCCGCTCGACGAGCATCCCGAGCACTCGCCCGGCCACGATCACGCGCAAGAGGAGGGATGATCCGGCGCCTGCGCGTGGACCTGCCGGTCGGACGGTCCGTCGACCAGCCGTCGATCGTCCGCCTGCTGGCCGTCTCGGACGAGCGCGATCCGGCGCTCGAGCAGGCCGCCAACCGAGAGCTGCTGGGGCGCGTCGACGCGATCATGGGCTGCGGCGACCTCGAGCCGGACTACCTCGGCTTCCTTGCCGACGCCTTCCACGCGCCGCTGCTCTACGTCCGCGGCAACCACGACCGAGGCGGCGCCTGGGAGGTCGGCGACCGGCACGTGCCGGTCGAGCTTGACGGCCGAATCGAGGACGTCGGCGGGCTGGCCACGGCCGGGCTGTCATGGCCCGGCCCGGCGCGCGGGCGAGCTGTGCGAACCGAGCTCGGCGCATGGCAGCAGGCGGTCGGCGTCATGCTGCGCGCACGCATCCGTGGGCCGCGGCCGGCGATCCTGCTCAGCCACGTGCCGCCGCTGGGTCATGGTGACGTGGTCGGCGACCCGTACCACACCGGCTTCCGCGCGTACCACTGGCTCTGCCGCCGGCTCCGTCCGACGCTCTGGCTGCACGGCCATACCCCGACCGCGGCTGGACCCGAGTGGCGATCGAGCCTGGGCCCGACGACGCTGGTCAACGTCACCGGCGCGGTGCTCGTCGAGCTCGGGCAGCCAGGGCTACCATCGGTCGGCGGAGAGGCCGTCAGCGAACGGGAGGAAGAGGGGCCTTGACGAGGATCGTGGTCTACACCGGCAAGGGCGGCGTTGGCAAGACCAGCGTCGCGGCCGCGACTGCGCTGCTGTGCGCAGATCGGGGAGTCCGTACGCTGGTCGTCTCCACGGACATCGCGCACAGCCTGGGCGATGCCCTCGACGTGCCAGTCGGCCCTGTGCCGAAGCAGATCACTGACAACCTCTGGGCTCACGAGCCGGACGTCTTCTTCAACATCTCGCGCTACTGGCGCACGATCCAGGCGTACTTCGCCAGCCTCTTCTCGTGGGGCGGTCTCGACGAGGTGATGGCCGAGGAGATGACCATCCTGCCGGGCATGGACGAGCTGGGCAACCTGCTCTGGATCGGAGACCACGTCGACGAGGGCACCTACGACCTGATCATCGTCGACGCCGCGCCGACCGGCGAGACGCTGCGCCTGCTGTCGCTGCCAGAGGCCAGCCGCTGGTGGATCGAGAAGATCGCACCCATCGGCCGGCGTGTGCAGAAGCTGGGCGGCCCGGTGCTGCGCAGGATCGTCGGCGTGCCGATGCCGAGCGACGAGGTCTACGAGTCAGCCGAGCACCTGCTCGACAGGCTGCGCTACGTCCACGGCCTGCTGGCCGATCCCGAGCGCTCGTCCGTCCGGCTGGTGCTCAACCTCGAGCGAGTCTCGATCCAGGAGGCGCAGCGCTCGTTCACCTACTTCCACCTATATGGCTACCCAACGGACTTGATCGTCGCCAACCGCGTGCTGCCCTCCGGCGTTGGCTCGTACTTCGATGCCTGGCGCGAGGCGCAGTCGCGCTACCTGCCGCTGGTCGAGGAGCAGTTCGCGCCTGTGCCGGTGCGGACGGTGCCTTTCTTCGATCAGGAGATGGTCGGCCTCGAGCGCCTGCGCGACCTCGGAACGGCGCTCTTCGGCGCGACGGATCCCGCGCAGTTCCTCTATCGCGGCCGGCCGTATCGCGTCGAGCGCGAGGACGGCGGCTACCGGCTCGTCGTCGAGCTGCCCTTCACCTCGAAGGAGGAGGTCAAGCTGTCGCGCAAGGCGGACGAGCTCGTCCTGCAGGTCGGCGCCTGGCGACGCAATATCGTTCTGCCCAGGCTCCTGCTCAACGCCCAGACGAGAGGTGCGAAGATGGACGGGCAGGTGCTGACGGTGCGCTTCGGCGAGCCGCCCCGCGGCGTCGCTGCGGCCGGCCCGGCGACCAGAGAGGCAGGAGCATAAGCATGATCGACGACAGGGACACCAGGGTGGAGCAGCTCGAGCGGCGTCTCGACGACCTCGAGAGCAGAGGCTCGGCGATGGAGCGGGCGATGGAGCGCTCGCGCGCAGCGAGCCGGGTGATCGTGCCCGAGGACACGCGGCGTCACCTGCGCGCAGCCGGCCGCGAGCAGCTGCTGGCCGTGCGCAGCCTGCTCGACTACTGGATCGATCGGATGGGCGACCGTGGCGAGGAGCGCGACCCGGCGCGCGAAGACATTCGCGTTGACTGACGGCCCGGCCTCGGGCCTTCGCGTCGACTCGATCACCGACGACCAATACCGGCCCTGGCTGGAGTCGATCTTCACCGCCTTTGGCGAGGACCTCCAGGACGTCGATGTCGAGCACATGCGCGCAGTCCTGGACAACCGGCGTTGCCTGGCCGCTTTCGACGGCGAGCGCATCGTCGGCGGTGCCGCAGCTTATGCCTTCTCGCTGACAGTGCCCGGCGCCCGGCAGCTGCCGGCGGCCGGGGTGACCCTCGTGGGGGTCATGCCGACCCACCGGCGGCGCGGCATCCTGCGCCAGATGATGGCCCGCCAGCTGTCCGATTCACGCGCCGCTGGCGACGCCCTGGCCATCCTGTGGGCATCGGAAGGCGTGATCTACCAGCGCTTCGGGTACGGGCTGGCTTCGCTCAACGGGGCCATCAACATCGAGCGCTCGAAGGCCGTCTTTCGCCGACCACAGCCGCCTTCGGGCGAGGTCCGGCTGATCGACTCGGCCGAGGCGGGGCGGCTCTACCCACAGGTGTACGCCGCGGTCGCCGCGCAGGTTCCCGGCTTCTATGCGCGTGACGACAGCTGGTGGCAGCACATGGTCCTGCCAGATCCGCCGCACTGGCGGCGCGGCGCGGGGCGCAAGCATTTCGTGGTCCACGAGCGGGACGGACGACCCACGGGCTACGCCGTCTACCGGATCAAGGAGGAGTGGGGCGATCGCGGCCCCAAGAGCGAGCTGCGCGTGCAGGACGTGCAGGCCGTCGATCCCGCCGCCGAGCGCGACGTCTGGCAGTACCTCTTCGGCGTCGACCTCATCGGCACGATCACTCGCGGCCTCGGCCCGCCCGACTCGCCGCTGCTGCTCCAGCTCGAGCAGCCAGGGCTGCTCGGCCTGCGCATCGGCGACGGCCTGTGGCTGCGGCTGCTCGACGTGCCGGCGGCGCTCGCCGGCCGCGGCTACGCGCAGGACGGCCAGGTCGTGCTCGAGGTCAGCGACGAGTTCATGCCCGATGTCGGCGGCCGCTTCCGGCTGGCCGTGAAGGACGGCACTGGCCGAGCCGAGCGGACCTCGGCTGAAGCCGAGCTGGCGCTCGAGGCGAACGATCTGGCCTCGGTCTACCTTGGCGGCTTGACGTTCGCCCAGCTGGCGCGTGCCGGTCGAACACGCGAGCTTCGCACTGGCGCCGGAGCGCGTGCCGACCGCATGCTCGCCAGCCCGGTCCAGCCGTGGTGCCCCCAGGTCTTCTAGCGGGCAGTACCAGCAGCGGATGGCGGAACCGCCGCCGCCCGTTGATCGTCAGTAAGCGCGGCGGCTCCCGCCGGGGCCGTCCGTATCGCTAAGCAACGGAAAGGGGCTCTTCGCTCGTGTCCAGAAATCGACTGCTCATGACTCTCAGCGCAGGCCTGCTGGCCATCGCCTGCACCGGAACCCCGGGAGGCGCACCGGGCACGGACCCGTCGCCGTCGCCCTCGCCGAGCCCGGTCGTGACGCCTCCGGCCACACCGTCGCCCTCGCCGGTCGTGACGCCGGCGCCGACGCCTGGCGGATCGCCCAGCGGCGTGATCGTGACCTTCGACGTGGAGGGCGAGCAGTTCCGCATCCTGGTCACCCGCCCGGACTTGATCGCGCACGTCCAGGCGCTGCTCGCCGGTGGCGAGGAGGGTCGCATCCCGAGCGGCCTGATCGTCCGCGGCGACAGCGGCGTCAACGAAGGCTGGAGCTGGAGCATTGATCCCGACTCGCTCGAGTTCGCCGACATGACCATCGAGATCTGCGACGGCCTGCCCTCGCACATCGAGGACGGGACGCTGAGCATCGAGCGCTACTGCCCATGGGGCGCGGTGGTGGTCGATGTCGAGCCGGCGCCCTGATCAAGGCTGCGACGGCCGCGCCACACGAGAAAACGCCCGAAGGAGCCGGCCGGGCCGGTGACCATCATCGCTGGCGAACCAGCGGCGGTGGCTCCGTTTCCGTGGCCCCTTCGGGACGACCCAAATGTAATGGCCGCCGGGTGGCAGAGGCAAGGCCAGTTGTCCACCAAACCAGCCATGCCGCCGGGCTTATCCACGGACCGTCCCAAACCGCTTTCCACATCCGAACGCGCGACGCATTTGCGCGGCGTGCGTGATGATGCGCCGTAGATGAGCGACCAGTACCCAGCCGGCCAAACCCACCCGCCCGGCGGTCCGCCCAGCGCGTGGCAGACGGAGCAGGGGACGACCGGCTGGCGGCCAGGCTCGAGCGCGCAGTGGTCACCCGCCGCCGGCTGGGGCCCGCCGCCGGAAGGTCGCCCGCCACGCACCGGCGCGCTCGCTGCGGTTGCGCTCGGCGTGGCGCTGGTCTTCCTTGCCGGACTGTTCATCGGCCAGAGCGGCATGCTCGGCGGCGGCGCAGGGCCGACGGCGACGCCCGGCGCGCAGGTCCCGACTCCCACGGCTCCGGCCGGCTCACCGTTGACGCCCAGCCCGGCGCTCACGCCTGGCCCGGGCGAGACGCCTGGCCCGATCCCGACACCCGGCCCCGCCCACACCGCACCGCCGGATGCGCCGGCTGACTTCCAGCTCTTCTGGGAGGCGTACCAGGTCATCCGCGAGCACTACGTCGGCCGCGACGACCTGGGCGACGTGCCAATGACCTACGGCGCGATCCGCGGCCTCGTCGAGGCGCTGGGCGACACCGGCCACAGCATCTTCCTGACGCCCGAGGAGTTGCGCCGCGAGCAGGAATCACTGGGCGGCACGATCGTCGGCATCGGCGTCCTGCTGGGAGAGCGTGACGGCCGGCCGGTGATCGTCTCGGTCGTCAGCGGGGGTCCGGCGTCGCGCGCCGGCATCCGCTCGGGCGACGAGATCATCCAGGTCGACGGCCAGAACGTCGAGCGCCTGGCGCCCGAGCAGCTGGCGCCGCTGGTCCGCGGCGAGGAGGGCACGACCGTCGAGATCCGCGTCTACCGGCCGGCGACCGACGAGTTCATCGACTTCAGCATCGTGCGCGAGGAGATCCGCTTCCCGGCCGCGACCTGGACGATGGTCCCGGGCACGCGGGTCGCGCTGCTGCGCTTCATCCAGTTCTCACAGAACAGTGCCGCCGAGCTGCGCTTGGCCCGTGACCAGGCAATCGCACAGGGCGCTCAGGGCATCATCCTCGACCTGCGCAGCAACCCGGGCGGTCTGGTCCACGAGGCGGTCGACGCGGCAAGCCTATTCCTGCCGGCGGGGGAGACGATCTACATCCGCGAGCTGGCTGATGGCGAGCGCATCCCGGTCACGGCCAATGAGGACATCAGCCCGACGGACCTGCCGATGGTGGTGCTGATCGACCAGGGCTCGGCCAGCTCGGCCGAGATCATGTCCGGCGGCATCCAGTCCAGCGGGCGGGCGCAGCTGATCGGCGAGACGACCTTCGGAACAGGCACCGTGCTGATCACCTTCCCGCTGTCGGACGGCTCGGCGGTGCGCATCGCCATCGAGCGCTGGCTGACGCCGGAGGGCGAGCTGATCTTCGGCCGCGGCATCGAGCCGGACATCGCCGCCGAGCTCGAGCCGACCGCGCGCCCGCTCGAGCCGGAGGAGGTCGCCGAGCTGTCGCCCGACGACGTTGATGAGATGGAGGACAGCCAGCTGCTGAGAGCGCTCCAGGAGCTGCGCCGGCTGGGCGTTCGCTGAGCCTCAGCGCGGCGCGCTGTCGAGCGGCTCGAAGCCGATCAGCCGACGGGCGGGCTCGAGGTCCCAGATCTGGCGCGGATTGTCCGAGGTGGCGTAGACGACGGCCCAGCGTGCATCTGACGCCAGCGCCGCCCGGAACAGGCGGGCGCAGTCGCGCCGGCTGAGCCAGATGGCGCGCATCCGCTTACGCATCTTCAGCTCGCCCGGATCGAGCTCCTCTTCGCCTTCATACGGCGACTCGAAGTCCGAGTCCGGCCGACCGGAGACGTAGCCGATACGCAGGCAGATGACACGCAGGCCGTGGGCGTCGCTGTACCAGCGGCCGAGCGCCTCGCCGAAAACTTTCGACGCGCCATAGAGCGAATCGGGCCGCGGCTCGATGTCGATGCCAAATGTCTGCTGCTGCTCGAGCTCGTAGACCTGCGGCGCGGCCGCGCGCTCGTGGCCGGCGACGGTGTGCGTCGTGGAGGCGTAGATCAGCTGGGGCACGCCCTCCAACCGGGCCGCCTCCAGGACGTTGCGCGCGCCCTCGATGTTCGCCGACAGCACCGGCCGCCAATCCGAGCCCACCTCGGATGCTGCTGCGAGGTGGATGACCGACTCGACGCCGACGAAGGCCGGCCGAATGGCCTCGAGGTCGCTGACGTCGCCGATCACGACCTCCTCTGCGGCATCCTCGATGGGCGATCGCGCGAGCAGGCGCAGGTCATGTTCGGCCAGGTCGGCGCGTAGGAGCTGGCCAATGCGCCCGCCGGCGCCGGTGATCAAGATCTTCATCCTGCTTCGCAGGTTAGCGGGGCCCAGTGCTAGGCGAGTGCAACGAGGTGTCGTCTAGCCTCTCAGCCATGAGTAAGCAACCTGGTCGCGCGCCCGGTCCTGACGACTGGCCTGATGAGGAAGGCCGCGGCGAAGCCCAGAAGTCGCTGCGCAGCGACATCGGGGCGAGCCTCGAGCGGCCGCGCGCTGAGGACACGCCTGACGCCGACCGCACCGAGCCGACCGGCCAGCGCGGACCGGCGGGCAGCGGGCTCGTCCCCGGCCGCGGCAAGCTGGGCACGCCCACCTCGACAGAGAAGGGCGCCGAGCAGGGCCCGCGCTAGGCGCATCGCCGCGGTCGATCGGCCGCGCCCGGCGTGGCCCCCGGCGTGCTCGGGGCGTCTGTCCCACGGCCCGCCACGGCGTGCCGTCCCACGGCACTATCGACCGCCCGGCCGCCTCTGACGCCGACGATCAGGCCCCAAGTGCGGTCCGCTGTGCCGCCCGGCGGCAGGAACACCCACGGTCGGCCAGCCCTCCGCGAGATGGCGGTCGTTGGTGCCGCCCCACGGCAAAGCAGCGGCAAGGGACGGCCAGGGCCGGCCAAGGTGGCGTGCGTTGCGCCGGGTCCCGCCACTAACGCATGCGGTCGTAATCCGCCGGCCGGCCCACCCACGCGCCGGCGCAGCGTCGCGCGCCCCAGGCTGCGCACATGACTGAGTTCGGATTCAAGCTATGCAGTGAAGAGCAGGGGCCGCGCGATCTGGTCCGCCTGGCCGCCCGGGCCGAAGAGGCAGGCTTCAGCTTCGGGGTCATCTCCGACCACTTCCACCCGTGGGTCGACGCGCAGGGCCAGAGCCCATTCGTCTGGACCGTGATCGGTGGCATCGCCGAGGCGACGACGAAGCTGCGCCTTGGCACAGGCGTGACCTGCCCCACCATCCGGATCCACCCGGCGATCATCGCCCAGGCTGCGGCAACGGCGGCCGAGATGATGCCCGGTCGCTTCTTCCTCGGCGTCGGCTCCGGCGAGAACCTTAACGAGCACATCCTGGCCGACCGCTGGCCGCCGGCGGACATGCGACTCGAGATGCTCGAGGAAGCGATCGAGGTCATCCGGCAGCTGTGGAGCGGCAAGCTCGAGACCCACTACGGCGAACACTACGCCGTCGAGAACGCGCGTATTTACACCCTGCCCGACGAGCTCCCCCAGATCATCGTCGCCGCATCCGGCGAGAAGGCCGGCGAGCTGGCCGGCCGGGTGGGCGACGGGCTGATGACCACATCGCCCAATGAGGAAGTGGTCAAGGCCTTCGAGCGAGCGGGCGGCAAGGGACCACGCTATGCCGAGGCGACCGTCTGCTGGGCCCAGGACGAGGCAGAGGCAGTCCGTACCGCCCACCGCCAGTGGCCCAACGCGGCGCTGAAGGGCCAGCTCAGCCAGGAGCTGGCACTGCCCTCGTTCTTCGAGCAGGCAGCCGAGTCAGTGACCGAGGACGATATCGCCGAGGCGATCGTCTGCGGGCCGGACGCGGAGAAGCACGTGTCCAAGATCCGCGAGTACATCGAGGCCGGCATCGACCACGTGTTCATTCACCAGGTCGGCGACGACCAGGAGGGCTTCCTCCGCTTCTACGACCGCGAGGTGCTGCCCGCGTTACGCGAGAAGGCCGCCTCAGCGCGCTGAGGCGGCTGACGCCTACCGGGTGCCGTGATCGGCCTTGAGGCGAACGACCTCGTTGCAGCCGACACGCTGGCAGCGGTACAGCTCATCCTCCGGCTGCTCGCCCACGACGACCACCTGGCCGCTCCGCTCGGGCATCATGGGTGACCACTCATCGAGCCCATGCTTGTGCTCGAGGTGCTTGCCTTCGACGGCGCGGGAGCTGATGTTGTCCATGGCCTGCAGGCTGTCACAGACCCCGACAAGCCACTGACGCGCCCACGGCCGTGGGACTAACATCGCCGCCACAGTTCCAGGGAGGGCGCAGTCTGGCCGTCTGGCTGATCGTCAATCCGCGCGCCGGTGGCGGCCGCGGGGCTCGCACCCTGGCCGGGCTCCTGCCGCTGCTCGAGGCGGAGGGTGTCAAGCCTGCCGTCCACGTCTGCGCCGACGGCAGCGAGCCTGAGGCAGTCGCCCGCCGTGCCATCGCCGACGGCGCTGAGATGGTCGTGGCCATCGGCGGCGACGGCCATGCCGCGGCCGTGGCCGAGGCGCTGATCGGGACCCCGGTCAGCTTCGCGGTCGTGCCCGCCGGCAGCGCCAACGACTACGCCCGCGCGCTGGGCATGCGCCGCCGCCCGATGACCGAGCTGGCACGGCTGATCAGCCAGGGGCAGACGCAGCAGGTCGACGTGATGCGCGTCGCCACCGGCCAGCGCACGCGCCACGTGCTGACCGTCGGCGGCGCGGGCTTCGATGCCCGCGTGGCCGAGCGGGCGATGGCCATCAGGCGGCTGCGCGGCGCGCCGCGCTACGTCGCGGCGATGCTCGCCGAGATGCCGGCCTACGGTCCCGCCGGCTTTGCCATCGAGGTCGACGGCCAGCGCATGGAGACGGACGCGATGCTCGTCGCGGTGGCCAACGGCAGCACCTACGGGGGTGGCATGCGCGTCGCCCCTGGCGCCCACCTGCAGAGCGGCCGCCTCGAGGTCTGCGTCGTCGGCGACCTCTCGCGCCTCGGCTTCCTGCGCGCCTTCCCGCGCGTCTTCCGCGGCACCCACGTCAGCCATCCACGGGTGACCATGCTGCGCGGCCAGCAGGTCGACGTCAGCGCAGATCGTGCGCTGTCGGTCATCGGCGACGGCGAGCTGATCGGCTCACTGCCGGCCCAGTTCCGGGTGCTGCCGGGAGCACTCGCCGTGGTCGCAGCGCGGGACGCGCCACTGGCCTGATCATCAGGCCTGCGCAGCGGCAGACACCCCAGCTAGGGGTTACACTCTCGCCGCTCGCCGGCTTCGCGCCGCGGCCCGTCCGTCAACTGCATCGAGAGGCCCCGTCCACGTGCCGCATACGACTGCCACCTTTGACCCGCCGACCGCGCGCGACGTCCTGACCCAGGCCGAGGCGGCTGCCCGGGCCGAACGGGTCGCCGAGGCCGAGTACGAGGTCACGCTCGACCTGGCCGGTGGCCAGCCGACGTACCGTGGCGAGGTCACCATCAGCTTCGCGGCGCGCGGTGAGGGCCCACTGTTCATCGACTTCCGCGGCCGCGAGATCGAGCTGCTCGAAGTCAATGGCACCCGGCTCGAGCCGGACTGGAATGGCTTCCGGCTGGCCTTGCCGGCCGGAGTGGTCGGCGGCCAGATGGACGTCCGCATCGGCTACGTCAACGACTACGACACCAGCGGCGACGGCTTCCACCGCTTCGTCGACCCGGAGGACGGCGCCGAGTATGTCTACACCAACTTCGAGCCGTACGAGGCGCATCGGCTGTTCCCCTGCTTCGACCAGCCGGACATCAAGGGCCGCTACACATTCGATGTCAGCGCGCCGGCCAGCTGGGCCGTCGTCGCCAACTCGCCCGTCGAGTCGATCGACGCGCTGGCCGACGGCCGGCGGCGCCACCGCTTCACCCGGACGGAGCTGTTCAGCACATACCTCGTCGCGCTGATCGGCGGCGAGTACGTCGCGCGCACGGTGGAGCACGGCGGGCTGTCCCTCGGCCTCTACGCCCGGCGCTCGATGGAGCGCCAGCTCGAGCAGCACGCGGCGGAGATCTTCGAGATCACCATCCAGGGCCTCGACTACTATGCCGCGCTGTTCGACCAGCCCTACCCGTTCGCCAAGTACGACCAGATCTTCGTTCCCGAGTACAACTCGGGCGCGATGGAGAACGTGGGCGCGGTGACCTACAACGAGGCGTACCTCTTCCGCGACCCGCCGACGAACAAGCAGCGCCTCGACCGCGCCGAGGTCCTGCTCCACGAGCTGGCTCACATGTGGTTCGGCGACCTGGCGACGATGCGCTGGTGGGACGACCTGTGGCTCAACGAGAGCTTTGCCACCTACATCTCGTACCTGACGATGGTCGAGGCGACGCGCTTCACTAACGCCTGGAAGGTGTTCAACTCGGACATCAAGCGCTGGGCCTACCAGCAGGACCAGCTGGTGACCACGCATCCGATCGCCGGCGCCGCCGCTGACACCGAAGAGGCGTTCCTGATCTTCGACGGCATCACCTACGGCAAGGGCGCGGCGGTGCTCAAGCAGCTCGTCCAGGCTGTCGGCCGCGACGGCTTCCGCGAGGGCATGCGCCTCTACTTCAGGCGCTACGCCTGGAAGAACGCGACCCTGGCGCAGTTCCTGGCGTGCCTCGAGGAGGCCAGCGGCCAGCCGCTCGGGGAGTGGGCGCGGCTGTGGCTCGAGACGGCGTCGCTGAATACGCTCGCCGCCGAGTGGCGGGCGGAGGATGGCCGGCTGGCCGCGCTGACCCTGCGCCAGACGGCACCCGAGCAGTACCCCACGCTACGCCCGCACTCGCTCGAGATCGGACTCGGCCGCGAGGAAGGCGGCCGGCTGCGGATGGAGGCGGTGGCTGCCCGGATCGACGGGCCGGCGGCGCAGATCGACCAGGCTATCGGCCGGCCGGCGCCACGGCTGGTCTTCCCCAACCACGCCGACCACGCCTACGCCAAGGTCGCCCTTGACGGCGCTTCGCTCGACTACGTGCGCGAGGGTCTTGACCGAATCGACGACGAGCTGCTGCGGCAGCTGCTGTGGATGTCGCTGTGGGAGATGGTCCGCGACTGCCAGCTGAGCTCGCTCGACTTCGCCGCGATCGCGCGCCGTCAGCTGCCCGGCGAGTCGGACTTCGACATCGTCGATTCCGTGCTCCAGCGCCTGGCCATCGCCCAAGGCCGGTACCTGCCTGACGCCAGCCGGCTGGCTGAGGCCCACGCCACCTTCGAGCTCGCCCTCGACAACCTGCGCGGCGCAACCTCGGACGACGGCCGGATCATCTGGGCGCGGGCGGCGATCGCCGCGGCCGCCTCGGCAGGCGACGTAGCCCGGCTAGTCGAGCTGCGTGAGCAGCCGGCGGACATAGGTGGTTTCGCCTTTGACCAGGAGATGCGCTGGGAGATCGCCATCAAGGCCGTTGCCCATGGCCTTCCCGGGGCGGGCGAGCAGCTCGAGGTCGAGGCCGGGCGCGACCCGTCCGATCGCGGTCGGCGGGCGATGATCCGTGCCGCCGCGGCAGTGCCGGCGGCGGATGCCAAGGCAGAGGCCTGGCGGCTCATCCACGGCGATGGCTACGGCTCGTTCCACCTGACTCGGGCGGCCATGCAAGGCTTCTTCTGGATCCACCAGGCGGACCTGCTGGCGCCCTATGCCGGGCGCTTCTTCGACGAGGTGCGCGGCGTCTTCGAGAAGCGCGACCATCCGTTCGCGCGCTCGTACATGCTGACCATGTTCCCCGGCTACCGCTCCGAGCGGCGCGTGCTCGACCGCTCGCACGAGCTGCTGGCCTCGCTCAACGGCAGCCTGCCGACGCTCTCGCGGCAGCTCGCCGAATCGGCCGACGAGCTGGCGCGCCAGATCCGCGTCCGCGAGTTCGCGGAGCGCTAGGTGGCCGGGCCGGGCCGCTGGGTCCAGCCCGTGACGCTCGAGGGCCGCTTCGTGCGCCTCGAGCCGCTCGGGCCGCAGCACGCGGCATCGCTCGCCGAGCTCGGCCTAGAGCCTGAGGTATGGCGCTGGATGCCGGCGCCCGTGACCACGCCGGCGGAGATGGGCGCCTTTGTCGAGGCGGCGCTGGTCGAGGCCGATGCCGGCCGGATGGTGCCGTTCGCCACGATCGAGCGCTCGACCGGCCGCGCGGTCGGTAGCACGCGCTTCCTGTCGATCGAGCCAGCCCACCGGCGGCTCGAGATCGGCTTCACCTGGCTCGCCCGACCGTGGCAGCGATCAGCCGTCAACAGCGAGGCCAAGCTGCTAATGCTCGGGCACGCGTTCGAGAGGCTGGGTGCGCTGCGCGTCGAGTTCAAGACAGATTCGCGCAACGAGCAGTCGCGGCGCGCGCTGGCCGGCATCGGCGCGACAGAGGAGGGGACGCTGCGCCGACACATGATCACTGCCGCCGGGCGGCGCGACTCGGTCTACTTCAGCGTCATCGTCGACGAGTGGCCGCAGGTCAGGCGCCGGCTGGAGGAGCGGCTCGCGCGCTGAGCAGGCGCGTCACAATGGGCTCGATCGAGCCGCAGGGGGTGGGAGGCAGGCAGGGATGGAGCGTCGCGCTGGGGGCGGTGGAAGTCGGGCAGCCGGACTGGTTCTCGGGCTGTTGCTCGTCCTCGGCGGGGTGGCGCTGCTGGCGGCGCAGTACATGGGCTGGGACGTGCGCTTCGACGTCGCGGCGTACGGCTGGCCGATCTTCGTCATCCTGCCCGGCTTGGCATTGCTGGCAATCGGGCTGATCACCGACCACGAGGCAGGCGTCGGGATGGCGGTCGCGGGCAGCATCGTGACCACGATCGGATTGATCTTGTCCTACCAGGCGGCGACCGGTCATTGGGCGAGCTGGGCCTATGCCTGGACGCTGATCCCGACGGCCGTGGGCGTGGGCATGGTGCTGTGGGGCGCGCTCCACCTGCGCGCGTCGGTCATTCGCGGCGGCCTGGGCTCGCTGGGTGTCGGGCTGCTGATGTTCCTGATCTTCTTCGGCTTCTTCGAGGGCCTGATCGGCCTCGGTGCGGACAACGCGCTGCG
>DATMJK010000001.1:0-21618 GCA_035553915.1 Candidatus Limnocylindrales bacterium | reverse complement strand
TGAGTGGGCTGGGCCGTCAGGCAGGATGTTCATCCTGTAACCATTAGTACACCATTGACAGGTTACTGGCAAGGCCTTATCATCCGATCTGTAACCGGAACATCGTGTTGCACAGGTTACGGGAAGGCAGGAACAGGCATGAGCCGTGAGATGTTGGACCTGGCGCAGCATCGCCAGGCGGAGCTGCTCCGCGAGGCAGCCCGGCTGCGCGCCGCGCGAACGGCGTCCGCCGCGCGTCGGGAGGTCAGCGGCTTCGGGCTGGCGCGCACCATCGGCGGCGTCGCTGGCCGCATCCGGAAGGGCCTGGCGTCAGGCATCGCCGACGCCCAGCTGGGCCCGAGCACTGAGCTGGGGTGGCGCGACTTCGTCCCCGGCCACTGAGCAATCGAACAATCAAGACATCGGCCCGCCGGCCCTCCTCCCGGCGGGCCGTACCATGTCCGCATGAGTGATTCGATCAAGCTAGGCGCACTCTGCTGGAACCAGCACGCGACCTGGCCCGACATGCTCCGCGCCGGCCGGCTGGCTGACGAGCTGGGCTACGACAGCCTATGGACGTGGGACCACCTGTATCCCATCGTGGGCTCAGATGACGGGCCCATCCTGGAGGGCTACATGATCCTCGCGGCGTGGGCGCAGGCGACCGAGCGTGTCCAGATCGGGCTGATGGTCGGCGCCAACCCGTTCCGCAACCCGGCCCTGGTGGCCAAGATGGTCACCACCCTCGACCACATCAGCCACGGCCGGGCGATCCTGGGCATTGGCGCGGCCTGGTTCGAGACGGAGCACACCGCGTTCGGCCTGGACTTTGGGGAGAGCCCGGGCGAGCGGCTGCGCTGGCTGCGCGAGGCACTGCCGGTCATGCGCGGCATGCTCCACGGCGAGCAGCCGTCGGCGGCCGGGCCGCACTACGCCATGCGCGAGGTGCGCAACCTGCCGGCACCGGTCCAGCGGCAGCTGCCCATCCTGGTCGGCGGTGGCGGCGAGAAGGTGACGCTGCGCCTCGTCGCCCGCTACGCGGACATGAACAACGTCGGCGGCGGCTTCGAGAACGTCAAGCGCAAGGAGGAGATCCTGCGCCAGCACTGCGCAGACGTGGGGCGCGACGAGCGCGAGATCGAGCGCACGGCGAACATGGGCCCGATCATCGTCCGTGACACGGTCGAGGAGGCCCAGCGCGTGCTGGCCGACCTGTTCCGCCACAACGGCGACGCCAGCACCTGGGCCGGGCGCTCGCCGGCCGACCAGCCGGTCGGGCCACCGGACGTGGTCGCTGGAGCGCTGGCCCAGTACGTCGACATCGGCTACCGCCATCTCGTGATCGGGCTGCCCTCGCCCTACGACGAGGAGACGATGACCCGACTTGTGCGCGAGGTGCGTCCGCTTCTGGGCTGACCGGCCAGCGGGCGTCCACAGGCCCGATAACCGCGCAGTAAGCATGGCCGCCTAGAGTTCGCCCGCGCTCACCGACCGCTCACGGTGCCCAGGGTGGTTGGCGGGCGCAGATCGCTGAGACCGCCAGCCCGCCGGTACCCGCCGTTCTTCCGCCGAGGAGGGACGCATGGACCGAAATCCGGATTGGCGTGCCGTCGAGCCGGCGGCACCGGATGGGCGGGCGGGATCGGCCTCGCCAGAGACGGCGGCAGGAGCCGGCTGGCGGTTGGTGGCCATCGGCGCGCTCGGGCTGGCGGCTGCTGCCGGGATGGCCCTCGCGCTCACGCTGGCGACACCCAGCACAGGCGTGGTCCTCGGCCCTGGCCCGGCGCCGACTGATCCTGCTGCGGCGGCTGGTGGGAGCGCGTCGCCGATGGCTGCGACCGCGGAGATCCTCGTCGACGTCGGAGGCGCGGTCGCGCGGCCTGGGCTCTATCGCTTGCCGGTGGGCAGCCGGGTCGGCGACGCCATCGAGGCGGCCGGCGGCTACAGCCCGGCATTGGACGTCGAGCTCGCCGGGATACGGCTCAACCTCGCCGAGCGGCTGGATGATGGCGCCAAGATCCACGTGCCGCGGCGCGGCGAGCAGGCAGTGGAGTCGACGGCGCCACCGGTCGGCGGCGGCGGGGCTCCCGTAAACGGCCTGATCGAGGTGAACAGCGCCGACCAGGCGACGCTCGAGACCCTGCCCGGCATCGGGCCGGCGACGGCGGCCAAGATCATCGCGGCGAGGCTGGAGGCGCCGTTCGCATCGGTTGATGACCTGCTCGCACGGAAAGTCGTCGGTCCAGCCACCTTCGAGAAGATCCGCGACCTGGTCACCGTCGGACCCTGAGGCGTGCCGCGCGTCGGCTGGCTGGCCTGTGGCGCGCTGGTCGCGGCGTTGGGCGGCGTCCATCTGGGCGCGGGCGTGCCGACGCTGCTCGCCGTAATCTTGTGCTGGACGGCCTCCCTGGCGGCGCTGCTCCTCGGCCGGCGCGGGACGGCGCTGCTGCTCGGCGGCGCCGGGCTGATCCTGCTCAGGCTCACTATCTCGGCACCAGCCGCGGTTGCCCAGCTGGACGACGAGTGGCTGAGCGCCGGCACGCACCGCGCGCGCGTCGTGTCGATCTTCGCGCCGGGGCGGGGCTCGCAGCGCGCGATCGTCGAGCTGCTGCCACCGACCGGCGAGACCGGGCCGCGCGCCTACGCCACGCTGCCACGCTACCCACATGCCGTCCCCGGCGACGTGGTCGAGCTGGACGGCCGGCTGGAGCCGGCGCCAGCCGCCGAGGAGTCGGGCTTCGGCGAGTTTCTCGCGCGCAGCGGGGCCGGCTTCACGCTCCGAGCGCGCTCGCTCAGCGTGCTGGCGACTGACGACACGCCCAACGCCGCCCTGGAGCACGTCCGGCGCGCGGCCGGCGAGAGCCTCGCTCGCGCGTTGCCGGAGCCGCAGGCCGGGCTGGCGGCGGCGATCGTCGTTGGCCTGCGCGATCGCGTCGCACGGGACGTCGCGGCCGACTTCCGGACATCAGGGCTAAGCCACGTCGTGGCCATCAGCGGCTTCCACATCGCCCTCGTCGCGGCATTGGCCAGCGCGCTGCTGCGGCCGCTGCCCCGTCGGCCGCGCTCGATCGCCCTGATTGCGCTGATCTGTGGCTACGCGCTGCTTGCCGGCGCGTCGCCGAGCGTGCTGCGGGCGGCGGCGATGTCAGGCACTGTGCTGCTGCTGCGCATATCCGGCCGGAGTGGCCAGGCGGCAGCGGCGCTGGGGATGGCGGTCCTGGTGCTGCTCGCGATCGAGCCCGCGACCGCGTCTGACGTTGGCTTCCAGCTGTCGGTCGCGGCCACGGCCGGCCTGTTGCGCTGGGCGACGCCTTTCAGCGAGTGGCTCACTGCGCGTGCGCCGGCGCCGGTCCCGGGGTGGCTCCTCGAGACGCTCGGCGTGTCGCTGGCGGCACAGCTGGCGACGTTGCCGCTGGTGCTGCTCCACTTCGGCCGGCTGTCGCTGGTGGCGCCGCTGTCGAACCTCCTGGCGGCACCGCTGATCGCGCCGGCGATGGCCGCTGCCGGGCTTTCGGTGGCTGTCGGCGGTATGGCCGGTGCGGGGCTGCCGGGCATCCTGCTGGCACCGCTGGAGCTCGTCGCAGCGCTGCTGGTCGGGGCGCTGATCGCCGTCGCGCGGATGTGCGCGGCGCTGCCCTTCGCCGCCATCGATCTCGCCCCACCGTTCGACCTAGCTACGGCCGCTGCGGCAGGCGTGGTGGTGCTGGCGCTGGTCCGCCGGCGAACCCATGGACTGGCTGCGCGGGCGCCGGAGGCCAGGCTTGCGGCCGTGCCGCGCTCGGGCCGCCCCAGCCCGGTGACGGTGGTGGCGGCAACCGTGGCCTGCGTGGCGCTGCTGGTCAGCATCGTGGCCGGTGCCCGGCCGGACGGCCGCCTGCACATGACCGTCCTGGATGTCGGCCAGGGCGACGCGATCCTGCTCGTCGGACCGGCCGGCAGTCGGATGCTGGTCGACACGGGCCCGGATCCGGACCTCCTTCTGACCCAGCTCGACGCGCGCCTGCCGGCATGGGACCGGCGGCTCGACCTGATCGTGATCACCCACCCTCATGAAGACCACGTCGCCGGCCTCGCGCTGCTGCTCGACCGCTACCGCATCGGGTCGATCGCCGAGCCGGGCATGATCGGGCTCGGGCCGGGCGATGCCGCGTTTCGCGAGCGGCTGGCCGCTGCCGGGCAGCGGACCCGGACGCTCGCCGCCGGCGACACGTTCGACTTCGACGGGGTCCGAGCCAAGGTCCACTGGCCCATCGCAGGACAGGTGCCGGCGAAACCCTCCGATGGCGGAAAGGGAGTGAACAATGTCTCGATCGTCCTCGAGCTGGACTTCGGCAGCCGGCGGCTGCTGCTGACCGGCGATGTCGAGAAGGAGATCGATGGTCGGCTGCTGGGACGCGGCCTGGCAGGCCGGGTGGACGTGCTGAAGGTGGCCCACCACGGCAGCGGCAGCGCGACGACGGACGCCTTCCTCGAGCGGCTGGCGCCCCGGCTGGCTGTCATCAGCGCCGGCACTGGCAACCCGTACGGCCATCCGTCGCCGGCGACCGTCGCGCGGCTCGAGCGCAGCGGCGCCCGGGTGTTGCGCACGGACCTCGATGGGTCAGTCGAGGTCAGCACTGATGGGCGTGACCTGCGCGTCCTCACCTCGGGTGGCAGGCCGCTCGGCGATGGCCCGGTCGTCCGCTCGACCGGCGTCGGCTTCTGCCCGATCCCGGCGCCGGCGGTCGGCCAGCCAGCGCCTCCCTACAATCGATGGGATGGTCGTGCCCTCGCGCCGGCAGGCGGCGCAGCTTCTGCTCTCGCTGGCGCCCCCTGAGTGGCTGCTGCGCCACTCGCTGGCCGTGGCGGAGGTGGGCTCGTTCCTCGCCCGGCGTGCGGAGCGGGCCGGGCACGCAGTCGATCGGCCGCTCGTCGAGAGCGCGGCGCTGCTGCACGACATCGACAAGGCCCTGGCCGCTGCCCATCCGCTGCACGCGCTGGGCCACGGCCATGCGGGCGCCGCCTGGCTGAGCGAGCGCGGCCACGGCGAGCTTGCGGCAGCGGTGGCCAATCACCCGGTCACGCGCCTCGCGGACGACGCTCACTGGCAGCGCTGGTCGCGCGCGGCCACGCTCGAGGAACGGTTGGTCGCCTACGCCGACAAGCGCGCAACCCGGCGGCTCGTGCCAATGGCAGTCCGCTTCGCCGAGTGGCACAGGCGCTTCCCGGGCGACGGGCAGTCGCACGCCACGGCTGAGCAGCGGGCGCGGGAGCTGGAGCGCCAGGTCTGCGCGGTCGTGGGGCTCGAGCCGGCGCAGTTCGGGCGCATGCGCTGGGCGGGGCGTGCCGTCGCCAACGCGCGGCAGGAACGCTCGCGGTGACCGTCCCGGCCACGCCGACGCCGCCGCTGGCCTACTTCTGGGGCGAGGACGCCTTTGGTGTCGAGCACGCCGCGCGAGCCTGGGCTGGCGCGCTCGAGGCCGAGGCAGGCGCGCCGCTCGACAGATGGCGCGTCTCGGCCGGCGAGGAGGCGGATGCCCCGTCCGGCGACAGCACAGCCAGGCGCAGGACGCGGCTGCTGGACGAGATCGAGCAGCGGCTGGCCACGTCGCCGCTGTTCGGCGGTGGCTGCGCGGTCATCGTGCGCCAGCCTGGCGCGCTGCTGCGCGAGGGTGCGGCGCGGGCACGCACGCTGGCCCTGCCCCGGCTGCTGGCACCGGGCAACGGGCTGTGCTTCGTCGAGCTGACGGCCGCAGGGGCCAGCGGTGCGGCGGCCTCGGGTGCCCTGGCTGAGGCCATCCAGCAAGCCGGCGGGCGCGTCGAGCAGCTGCCGGCGCTGACCCGCGAGCGGATGGAGGGCTGGCTCGAACGGCGCGCGCAGGAGCTTGGGACGCGTCTTGGGCCGGGCACGGCGCGGCTGCTGGCTGAGCGCGTTGGCGCGTACGTGCGCGAGGGCGACGTGGACCGGCGGCGGCAGTCTGAGCTGGCCAATGCCGAGCTCGAGAAGCTGGCCCTGTACCGACCCGACGGGACGATCACGCGCGACGATGTCGAGGCGCTCGTCGGCGAGGCCGTGCCAGGGTCGACCTGGGCGTTCCTCGACGCGATCGGCTACCGTCGCGCCGCCGAGGCGGTCCGGCTCGCCGAGCGGCTGCTCGATGGCGGCACTGCCCTGCCGCTGCTCGTCGCGCAGCTGCACCGCCGGCTGCGCGAGCTGATCGTGATCCGCGATCACCTCGCCGCCGGCACGAAGCCGCCCGAGCTGGCGCGTGCCCTCAAGCTTCAGCCGTTCCGAGCCCAGAAGCTGGCCGAGCAGGCGCAAACCTGGGAGCCGGCGGCGCTCGACGGTGCATTGACCGGACTCTTCGAGCTGGACCTGCTGAGCAAGGGCATAGCGGCGGACGGCGGGCCGCACTCGCTGTCCGATGGCGCGACGCGCCTCTACCTCATCGTCTGGATCGGCGAGCGGGTCAGGCGCGTGGCGGGTGAACCGGCAGGGCGGAAGCCGGCCGCGGTCGGGCCGGGAAGGTCACTCGGCGCCTGACCAGGCGTTGCCCTGGAGGACCAGGTCGCTCTCGATCGCGAAGACGCAGCGGCCCTTGGGCAAGTCGAGCAGGTCGATCAGGTCAGGGTCGACGTACAGCTGCTGGCAGTCCTCGCACAGCCCGGCCGGCACGGCAAACGCCAGCCGCTCCTCGCCGTCAGGCATTCGGAACGTGGCGTCAAATCGTGAGTTGACCAGCCGCCTGCTGCACTGCGGGCAACCGTCGTCGAACCAGGCCATGGCCGGGATGCTATGTGCGCTCGAGTGCAGTTAGCATGGCTCAGAGGTACGGCGTCTTGCGCCGACCTTCCTACGCAGCCCTGCTGTCCCCAGGACCGCTCGCTACTGCACCCTGAGCAGCAGCGGCGCGTCCGCCCACAGGCGCTCGAGCTGATAGAAGTCGCGCTCGGGCGCGCCCATGACGTGCAGGATCACCGAGCCGTAGTCGATCAGCAGCCAGTGCGCGCCGGCGGTGCCCTCGCGTCCGATCGGGCGTACGTCCTCCTCGCGCAGGCCCTCGACCACGCCGTCGGCGATCGCGCCAAGTTGGCGCTCGGACGGGGCCGAGCAGATGACGAAGTAGTCGGCCATCGCGGTCAGCCCGCCGATCTCGAGCAGCACGACATCGTTCGCCTTCTTGTCAGCGGCAAGGTCGACTATCCGCCGGGCCAGCGCGAGCGCGTCGGCGTCAGTCGCATTGGCTGCGGCGGGATCGCCGTCGCGGCCCGGCCGGCCGGCACGGCGGGGCAGGCCGGGCCGCTCGTCGGGCGACGAGGAGGAGGTGGTCGGGTCGGTCATCTGCTCCTGTATAACCCATGCTGGCTGATGTAGCCGGCCACGACATCCGGCACGAGGTAGCGGATCGAGCGGCCGGCGGCGACGCGGGCGCGGATGTCAGACGCCGAGTGGCCCAGCGCCGGCGCGGCGGCAAAGTCGAAGCGCCCGCCGCGGTCGGGGAACCGCTCTTGCAGCCAGGCCCGGTCCGGCGTCTCGTAGCCCAACCGGGGCACGACGACCAGCCGGGCCAGGTCGAGGATTCGCTGCGGCTCGCGCCACGATGGCAGCTGGCGCGCGGCCTCGGCAGAGACGATGAAGTAGAGCTCGTCGTCCGGCTGCCGGAGCGCCAGCTCGGTCAGCGTGTCGACGCTGTACGAGGGTCCGCCACGGACGATCTCCATGGGGTCAACGACGAAGATCGGGTTGCCGGCCGTGGCGAGCTCGAGCATGCGCAGCCTGTGCTCTGCCGGGCTGACCGATTCGGCCGGCTTGTGGACGGTCTGGCCGGCGGGCACGAAGGACACGCCCGCCAGGCCGAGCTGCTCGCGCACCTGCTCGGCGATCGCGAGGTGGGCGTAGTGGACCGGGTCGAAGGTGCCGCCGAGGATGCCCCAGCGCCTGCTCACGCGCCGTCCGCCGACTCGTCCTGCCATTCGAGCTCGACGCTGCCAAAGCGCACGTTGTCGCCGCCGCTGACCCCCGCCCGCAGGAGCGCGCGCTCGACGCCCAGCCGGGCCAGGTCGCGCTGGAAGCGGGCGGCCGATTCCTCCTTCTCGAAGTCGGTCTGGGCAGCGAGGCGCTCGATGCGCCGGCCGTGGACGCGGAACGAGCCGTCATCCACGCGCTCGACTGAGAAGGCGTCGCCTGCCCATTCGAGGCGGTGCACGACGACGCCCACGGGCTCACCCGGGCGGGCCAGCGTCGCCGCGTCAGGCAGCAGCTCGGCGAGCCTTGCCACGAGGGCGGGGATGCCTTCGCTGGTCGCGGCGGCGATTGGCACTACATCCAGCTTCTCGCGCTTGCGCGCGCGGCGAAAGGCCGGCAGGCAGCCGGCGGCCGCGGGCAGGTCGAGCTTGTTGGCGGCAACGACCGTGACCTTGTCGAGGAGCGCCGGGTCGTGCGCCTCCAGCTCGTCGCGGATGGTCCGGTAGTCACGCTCTGGATCAGCCGCCGCCAGGTCGACGACGTGGAGCAGGACACGCGTCCGCTCGACGTGGCGCAGGAAGGCATGGCCCAGCCCGGCGCCCGCGCTCGCGCCCTCGATCAGCCCGGGCAGGTCTGCGACCACCACCCGCCGCTCGTCGGCATCGTTGTGGGCGAACAGGTCGAGCACGCCCAGGTTGGGCTCGAGCGTGGTGAAGGGATAAGCCGCGATCTGCGGCGTGGCCGCGGTCAGGGCAGCGAGGAGCGTGCTCTTGCCCGCATTCGGCAGCCCGACCAGGCCGATATCTGCGATCAGTCGCAGGTCGAGGCGGAGGCGCCGGCGCTGGCCCGGCTCGCCCTTCTGGGCGTGCGTCGGCACGCGGTGGGTGGCGGTCGCGAAGTGGACGTTGCCCAGGCCGCCGCGTCCGCCGCGGGCGACGAGCAGTCGCTGGCCGGCGGCGACGAGGTCACCGATCAGGTCGCCCGTGTCGATGTCGCTGACGACGGTGCCCGGCGGGACCGGCAGGTCCAGGTCGCGGCCGGCCTTGCCGTGCTTCTTCGAGCCCTGGCCGCGGCCGCCCGAGTCGGCCTTGAAGTGGTGGCGGTAGCGGTAGTCGCGGAGCATCGTCTCGCCCGCATCGACGCGCAGGTAGACCGAGCCGCCTCGGCCGCCGTCGCCGCCGTCCGGCCCGCCACGCGGCACGTGCGCCTCGCGCCTGAAGCTCGACGCGCCGTCACCACCGTCGCCCGCCTGGACGGTGATCGCGACGTCATCCAGAAACATGCGAGCGCCTGTAGCGCCGAGCCCTAAGCCTCGACGCTGCCCGCCTTGGTGAGCGAGGCCAGGAACTCGGCGTTGGAGGAGGACTTGGCGAGGCGGTTCAGCAGCAGCTCGATGCCCTCGTTGGTACCGACCGCGCTGAGCATGCGGCGCATCGTCCAGACCATGCGCAGCGTGCCCTCCTCGAGCAGCAGCTCCTCGCGGCGGGTGCCCGAGCGCTGGACGTCGATGGCCGGGAAGACGCGCTTCTCGGCCAGCTTGCGGTCGAGGATGAGCTCCGAGTTGCCGGTGCCCTTGAACTCCTCATAGACGACGTCGTCCATGCGCGAGCCGGTGTCGACCAGGCAGGTGCCGATGATCGTCAGCGAGCCGCCCTCCTCGATCTTGCGCGCGGCACCGAAGAACCGCTTGGGCGGGTAGAGGGCGATGGGGTCGATACCGCCTGACAGTGTCCGGCCGGAGGGCGGCAGGGCCAGGTTGTAGGCGCGCGCGAGGCGCGTGATCGAGTCGAGCAGGATGACCACGTCGCGGCCGGTCTCGACCTGACGCTTGGCGATCTCGAGCGCCATCTCGGCAGCGCGGGTGTGGTTCTCCGTCGGCTCATCGAAGGTCGAGGAGATGACCTCGCCCTTGACCGAGCGGCGCATGTCAGTCACCTCTTCGGGCCGCTCGCCGATGAGCGCGACCATCAGCAGGATCTCGGGGTAGTTGGCGGTGATGCCGTTGGCGATGTCCTTGAGCAGCATCGTCTTGCCCGCCTTGGGCGGGGAGACGATAAGCGCGCGCTGGCCCTTGCCCAGCGGGTTGACGAGGTTGATCAGCCGCTGGCTCAGGTTCTTGGGGTCCGTCTCGAGGTTGATCAGCTCGATCGGGTGGATCGGTGTCAGCGCGTCGAAGTGGGGCCGGCGCTTGGCCGTGTCCGGGTCAACGCCGTTCACGGATTCGACGCGCAGCAGGCCCCAGTACTTCTCGCCGTCCTTGGGCGCCCGGGTGGCGCCGCTGACGCGGTCGCCGGCGCGCAGCCCAAAGCGGCGCACTTGGCTGGAGCTGACGTAGATGTCATCGGGGCTGGGCATGACGCCGCGCCGGCGCAGGAAGCCGTAGCCGTCGTCGACGACATCGAGGATGCCGGTCGCATACTGCTGGCCGCTCTTCTCGACCTGGCCCTGCAGGATGCGCTCGACCAGGTCCTCCTTGCGCAGCTCGCCTGCGTCAGCAACTCCCAGGTCGCCGCCGATCTGCACCAGCTGGTTGAAGTTCTTGCTCTTGAGTTCGTTGATGTTCATCGAGGGAACGGTTCCTTCGTGGGATCGGCCAGTGCGCCTGGCCCGCGCAGCCTCAAATTGGGCAATCTCCCGCCCGCGCACATGCAATGGACCGCGCAGTCGCGACGTTGGGACGGCCCCGAGATCGAACGACCAGAGCCGCACGACTGGGGAAGCGGGGACGAACCGATGATATCACCACCGGAAGGCCGGTCAAGTATGCCAGGCGCTCTGTTATGGACCTGCTAGCCGGCCACCGCGGGCGCCGGCCCTGCCGCATCCCTTCAGCGGCCAGTGTGTGGCGAGTGAATGGTCTGACCGCCGGGCCGCTAGTGCTCGGCCGCTACCGGCTGCTGAGCCGGCTCGGCGTTGGGGCCAGCGCGACGGTGTGGCACGCATGGGACGCGCACCGACGGCGCGAGGTGGCCCTCAAGCTCCTACACCCGCACCTGGCCGATGAGTCTGCGGCACTTGCGCGCCTCGAGACGGAGGCGCGATCGGTCCGGCGCCTGCGCCACCCAGGGGTGGTCCGGCTGCTCGAAGCACACCTCGGCAAAGGCCAGCCCGCCTTGGCCTTCGAGCACCTTCCCGGCGAAACGCTCGGGCAGCGCCTGGCCCGCGATGGAGCCCTGCCGCCGGCCGAGGGGGCGGCGATCGGAGCCGCCGTTGCCGATGCCCTCGCCCATGCCCATGCCCGCGGACTGATCCATCGCGACGTCAAGCCGTCGAACGTGCTGCTGGGCACGGACGGCAGCGTCCGGCTGCTCGACTTCGGCATCTGCGGACTGGCCGGCGTGGGCCGGCTGACGGACGCGGGGATGGCCGTCGGGACGCTGCCCTACATGGCTGCCGAGCAGCTCGCCGGCCGGCCGCCGCAGCCGGCAAGCGATGTGTACTCGCTGGCCGCGGTCATGTACCAGGCTCTGGCCGGCCGGGTGCCATTCCCAGCCACCAACGCCATCGCGCTCGTGGAGAGCCAGCAGGCACCGCCGCCACCACTGGCTGGACCAGGCGCACGGGTCAATCCGATTCTGGCCGCGGCGCTCGCGCCTGACGCCAGCCGTCGGCCGACGGCGGCCGAGATGGCAGTCGGGCTGCGCGCTCTCGCGAGCCCGGCCGCGGATGCTCCCACGACGGTCGTCGCAGTCACAGCGCCGCCGGGCGGTCACCGTTCTAGGAACGGATTCGCCGTCGGGGCAGGAGTGACGGCGGCGACGCTCCTGCTCGCGGTCGTCTTTGGCGCGAGCAATCTGGTGCTACCGATCGGCTCGCCGGCAGCAGGCGGCGTGGCGTCGCTCGAGCCGCCCGGGATCGAGGGCGCTGCCGGCGGCGCGGCCAACCCGGAAGATCTCGCCTCGCCGGCCGAGCCGCCGGCGGTCAGCCAGCCGCGCGGCGCCGTCGCCGGCCCCGGTGGCCCGCCGGCCGAGCCGCGGCTGCAGGGCCCAGACGACGGCAAGCCCAAGGCGGACAAGCTGAAGAAGTCAAAGGGCGACGAGAAGGCCAAGGACAAGAAGGACAAGCCCAAGAAGGGCGACAAGCCCAAGAAGGGCGACAAGCCCAAGAAGTCGAAGCGCGACAAGAAGCACTAGCAACCCGCCCTCGCGGAGGGCCAGCGCGAGCTCAGCCAGCGGAAGCGGCTGCCCTCTCGGCGTTCTTCTCCTCGGCCGCGGCGCGCGCCTTGTCCCAGTCGTCGCGGAAGGTCTTGATGCCCTTGTCGGTCAGCGGATGGTGGACCATCTGGCTGAGCACCTTGAAGGGCAGCGTGGCGACATGCGCGCCGGCGAGCGCCGATTCGGTCACGTGGCGAGGATGGCGGATCGACGCTGACAGGACCTCGGTGTCCAGATCGTGCAGCTCGACGATCGCGACCAGCTCGCGGATGACCGTCATGCCCTCCTCGTTGATGTCGTCGAGACGACCGACGAACGGCGAGAGCAGCGAGGCGCCGGCCTTCGCCGCCAGCAGGCCCTGATTGGCCGTGAAGATGAGCGTGCAGTTGGTCTTGATGCCCTCTTCGGCGAAGCGTGCGATGGCTTCCAGGCCGGCTTCGCTCATGGGCACCTTGACGACGATGTTCGGCGCAAGCTTGGCGAAGGCTCGGCCCTCGCGGAGCATGCCGTCGACGTCCTCGGCGACGACCTCAGCGCTGACCGGGCCGGGAACCAGGTCGCAGATCTCGCGCAGGATGTCCTCGTACGAGCCGCCGATCTTGCCGTACAGGCTTGGATTGGTGGTCACGCCGTCGAGCACGCCCCAGCGCTTGACGACTCGAATCTCTTCGATGTCAGCAGTGTCCAGGAAGATCTTCATCAGTCAGGGCTCCTTCTCATGCCCCGCAGTCTAGGCCGATGTGGGTTGCAGCAGCGTCAAGCCAAGGCCAAAGATGACCCCGCTCAGGTGGCGGCCTCGCCTGCGGAACGGGCCGCCCGGAGCACGCTCGCCGCGTCTTCGGCGATCGCAGCCGTTGCCTCTCGGATGGCACGTGTCGCTTCCCTGACCGACGGCTCCTCGGCCGGCCACATGTACAGCGTCTCTTCCACCCGGCCGTACGCGCCGGCGATGAGGCGCACCACGCGCTCGACCTCGGACAGCGGCCGGCCGAGCATGGCCAGCGTCTTCTCGAGCTGGACGGTGTGCTCGCGGATGTGCGACGACCAGCGTCCGAGGCGGAAGCCGATGTCGACGGCGATGCCCGACCAGCGCGCCCGGACGGCCAGCTGGCTCTCATCCACCCCGGCGAACACCATCGCGCCCTGGTCGAGGACTGCATCGAGCCGGTTCCGAATGTCCGCCAGCGTTCCCTTTCCCTCTTCCTCTTCGTCTGGCATGCCGGTCGACACGCCCTCGGGGATGTACTTCGGGAAGTCTTCCGCCGGCGCATCGCGCCGCGAGAGCCACCAGGCACTGCCCCAGTTGTAGCCGCGCTGGCCGGCCACGATGTGGGCCAGCGTCTGGCGGAGTGTCCACTCGCCGTTGCCCGGATCACGGTCGAGCTCGTCGTCGGCCATCCCGGCCACGAGGCCGTGGGCGTCCCAGCGGGCCGCCGTCGCGGCGGCGATCATCGGCCGTGCAGCTGGCTCGGCCGGGTTGCCGCGCGCGATCATGCGGCGGGCCACTGCCCCAGCCTGCTCCAGTGCCTCGAACTGGCGGTACAGCCCGTAGCGCACGTCTGCCTCTTCACCGCGCCACGGCCATGGACGCTCGAGCCGGCTGTCCTCCACCGCAGCCAGGGCTTCCAGCGCCGTCGTAACGCTACGCCGGGCTTCGACCAGCGCAGGATCCAGCGCCATCAATGGCCCTGCGGCATGGCGTACGAGGAACTCGTCAAGAGGCGGAGCGGTCACGCGGAGCTCAGCGGTCGATGGAGACTGCGGTCGGCGAGCGCTGCTCGGCCCGACGCTCCGCCGGCTTGCCGGCATGGGCCACGGCCGCTTCCACGAAACCGCTAAAGAGCGGGTGCGGCCGATCCGGCCGCGAGCGGAACTCTGGATGGAACTGGCTGGCCACGAACCAGGGGTGGTCCTTCAGCTCGACTATCTCCACCAGCCGGCCATCGGGCGATTGGCCGGACAGGACCATGCCGGATTGCTCCAGCGCCTCGCGGTAGCGGTTGCTCACCTCGAAGCGGTGGCGGTGGCGCTCGTAGACGACCTCCTCGCCATATGCCTGCGCCGCCTTCGAGCCGGGCGATAGCCGCGCCGGGTAGAGGCCGAGACGCATCGTGCCGCCCTTCTCCTCCATCTCGCGCTGGTCAGGCATGAAGTCGATGACCGGGTTGTCAGTGAACAGGTCGAACTCGGTCGAGTTGGCACCCTTGGCGCCCACGACGTCGCGCGCGAACTCGATCACTCCGCACTGCAGGCCGAGGCACAGGCCCAGGTACGGCACCCGCTCCTCCCGCGCGAAGCGCGCGGCGAGCACCTTGCCCTCGATGCCACGGTGGCCGAAGCCGCCCGGCACGAGCACGCCCGCCGCCCCGCCCAGCCGCTGGCGATAGCTGTCCTCGCTGAGCGATTCCGAGTCGACCCAGCGGATGACGATGCTCCGGCCCTGCGCCCAGCCGGCATGACGCAACGCCTCGGTCACTGACAGGTAGGCGTCGGGCAGCTCGATGTACTTGCCCACGAGCGCGATCTCGAGCTCGGGCTTGGGCTTCTTGATCAGCTCGACGAGCGCTCGCCAACCGGCCAGGTCGGCCTCCTTGGCCTGGTCCTGCAGGCCAAGCTCGCGGACGATCAGCGCATCCAGGCCGTGATCGTGGAACTGGAGCGGCACCTCGTAGATGGTCTCGGCCGTCGGGGCCGGGATGACGGCCTCAGTGGCGACGTCGCAGAAGAGCGCGATCTTCTCGCGCAGCTCGTCGGCGACCGGCCCTTCCGCGCGGGCGATGATGACGTCAGGCTGGATGCCGATGCCGCGCAGCTCCTTGACCGAGTGCTGGGTGGGCTTGGTCTTGAGCTCGCCAGTGGCACTGAGCGCGGGCAGCAGCGTCACGTGGACATAGAGCACGTTGTCGCGGCCGACATCCTTGCGCATCTGGCGGATGGCCTCGAGGAAGGGCAGCGACTCGATGTCACCGACCGTTCCGCCGACCTCGACCACGACCACGTCGGCCCGCGTGTCGCGGGCCACGCGCGCTATGCGCTCCTTGATCTCGTTGGTGATGTGCGGAATGACCTGGACGGTGCCGCCGAGGTAGTCGCCACGCCGCTCCTTGGCGATCACCGCCTGGTAGATGCGGCCGGTCGTGACGTTCGACAGCTGGGTCAGGTTCTCATCGATGAAGCGCTCGTAGTGGCCCAGGTCGAGGTCCGTCTCGGCGCCGTCGTCGGTGACGAACACCTCGCCATGCTGGTAGGGCGACATCGTGCCCGGATCCACGTTGATGTACGGATCGAGCTTCAGGATGGAGACGGAAAGACCCCGACTCTTGAGCAGCCGCCCGATGCTGGCGGCGGTGATGCCCTTGCCGAGTGAGGAGGTCACGCCTCCGGTCACAAAGACATACTTCGCCACGGCTCTAGGTTCCTCCGGGGTTTTTCCGATGTTAGCGATTCCCTGATATCGCTGCAGGCCGCAGCCGCCGCTACCCAGCGCCGAGGGCGCCGTCGTCGCGCAGCTCGGCGAGGCCGGCGAGTGCCTCGGCCATCGCGCCCGGCGTGGCGAGCACGACGTAGCCCTGGCGCATGCCGCTCTCGCGGTCGGCTGGCATGGCCGGCCAGAAGACGCGCAGGCCGGCGAACTCGGGCAGCCCGACCAGCGACAGCTCGAGGCTCTTCCCCGGGCCGTAGTCGTCGTAGCCGTAGCCTTCGTCGCCATCGACCTTGAAGTCATCAATCAGGGCCACGAAGTCAGGCCACGCGCGCCGGATGATGCGCAGCTCGTCGACCAGCGGCAGGTTGTTCAGCCAGTGCGCATCGAGATAGAAGAAGGTGGGCCCGCTGGTCCACGACGCATCGGCGGCGAGCAGCTCGAGCACCTCCGGTGAGCTGCCCAGGAAGGGATAGACGTTGCGCGCGCCGGCGAGCCGCTTGCGCGAGTAGTCGTGGTAACGCGGATTGATCTCGATCGTCGCCAGCGGCGCGTCAGTCAGGCCGCGCAGGAAGCGGGTCGTCAGCGCGCGATAAGTGCCCGTCTCCACGACCGCCGTGAAGGGCACGGCGCCGAACATCGCCCGGACCGCGGCAACGCGCATGCGCTGGCCGTTGAACGGCCCGGTCAGGCCAAAGGTCAGCGCGGGTGGGGCGCGATGCAGCTGGCCACCGAGCCAGGGTGGCACGAGCCGGCCAATCCGCTGGATGGCTCGGCTGGCAAGCGATGGACGGCGGACGGGCCGAATCTCGGTCACGGGCGCAGCGTGATCACGGGCTAACGCCGGGCGAGGGCGAAGGCTCACGCCCGGGGATGACCAGGCACTGCCCGGCCCGGATGTCGTCCGGGTTCTCCAGGTCGTTCGCCTCAGCCAGCTCGTGGGTCGGCACGCCGAGCTGGTAGGCGATCTCCTCCAGCGTGTCGCCCATCTCGACGAGGTAGCAGTCACCGATGCCGGGCGTGGTGCCCGGCGCCGGGATGATCAGCACCTGGTCGATGAAGATCTGGTCCGGGTTGGCCAGGTTGTTGGCGGCGACGATCGCCTGGATCGAGACGCCGAAGCGCAGGCTGATCGCTTCGAGGGTGTCGCCCGGCCGGACGGTGTAGCTCTGCTCACCCGTCGGCGGCGCGGTCGGGCTGGGCTGGGCAGTCGGCGTTGGCGGCGTAGTCGGGGTCGGCGACGGGCTGGCTGACGGCGAAGCCGTCGGCGGCGAGGTCGGGCCGGTCGCGGCAGGCGTTGTCGGGCTGGCGCTCGGCGAGCCGCCGACGAGCTGCGGCATGAGGCCGAAAGCCAGCGCGCCAGCCACCGCCAGCGTGGCCACAGCCAAGGTGAGCAGGACGATGACGATGGGCGAGGTCCGAGTCACGAGGGGATGATAGGTCGGCCGGTCGATTGGCTATCTGGCGCGATGGTCGGCGTCGTCCGATCGGGGCCCCAGACCTCCGGACCGCAGATGAACGGGCGTGGTCCGAGCGCGTGCGTCGCCCGCCAGCGCGGCAGGTCCTCAGCGGTCTCCGGCAGGCGGCCGTCAGCGAAGGCGCGCTCGACCTCGTCGAGCACGTCGTCAAAGCGCTGCCAGGGCAGGTACGGCCAGCCCTGGGCAAGGCAGATGCGCTCGAGGCTGTCGCGCGCGAAGACGAGGTCGGCGTGGGCCGCGCCGTAGCGGTCGCTCGTGCCCTCGCCGATGAAGACGACCGCACGGCCGCCTGCCTGATGGAGACGCACCCGCTCGCGCTTGCACGTGCCGCACACGAAGCACGCCGGATGGCCGAAGGGGAAGCTCAGGCCGGCCGCGCCGCGGAGCTCGTTGTGGTTGGTCGCGATGGGCACGTCAGGCACGCCCAGCGCGGCGAGGTTCGAGCCGATGTAGAAGCCGAAGCCGTCGCTCACTACCTCGACCTGCGCGCCTCGTTCGCGGACCCGCCCGACGAAAGCCGAAAAGGTGTGATCCTGCGGCATCTCCGCCGCCGCCCGCCGCAGCAGCTGCGGATCGTCCGGCAGGACATCCATGTCCCACTGCATGAGCTCACGCGAGCCCAGGATGCCGGCGTCGTACTCGGCGTCCTTGCGCGCCAGCGTCTCCTGATCAGGGTAGTAGCGCGCCATCAGCTCGTCGCCGATGTCGATCAGCGAGATCGTGCCGTCGTAATCGACAAGGAAGCTGACCGGAGCACGGCCGGGCTCCACCGGCGCGACGTAGGGCTGGATGACCTATCCCTGCTGGGCGGTTTCTTCGGATCGGCCAGCGCCCTGGATCAGGCGGGCGCCTCGTCCTCGCCCAGCTCCTCGAGCTCGAGCGCCTCCTCGTCGACCTCCTCGGTCAGCTTCAGCCAGATGAACAGGCCGGCCAGGACGACGAGCGGGATGATCACGACTGCCGCGACCAATACCAGAAGCAGCGTGATGAGCAGTTTGATGAGTCGCTTCATGAGGCCTCCAGACGGGCTGCGCGCTTGGTGTCCCTTCGGCACACGGTAACGCAACCGGCTGTCGCCAGCCAGAACAGGGACCAGGCCGGGAGCAACAATTTCATCCGCTCCGGCCCGCACCGCGGGCGGTCAGGCGCTGGCGCTGAGGATGCTCGCGCCCGGTCGGTTGCGCAGCCGGCTGGCGCCGCTGACCAGCCCCTCGACCTCCTCGCGCGTGAACTCGGCCAGCACGTGGCGCGGCCCGGTGCGCGTCGCCATCAGCAGCCGCACCACGAACGAGCGGTCCTGCTCGAAGAGCAGGACATCGCGCGGCTTCTGCTCGTCGATGTAGTGGCCCAGCACGCGCAACGCGTGCTCATAGAACGGATCGGGAATCGCGGACTGCGGCGGTCGACCGGCGTTGCGCCGGGCGACGACCTCGTCCATGAAGCGGTTGACGTCGTCCTCGACGATCTGGAAGCTGCGCTTCTGCAGCCTGACCGCGGGATCGTTCCACGGCCGGCCCTCCTCGACCTGCGGCGCCAGGCCCTGCACGAGGAACCCATCAGCGGTCTCTGTGATCGCGATCTCGCGCATCGCGCACTGGTCGAGGAAGGCGCCGATCGAGCGGAGCACCTCTTCGTAGTCCTGGCGCGCGCTGCCTTCGTATATCTGCATCGATGGCGAGTCTAGGCAGCGCGGCGGCAACGCGAAAGCGGCGAAAAGTACTCCCTCTGGCCAGGCTCAGCGTCGGTCAGGGGATCGCTTCGTGCAGCTCCCCCGCCAGCCGCTGGGCAGCGGCCACGATGGCGTCGGCGTCGATGCCGGCCTCGGCCAGCTCCTGCTCGGGCGTGGCCGAGCCGGGCATGATGCGCACCGCCAGGGACTCGATGCGCGGCCGATCGTCGCCGCCGGCGAGCGCGCCTGCGACAGCCTCGGCCAAGCCGCCCTCGGGCCAGTGGTCCTCGACCACGATCAGCCCGGCCGGGCACTCGGCCGCCGCGCGGACGAGTGTTTCGGTGTCGATCGGCTTGACCGAGTACAGGTCAATGACACGCGCGTGCAGGCCGTACTGGGCCAGCCGATCGGCGGCCTCGAGCGCCTCGGGGACGGTGATGCCGGCGCCGACGATCGCCAGCCGGTCCTCGTCAGTGCTGCGCAGCACGCGGCTGCCGCCTATCTCGAAGTCCTCATCCGGGTCGTAGATGACCGGCGTGTTGGCGCGCGTGGTGCGCAGATAGCTGATGCCCGGCAGATCGGCCATCGCCACCGTCAGCCGGGCGGTCTGGTTGGCGTCGCACGGGTAGAGGACCGTGCTGCCGTGGACGGCACGCATCATGGCCAGGTCCTCGAGGCCCATCTGCGAGGGCCCGTCTTCGCCGATGCTGACCCCGGCATGGGAGCCGGACAGTGCCAGCGTCGCCCGGCTGACGGCGGCCATGCGCACGAAGTCGTAGGCCCGGCTCAGGAAGGCGGCGAACGTCGCCGCGAAGGGCCGCCAGCCACGGACCTGCAGGCCGACGGCGGCGGCGATCATCTGCTGCTCGGCGATGTACATCTGGAAGAAGCGCTCGGGGTGCTGCTTCTCGAAAAGCTCGGTGTAGGTCGAGTTGCCCACCTCGCCGTCGAGCGCGACGACGTCCGGTCGGGCAGCGCCGAGCGCTGCCAGCGCCTCGCCGAAGGCCTTGCGCGTGGCGACGCTCTTGCCCTTCTCGTAGCGCGGCAGCTCAAGGCCGCCACCGTCTGGGAAGCGGTGCGGGCTGCCTTCGCTCTCCGGCTCTGCCGGGGTGACCGTGATGTTTGGCCGCTCCCCCAGCTCGGCCAGAGCCGCCGCCTCGTCCTCGACGGCCTTGCCGTGGGCGCCCAGCGTGTTCGCCACTGCGCTGACCCCCTCCCCCTTGACCGTTCGCGCAACGATCACCGTCGGCCGGCCGGTGGTGGCCAGCGCCTCCTCGTACGCGCGGTCCACCTGCTCGACATCGTGGCCGTCGATCTCGATCGAGTGCCAGCCGAAGGCGCGGGCGCGGTCGCTGTAGACAGCCAGGTCCCACTCATAGCGAGTCGGGCCTGTCTGGCCGAGGCGGTTGACGTCGATGATCGCCACGAGGTTGTCCAGCCGATCAAAGGAGGCCTGGGCGAACGCCTCCCACATCGACCCCTCAGCCATCTCGCTGTCGCCGCACAGCACCCACGTCCGGTAGGGCAGCCTATCCAGCCGCTTGCCTGCCAGCGCGACACCGACCCCGATCGGCAGGCCCTGGCCGAGCGAGCCGGTGGCGACGTCGACCCACGGCAGGACGGGCGTTGGGTGGCCCTCCAGCCGGCTGCCCTGCTGGCGGTAGGTCATCAGCTCGGCCTCGTCGACCGCGCCGAGGGCGCGCAGGATCGCGTAGTAGAGCGGCGAGGCGTGGCCCTTGGAGAAGATCAGGTGGTCGTTGCGCGGATCGTCGGGCGCCTGCGGGCGGTAGCGCATGTGCTTCGCCAGCAGCACGGCCATCAGCTCGGCCGACGAGAGGGACGAGGTCGGATGGCCTGAGCCGGCGGCGCTGCTCACCCGGACCGAGTCGATGCGCAGCTGGCGCGCGAGTTCGCGCCACGCCTGGGGATCGGTCGCGCCGGTGTGTTCGTTCATCGGCCCATCATCCTGCGCCCGCGGCCGGCTGGCAATCCGGCGGCGCGGCGTCGACCTTGCGGGTGCCTACCGTCGCGCAAGATACATCGCCCGCGACGGCCTTCAGCGTCCTAGGTACCGGTGAGTCCTGGTTGATGTGGTCCTCAGGCCGATGGCCCGATGCGATGAAGAGCACGTTGCGTCGTCATTGCTCGACGCGCCACCTGCAAGGCTCACGCTTAGGGGGGCCGTACATTCAATCCGCCTCGGCTTCCCACTTCGGGCGTATGACCAGGGTCGCGGGGTCTATCTCTTCCGCAACGGCGCGGTTGCGCGCCCAATCAAGCAGCCCGCGGCGACCTGACTCAGAGAGGCCGCCGACAAGGATCGGCATCACTACCTGTCCGAGACTTGCCGTCACTATCAAGGCAAGGCAACCGTGCGGTGAAAACCAAACACTGCCCTCGGGATGCTCGGCCGCCAAGTACTCGTCGTCGTCCCGCACCCTGGGAAGCCTACCCGGCAGCGGATGTCGGCGCGCTTCTAGAGCGGCACGGCACTTGGCAAGCCGGTGCTCAATGCCAATCGGAACTATGCTGCCTGGTGGCGATGAGCGTGCGTAATCCAAACGAGGGCCTAGAACAGTAGCCCAACTGGCCGTAGTCCTATGCTCATCCTCTCGCATCGGCAGCATCGTCGCAACGGCGTCGAGTGAGTGAAAGATCGGCTCATCCACATGAGCTCGCAGTCCTCGTGCCATGTGCTCACCCTCGTGGAAGTCATCATCCCTATGGCGAGGCTCATCTCCATAACGAGCCAAGACCGCGCGGGCGGTAGGTACCAGCGCATCCAGCTGACCTTCCGTCAGGCCGAATACAGGCGATAGGGCGGGATCCCAGCGTACGGCCAGAACGTTGAGGACGGTGGCCCAAGCCCATACGTCGGCGTTCCTAGAGAAGGCGGCCGGTGATCCTAGTTCAGTCCCTCCCGCCCGCGGGGTGCTGGACGCCCGGCCGACTCGTGGGTGACGTATGCGCAC